>NZ_KV792503.1:356-22140 GCF_001808215.1 Serratia sp. HMSC15F11
GCGCGCCCTGCTGTTCCAGACGGCGACGAATGCGCTGGCCGCGCAGCGGCGCCGCCAGCAGTACCATGCCGATCAGCCCCGCCACCAGGCCGTTGCCGAAGATGGTGGCGGCCAATGAAGCGCTGACGACGTTGTTGATCAGCTCCACGGTGCCGAACGCCAGCGCCAGGCCGGCCAGCAGCGGCGAGAAGTAACGCAGCCCGGCGGCCACGTCGTTATCCATGGACGCCAGACGCCACGACGGGCGATTCAACGACAGCGCCGCACGCCCCAGCCCGGCGATCAGCGCGCAGAAAATTCCCAGACGGTTGAAACCTTCCGCGAAATCCTCCAGCATCACCGGCAGCGGCTGCACGCGCACAAAGACGTAATACAGCAGGTTCAGCGCGATGGAGGTGGTCACCACCGTCCCCGCCACGGTAACGATCGCCATGAAGCTGCGGCGCAGGCGCCCGTCCGGCAGGAAACGGATGCTGAACCAGGCGAGAAAACGCTCGGAAAAATAGCGCCCCCAGGACCAGACAATCACCGCCAGCGCCAGCAACGCCAGCGTGCCGTACCGCCACTCGTCCTGCCAACTGGCGTCCCAGGCCGCTTTCATCTCGGCGTTGAACTGATCCAGCCGCTGTACGTCATCCTCTGACGGCTGCACCACCGGCGCCCAGAATTTGATCCCCAAAATGCTGCCGGTATTCAGCGCCAGCTGGGTTTTAAACGCCACCCGGCGCAGATCGCCAATCTGCTGCCCCAGCTCGAAGGCACTACTCTTGATGGCCTGCGCGCGTTTCACCGCGTCATCCAGCTGCTTTTTGCTGTTGTTCAGCGCGTTGCGCTGCTGGGCCACCGCCGGGGTTTCCGGCAGCGCGCCGGCCGCCGGGGCCGGCCCCAGGACGTCCAGCTGCGCTTTCAGTTTGTCCTGCTCGGGCTGCAGATCGGTGGCAAGTTTTTCCATGCTGGCGACCAGATCGTCGGTCGCCAGCCGCAATTTGCTGAGCTGGGTATCGGTGGTCGCTTTGGAAACCAGCTGCTTCATGTTGTCCAACTGCTTTTGCGCGGCTTTCAGCTGCGTGGCGGGATCGGGCGCGCTTTCGGCGGCGGGATCATCCTGGGTAGCGGCGACGGCGGCGAGTGGCGTCAGCTGCAAACCCAACAGCAATAACAACAACAGCAGGAACGGGCGAGGCTTTAACATAAATTCAGTGCTCAGCATCATTATCTGATAGACAGACGAACAGGCGGCGGATGAACCGCCGCTTAACCATAAACGCTAATTATAATAGCTGCTTAATGTCGGCCGAAATACAGTAATTATTCCCATTATGTGCCACGCGCTCCCACCGGACTTAGCCTGTTGATTATTCAGGCGCTTTTCCACTGGCGGCGCGGCGCAAAGCGCTCTATACTCCTGCCACCGATTAACCTGCAACCAATAAAAGGAGACTTACTATGCTGACGTGTGAATTGTTTTTTCACTCACACTTCTTTGGTAATCGTCGCCGCTCAAGCATTACCGGTATCGTGCTGCGATAACCCAGCTTGAGCGAAGCTTACTAAAATCCAGGATCTTCCCTCCGGCTTACCGGGTTGTCGTCAGCGATGTTTGACGATAGGCATTGTCATGCCTGTAACTCTTGAGTAAGCAATGAGCACACTACTGTCTGCACAATCTGTCGGTTACGACAACGCGTTCGGCGTCCTGCTGAGCGAGATTTCCTTCAGCCTGAAAAAAGGCGATCGCATCGGTTTGATCGGCGACAACGGCTGCGGCAAAAGCACCCTGCTGCAACTGCTTAGCGGTGCCCTGCCCATCCACAGCGGAACGGTGACATTGTCACACCAATGTCTGATGGCGCGCATCGAACAACACCTGCCGCCTGAGCTGCACGCCAGCACCCTGCTGGATGCGGTACTGGCGCAGTTGCCCGCGGGCCAACACCTCAGCGAACGCTGGCGCTGTGAAGCGCTGCTTACCGAGCTGGGGTTTGAACCGGTGAGCTGGACGTTGACCGCCGGCACCCTCAGCGGCGGCCAGCACACCCGCCTGCTGCTGGCGCGCGCGCTGATCCGCCAGCCCGATCTGCTGCTGCTCGACGAACCCAGCAACCACCTGGATCTGCCCACACTACTGTGGTTGGAGCAGTTCTTGCGCAGCTGGAGCGGCAGCTTCGTGCTGGTATCGCACGATCGCTATCTGCTCGATCAGGTGACCAACTGCACCTGGATCCTGCGCGACAAAACGCTGCAGTTCTTCCGTTTGCCCTGCTCCGCTGCGCGCGTCGCACTGGCGGAACAGGACGCTGCGGACGAGCATCGGCGCCAGGCGGAGCAAAAAGAGATAGACCGGGTGGAAAAAAGCGCCAAACGCCTGGCGATCTGGGGCAAAGTCTATGACAACGAAGATCTGGCGCGCAAAGCCAAGCAAATGGAAAAGCGCGTCGATCGGTTGAAGGAAGAACAGACCACCCTGACCGCCGGCAGCCCGTGGCGGCTGCGATTACAGGGAGAGGCGCTGGACGCCGATCGCCTGCTGGCGCTGCAGCAATGGGCCGTGCGCCCGGCGCCGGATGCGCCGGTGCTGTTCAGCCTGGAACATCTGCGCGTCAAAAGCGGCGATCGCATCGCCATCATCGGGCGCAACGGCTGCGGGAAATCGTCACTGCTGCGCTTGCTGTGGCAGGCGTATCAGCACCCCGCTGAACGCCCGGCGATCTTCCACCCGCGCGTGCGCATCGGCTATTACGATCAGAGCCTGCAACAGCTGCGCGATGAAGACACGTTGAGCGAATCGCTGGCGCAGTTTGCGCCGCTGACCGAGGAACAGCGGAAAATGGCGCTGATCGGCGCCGGTTTCCCTTACCTGCGCCACCATCAGCAGATCCGTTCGCTGAGCGGCGGCGAGCGTTCGCGGCTGCTGTTCGTCGGCCTGACGCTGGCCAACCATTCGCTGCTGCTGCTGGACGAGCCCACCAACCACCTGGACATGGCTGGCAAAGAAGAGCTGGCGGAAACGCTGCGCCAGTTCGCCGGCGCCGTCATATTGGTCACCCATGACCGGATGCTGATCGAACAGAGCTGCAACCGCTTTTGGCTGATCGACCAGCAAAAACTGGAGGAGTGGCACGATCTGGCGCCGGTGTATCAGCGCCTGGCGGGCGAAGCGCCGGCGCTGCCGACGGCGGACAAGGCCAACGCAGGCGGTCCGACGCCGGATGAGCGACTGGAAGGCGAAGAAGCGCTGTTGACCGCCCTGTTTGCCCTCGAAAGCAAACTGGAGGATGATCTGGCGCGCAAGCCAAAGCACCAGAAACCGGCGCTTCAGGCACGCTGGCGCCGCGAGATTGCCGACATTACCGCCCGGTTGAATCTGGGCTAACCTTGACAGGCCGCCCTCCGGCGGCCTGTTTTTTGACGGAGTGCGACATGGCATTTTCCCTTAAGCAAGCTACACGCGCGCAGCGGCCGCTGCTGGCGGTCATGCTGTCCGATTGCCTTCGCGAGCTGGGCGTCGATGGCGATTACCCCTATCTGCCGCTCTACTGGCGCGAGGTCGGCCGCTACCCCTATTTGATTTTGAGCGATCGGCAAACGGCCGGTTTCGCGTTGGTCCGGCGCCTGGACAGCGCCACCGTCGAAATGGCGGAGTTCTACGTCAAGCCCGAGTGGCGGCGCACCGGGCTGGGGCAACGGGCCGCGCGCGCCTTGTTCACGCAGCACCCCGGCGGCTGGTCGCTGTCGATCAGCCCGGATAATCCGCGCGGGCTGGCATTTTGGCGCGCGGTAATACCGGCCGGGGCCACGACCGAACCGCTTTCGGCTCCCGATGCCATAATGCAGCTGCGTTTTTCATCCCCGCCGCGCTGAGCGACACATTACCTTCATCCTTTTATGGCAGGGTAAACCGATTCGTTCTTTGCTATCGAGCCTGTCATGACTTCACTTTCCCCACGGGACATCGAGGCGCGCTACCGCTTTGCGCGTGAGATCGCCCGCGCCGCCGCCGATCTCGCTTTCAGCTTTTATCAACGGCGGCAAAGCCTGGCTGTCGACTTCAAACAGGGGCTGCAGGACGTGGTCAGCGAGGCCGATCGCCGCGTCGAAGCGCTGATCCGCCGTATGATCAGCCGCCGCTTTCCTCAGGACGGGTTTCTCGGCGAGGAAAGCGGCAGCACCGGCGAAAACGCCGCCTGCGTTTGGGTCGTCGATCCGATTGACGGCACCGCCTGCTTCCTGAACGGATTGCATACCTGGTGTATCGCGATAGGCGTGGTGATCGACGGCGAGCCGACGATAGGCGTGGTCTACGATCCCAACCACCGCGAGATGTTCCGCGCCTGTCGCGGCCACGGCGCCTTTCTCAACGGGGCACCGATCGGCGTGCATGCCGGGCGCAGCGTCGCGGATGGCGTGATGGGCGTCGGGATTTCACCGCGCGCGTCAGCGGCGGAATTCAGCGGCTTTCTCTGTCGCCTGCTGCAGGCGGGAGGGATGTTTGTGCGCAGCGGCTCCGGCGCGTTGATGACCGCCCAGGTGGCCGCCGGTCGGCTGCTGGGCTATTACGAACCGCACATGAATGCCTGGGACAGCCTGCCTGGGTGGGTGTTGACGCGCGAAGCCGGCGGCGTGGCGAATGACTTTATGCACAACGGCGGGTTGCGGCACGGCAACCCGCTGCTGCTGGCCAACGCGGCGCTCTACCCGCAGTTGGCCGAACTGATTCAAATGCCGGGCTTGATCGGCTCGACGTGCCCTATCGCACGCGTGATGGCAGGATAAAGCGCGCGCAGCCGGCGCTCGACCCGATCGACCGCGTCGTGTGCGGCGGCGATGGTGACCGCCGGCGACACCCGGCAGTGGAAGTTGACGATAATGCCCCCGTCGGTCTTGCGCGCGCGGACGTTGTGTACGTCTTGCACGCTCTCCCCCTGCTCCAGCGCCGACTGCAAGATCCGCCGAATATCCGCCAGCTCCGTCGCATCGACATCCTCGCTGGTCAGCCAATGCGGCGTCTGCGGCTCCAGATGCGTCTCTATCTCGGTGTCTTCACCGATCGCCTGGCGCAGGATCCCCTCTATCTCCGTGGCAATGTCATGCGCCTGCGCCACGCTGGCGTTGGCCGGCACCGCCAAATCCATGCCGATCGCCATGCGCGTCGGCAGCTGCTGCAAGGTCACATTCTGCACCTGCGCACCGTGGTTGGCGGCAATCGCCCGAATGCGCGTCGCCATGTCTTCATCGCTGCGGGTCTGCGGCACCGCGATGACGGTGAATTCCGCGCTGGCGTACTGCTCCCGCAGCCGCTCGACGATCTCTCGCTTCAGCGCGTCGATGCGTTCCAGCGGCAAGGTGCGGCACACCGCCACCGTGATTTCGACGAACAGCACCGCGCCGGCGTTGCGGATGCGCACGCTGTCGCAGGCCAGCACCGCCGGAAAACTTGCCAGCGTGGCGCGGATCGCCTCGGTAGCCCCGGCCGGTGCGGCATCCATCAACGAGTCAAAGGAGCGTTTGCCCAGTTTGATCGCGGCGACAAAGATAAAGCCGGCGACGATCAGCGCGGCGATGGCGTCCGCGCGGCCAAAGCCCAGCAGCACAAACACCATGCCCAGCAGCACCACGCCGGACGAAAGCATATCGGAGAAGAAATGCAGCGCATCCGCTTCCAGCGCCGCGCTGTCGGTCGCTTTGGCGACGCGGTTGAGCGCCCGCACGCGGAAGAAATCGACGCAGATGGAAATCAGCAGCACCGCAATCACCACCGGCGCGGCGACGATCTCATGCGGCTGCCCGAGCAGGCTGCTGCCCGCCTCATAAACGATCCAGCCGGCGGCGCCCAGCAACAGCAGCACCTCGAACAGCGCCGCCATGTTTTCCACCTTGCCATGGCCAAAGTGGTGATCGTCATCGGCGGGCTTATCGCTGATGCGCACCGCCAGCCAGGTGATGCTGGTGGCGATAAAATCGGTAAAAGAGTGGATCCCTTCGGATATCAGGCCAATACTGCCGGTAAAAATACCGGCGACGAACTTGCCCGTAGCCAGTAACCCGCTGGCGATCATCGAGTTTCTGGCCACGGCCTGTTTTTCATTCTGCATTATGCTGCTCACATTCGGACGGTGATTTATTTTTTTACTTTAGAGGATAATTGCCAGACAAAGGCGATCAACAGCATACTGCCAGAAAATGTCAGCATGAGGCTAGTAAGAAAATTGGATTTTCCGGTGGAATAAAAATAAATCTCATTAACACCCACCGAGATCATTAAAATGGCGTAGAGCAATCCCAGAATAAGAATCGTCATTATTATCAACTCCCGTATCAGGCCGCACGTTCGGCGCGCCGCTAAAAATCCTCCCCATAATAAATAGCGGTTACGGGGAGGATGCATCTAGGCGGATCTTTTGCGTTCATCAATCATCCCATTTGGTGCTCATATAGGCCGCCAACAGGCCCAGTGAGCTGATCATTGCCAGGAATCCCATAAAAATAGTCATGTTTCCCATTATTTTGTCCTCAGGTTAAATGTTATCGATAAAAGCCCCTTGCGTTAAATATCGGGGTTGGTCGGTATCCATGTTTTTTAACGTCCTCCTCATTAAGGCTTTACATCTCCGCCCGCAACATCGGGCGGAGCGCGGTTAAATACCCAATACCTGCTGGGCAATTTTGAAATAAATAATCAGGCCGGTGCCGTCGATAAAGGTAGCGATAAACGGTGCCGATACCACCGCCGGATCGATGCCGAGACGTTTCAACAGCATCGGAATGATCGACGAGACAATCGCGCTCCACACGGTGATCGCCACCAGCGACAGACTGACCACCAACGTCACCTCCATGCCGACGCCCATGATCCAGGCGCGTACCCAGGCCGCCAGGCCAATGGTGACGGCGATCAGCAGCGAGGTCGTCACTTCCTTGCGGATCACCGCGCCCAGGTTGCGCAGGCTGACCTCACCCAGCGCCATGGCGCGCACCAGCGTCGAGGTGATCTGGGTGCCGCTGTTGCCGCCGGTGCCGATCAGCAGCGGGATGAAGAACGCCAACGCGATCGCCGCTTCGAGCTGATCTTCAAACGCCTTCAGCACGTTGCCGGTGTAAGCTTCGGCGACGAACAGCATCAGCAGCCACACCGAACGTTTACGCCACAGCGCCCACGGGCTGGTCTCCAGATAAGGCTTGTCCAGCGGCAGGCTCGCGCCCTGGCGCTGTGCGTCTTCGGTGTTTTCATCCTCGACCAGGCGGGCGATCTCTCGCACCCCCAGCACGCCGACCAGCGTGTTGTTCGCCACGACCGGCACCACGTCCAGGCCGCCCTTGCCGAGCAGATGCGCCACGTCGTTACGATCGTCGTCGGGCGAAACCTGAAAATAGCTGTGGTCCATCATCACGCCGACCGCTTTATCCTGCTCGTCGCACTGCAGCAGTTTTTTCACCGACAGCGTGCCGCGCAGATGATAATCGTCCGCGGTAATAAATACCCGGGTGGGAATTTCGTCCGTTTTTAGCTGTGAAAGTAAATATTCCCGGGCATGATTGACCGTCATCGTCGCGGGAACAGTAATGAAATCGGCGTTCATATAGCCGGCGACCGAGGTCTCGTCGAGAGTTTCGGTCGCGCTCAGCGCCGGAGAAGAATAATGTTGATGTGACTTGGTCATTGTCAGTCCCTATTTCTGTTTTGAACTTCAACAGCGAATCGCATAGGGGCGTAACCACAGAGGGAGTGCAGACTGCCTATCTCCGCGTCCAGGTTTTAGCACTATACAACGTATCCGAATTGTTGCTCGGAAGTTACTTTGGGCTGAACCTTAATCCGATAAAGCCTGTCTTAACCTTGGGCATCTCTCGATGTCGTCAGATCAGTAACCTGTGTTTGTATAGGAGCCTCGCCAAACGAGATACTGCATATAAACTACCGGCGCAGTGTAGGCGGTATTTTCTTCAGCGGGAAGAAAAGATTGCCCGTCGTTTATGGAGTATTTAGGATAATGTTATTAAACGCGAATCTAAAAAAACGGCTGATATAAATCAGCCGTTTTTTTATTTCTCAGTGCTCGAGAAGATAGACGTTTTTATCGTACAAGGCACCTTGAGGGGTAAAATCGATCCCCTTCACGTAGGGTTTAATGAGCGTGGCGTTGGCCTCGTAGTACACCGGTGCCACCGGCGTATCGGCGGCCAGCACCGCCTCGGCCTGCTGGAAATATTGCTGCACCTGCTGCGGCGTCTGCGCAGCCGTCGCCTGATGCAGAATACGGTCATAGTCCGGGTTATGGTATTTAGGGCTGTTCTCGCTGCTGTCGGAACGGAACACGTTCAGGAAGGTGGATGGATCGTTGTAATCCGCCAGCCAGCGGGTAAAGGCCACGCCGTACTGCCCGCGGTTGATATTATCCAGCGTCACTTTACGCTCCTGGCTTTGCAAGCGGGCCTCTACCCCAAGGTTCTTTTTCCACATGGCGGCGGCGGCGATGACGATCTTCTTGATGGTGGCGTCGTTGCTGTACAGCACGGTAAAGCGCAGCGGGTTCTCGGCGTTGAAACCGGCCTGCGCCAGCAGTTGCTTCGCCTGGGCGTGCCGCTGTTCCGGCGTCCAGCCGGCCGCAACGCCGGGCTGCAGGCTATAGCCACCCGCCCCCGTTGGGGTAAAGGTCCAGGCCGGCTGTTGCCCGTATCCCAGCACCTTGCCGGCGATAATCTCTTTGTCCAGCGCCAGATTCAGCGCCTGGCGCACCCGCAGGTCGTTAAACGGCGCCTGGCGGTTGTTGAAGGCGAAATAGCTGGTGGAGAGCAGCGGATAGGTCACCAGCTGTTGCTCGCCGAGCGTTTTTTTCAGCTGCTGATACAGCTCCGGCGGCGTGGTATACCCCAACTCAACCTCGCCGGCGCGAAAACGCGCCACTTCCGGGAAGCCCTGTATCGGCAAGAACGTCACCTTGTTGAGCACGGTGTTGGCGTTGTCCCAATACTGCAGGTTACGTTCCACCACCACCTTTTCGTTCACCACCCACTGGCTGAGGCGGAACGCGCCGTTGCCGACAAAATGCGCCGGTTGAGTCCAGTTCTTGCCGTACTGCTCCACCACCTTGCGGTTAACCGGCAAGACCGGGAAATGCACCAGCTGCTTGAGCAGGTAGGAATTGGGCTCCGACAGCGTCACCTGTAGGGTGTGCGCGTCCAGCGCCTTGACGCCCAGCTCGCTCGGCGGTTTGCTGCCGGCGTTGATCGCCGCGGCATTCAGCACGTAGGCCGAAGCCAGATAGCTGCCGTAAGGCGACGCGGTTTTCGGATCGGTGAGGCGCCGCCAGCTGTAGACGAAATCGTCGGCGGTCACCGGATCGCCGTTCGACCATTTGGCCTGCGGCCGCAGATGGAAGGTCCAGACGTTGCCCTGATGCTCCCATTTCTGCGCCAGCGCCGGGATCGCTTCGCCGTCTTTCCCGACGCGCAGCAAACCTTCGAACAGATCGTTGAAGATGTAGAACTCCACATTGCTCTCGGCCAGGTTCGGATCCAGCGTCGCCGGCTCATAGCCGTTGGCGCGCACCAATTCCTGTACCGGCGCCAGTTTAGTGCCCGCCGGTACGTCGGCCGCCTGAGCTGTCGTCGCGTTAAAAACCAGGAGGATTAAACCAGCCAATTTCTTGCCATTAAATGAATATCTCACGTCGATATCCCTGTTAAGTGTTTTATCGCGTTCAATATGCAATGTGGCAGTAGAATAAATTAAATCATTAATCGCTATGAGTCATAACCAAAGGCGGTGTTGAATTTCTTTCATTATCAACGAAATAGTGGCGAAAACTGACGAAAACAAGCGGGAGGGCGCGGCGGCCGGCATCGCCGAACGGGAACGTCGCGAACCGACGGTGAAATAAATTCAGGCAATCAATACAGATTATTCCAGCCGAAACTTAACTTATCCTTAGGGCAATTCATTTTGTGAGCGATCGTCAAAAATAATTTAATACGAATCGTTTTCACTATCATTATTGATGTTCTTGGCTAAAATCGGGCTGCTTGCGCTTGCCAGGCGATATTCGTTTTCCTCATTCGAACGCTAAAAAGGATAACTGCATGAAGCTGCGTATTTCATCTCTCGGCCCCGTCGCCCTGCTCGCCTCCTCGATGATGCTGGCCTTCGGCGCTCAGGCGGCCTCCGCCGATCAGGGCATCGTCATTTACAACGCCCAACATGAAAACCTGGTGAAATCCTGGGTCGACGGGTTTACCAAAGACACCGGCATCAAGGTCACGCTGCGCAACGGCGGCGACAGCGAGCTGGGCAATCAGCTGGTGCAAGAAGGCAGCGCTTCACCTGCCGACGTCTTCCTGACGGAAAACTCCCCGGCGATGGTGTTGGTGGATAACGCCAAGCTGTTCGCCCCGCTGGACGCCGCGACGCTGGTCCAGGTGGAACCGCAGTATCGCCCAAGCCACGGCCGCTGGATCGGCATCGCCGCCCGCTCTACCGTGTTCGTCTACAACCCGGCCAAGCTGACCGAAGCGCAACTGCCGAAGTCGCTGCTGGACCTGGCCAAGCCGGAATGGAAAGGCCGCTGGGCCGCCTCGCCGTCGGGCGCCGATTTCCAGGCGATCGTCAGCGCGCTGCTGGCGTTGAAAGGCGAGAAAGCGACGCTGGAATGGCTGAAAGCGATGAAAACCAACTTCACCGCCTATAAGGGCAACAGCACGGTAATGAAAGCGGTCAATGCCGGCCAGGTCGACAGCGGCGTGATCTATCACTACTACCCGTTCGTGGATGGCGCTAAAACCGGCGAAAACAGCAACAACATCAAGCTGTACTACTTCAAACATCAGGATCCGGGCGCGTTCGTCAGCATCTCCGGCGGCGGCGTGCTGGCTTCCAGCAAGCATCAGCAGCAAGCTCAGGCGTTCATCAAGTGGATCACCGGCAAACAGGGCCAAGAGATCCTGCGTACCAACAACGCCTTCGAATACGCCGTCGGCGTCGGCGCGGCCTCCAACCCGAAACTGGTGCCGCTGAAAGATCTGGACGCACCGAAAGTAGACGCCGCGCAGCTGAACAGTAAAAAAGTGGTCGAACTGATGACCGAAGCCGGCCTGCTGTAAGGCCCGCCGGCAAACCGAGAGTTTTTGATCGTTATGTCAAACCTGAGTACCCACGCCGCGCAGACCGCGCGGCGTTATTCTGTTATCCCCCGTCATCAGCGGCCGGGGACGATCGTAGTGACCAGCGCCGTGCTGCTGTCGCTGCTGGCGCTGTTGCCGCTGGGATTCGTTATCGGCGTGGCGTTTGAAACCGGCTGGCAAACGGTCAAAGCTCTGGTTTTCCGCCCGCGCGTGGCGGAACTGCTGTTGAACACCCTGCTGTTGGTGGTGCTGACGCTGCCGATCTGCGCCGTGCTGGGCGTGGCCCTGGCCTGGTTGACCGAGCGCACCACGCTGCCGGGCCGCCGTCTCTGGGCGGTACTGGCCACCGCGCCGCTGGCGGTGCCGGCCTTTGTGCAAAGCTATGCCTGGATCAGCCTGGTGCCGTCGATGCACGGCCTGGGCGCCGGGGTCTTCATCTCGGTGCTCGCCTATTTCCCGTTCATTTACCTACCGGCCGCCGCCGTGCTGCGCCGTCTGGATCCCGGTATCGAAGACGTCGCCACCTCGCTCGGTTCCCGGCCGCTGGCGGTCTTTTTCCGCGTGGTGCTGCCTCAGCTGAAGCTGGCGGTCTGGGGCGGTTCCCTGCTGATCGCATTGCACCTGCTGGCGGAGTATGGCCTGTATGCCATGATCCGCTTCGATACCTTCACCACCGCGATCTTCGATCAGTTCCAGTCGACCTTCAATGGCCCGGCGGCCAACATGCTGGCCGGCGTATTGGTGCTGTGCTGCCTCGGGTTACTGCTGCTTGAGGCTCTCAGCCGCGGCCGCGCGCGCTATGCTCGCGTCGGTTCCGGCAGCGCCCGCAGCCAAACGCCGCGTCGCCTTTCGCTGCCGCTCGCCGCGCTGGCGCTGCTGCTGCCGATTTCGCTGACCGCGCTGGCGCTGGGCGTGCCTTTCATTACCCTGGCCCGCTGGCTGTGGCTGGGGGGATTCGAGGTGTGGCGCAACGCCGAACTGTGGCCCGCGCTGTGGCAAACGCTGTCGCTGTCCGCCGTCGGCGCGTTGCTGATCACGCTGTGCGCCATTCCGATGGCCTGGCTGTCGGTGCGCTATCCGGCCCGGCTGTACCGCGTGCTGGAAGGCTGTAACTACGTGACCAGCTCGCTGCCCGGCATCGTGGTGGCGCTGGCCCTGGTGACCATCACCATTCACAGCTTCCGGCCGATTTACCAAACCGAAATCACCCTGCTGCTGGCGTATTTGCTGATGTTTATGCCGCGGGCGCTGATCAATCTGCGCGCCGGCATCGCACAGGCGCCGGTGGAATTGGAAAACGTGGCGCGCAGCCTCGGCAAATCGCCGGCGCAGGCGCTGTGGAGCACCACCTTGCGGCTGGCGGCGCCGGGTGCCGCAGCGGGCGCCGCGCTGGTGTTCCTGGCGATCGCCAATGAGCTGACCGCCACGCTGTTGCTGGCGCCGAACGGCACCCGCACGCTGGCCACCGGATTTTGGGCGCTGACCAGCGAGATAGACTACGTCGCCGCCGCGCCTTATGCGCTGATTATGGTGGCGCTGTCATTGCCGCTCACCTGGCTTCTTTATTCTCAATCTAAACGCACGGCGGGACTATGAGCACGCTCGAACTGCACGGTATCGAAAAATCTTATAACGCCATCAGGGTGCTGGAACACATCGACCTGCAGGTTGCCGCCGGCAGCCGCACGGCGATCGTCGGCCCTTCCGGCTCCGGCAAAACCACCCTGCTGCGCATCATCGCCGGCTTTGAAATTCCCGACGGCGGCCAGATCCTGCTGCAGGGGCAAGCCATGGGCAACGGCGGCGGCTGGGTGCCGGCGCATCTGCGCGGCATCGGCTTCGTCCCGCAGGATGGCGCGTTGTTCCCGCACTTTACCGTCGCCGGCAACATCGGTTTTGGCCTTAAAGGCAGCAAGCGTGAGAAACAGCGGCGCATCGAGGCGCTGATGGAGATGGTGGCGCTGGATCGCCGTCTGGCCGCGCTGTGGCCGCACGAGTTGTCCGGCGGGCAGCAGCAACGGGTCGCGCTGGCGCGTGCCCTGTCGCAGCAACCCCGGCTGATGCTGCTGGACGAACCGTTCTCGGCGCTGGATACCGGCCTGCGCGCCGCCACCCGCAAAGCGGTCGCCGAACTGCTGACGGAGGCCAAGGTGGCGTCGATCCTGGTCACCCACGATCAGAGCGAAGCGTTGTCGTTCGCCGATCAGGTGGCGGTGATGCGCAACGGCCGGCTGGCGCAGGTGGGCGCGCCGCAAGATCTCTATCTGCGGCCGGTCGATGAGCCGACCGCCAGCTTCCTTGGCGAAACGCTGGTGTTGACCGCCGAACTGGCGCACGGCTGGGCCGACTGCGCATTGGGGCGCATCGCCGTCGACGATCGGCAACGCAGCGGCCCGGCGCGCATCATGCTGCGCCCGGAGCAGATTCAAATCGGTTTGTCAGATCCGGCGCAGCACGGCCAGGCGGTGATCACCGGCATCGATTTCGCCGGCTTCGTCTCTACGCTCAACCTGCAAATGGCCGCCGGCGGCGCGCAAATCGAGATCAAAACCGTCAGCCGCGAAGGCCTGCAGCCCGGTTCTCAGGTCACTCTCAACGTGATGGGCCAGGCGCACATTTTCGCCGATTGACTCACTTTAGGCCGGGCTTCCGCCCGGCCTCCTCAACGGCAAGTCTTGTCGTGGCGCGGCTTTTTCGGCGCCAGCAGATAATCCACCACGCTTTCGTCAACGCAGCTGTCGATGCCGTTCAGCACCAGCGTATGCCCGTCGCGTTCGCGGGTGATCAGCGGGCTTTTAAAGGCGGCGGCCATCACTTGCGCGTTGCGGTACGGCGTGGTCGGATCGTAGCGCTGCGCGACGAACAGCAGCGGCGGCAACGCGGCAGACGCCACCGGCGTGTGCGGCCGATCTTTGCCGTGGTACGGCCATAGATCGCACATTTCCAGCGGATATTCGTGCAGCGGCAGATAGTGGGCATACATAGCGGCGGTATTGATCTCCTGCCGCTGCCGGCGCAGCAGCTGCGGATCGGCCGTCGGGTTGGCGACGTCGGCGCAGGTGATGACGTTCAGCGCGTCATCGGCATCCGGCGAATAGCTTTCGTCGATCAGATCGGAAACCTGCTGCCCGGCGATCCCGGCATCGAGCTGGCGCAGCACGGTCGCCAGCTCGTGCCAGCGCTCCGGCCACAGCAGCAGCGAACGTGTGACCGTCAGCACGTCGTCGGCGGAGATTTCATACCCCGCCGCGGTGACGAACGGCTGCTCATGCAGCTTGCGCAGCAAGGCATGATAACGCTGCAGCGCCTGATTGGCGCCGCCGCCCAGCTGGCAACTGTCGGTTTTGCCGCAGTAGGCGGCGAAGCGCAGGAAGCTTTGCTGGAAGCCCCGCTCCTGGTTCAGCCGCTGGGTGAAATCGTCTTCCGCCAGATCCACCACCCCGTCGAGCACCAGCGCGCGCGTTTTCTTCGGAAAACGTTCGGCATAGAGCGCCGCCACCTTGGTGCCGTAAGAGTACGCCACCGCCGTCAGCCCCGGTTCGCCCAGCGCGTGGCGGATCGCGTTCAGATCGTTGACCGCTTCGTCGGTGCCGATATGTTGGAGCACGTCCGCGCCGGTCTGTTTTATGCAGGCGGCAATCAGGGTGCGTGTCTGGTTCTCCGCACCGGCCACGTCGTTGTCGTCCGGTGACGGGGTTTCGTCGCCTTCGGCCACCTGACAGGAGATTTTCGGCGTCGATTGGCCGACGCCGCGCGGATCGTAACCGATGATGTCGTAGGATTTACGCAGCCTGGCGACGTGACCATCATTGCCCAAATAAGGATTGATGCCCGGCAGGCCCGGCCCGCCGCTGATTATCACCACGCTGCCCTTTTTCGGCCCGGTGGCGGGCAGCAGGGTCAGCGCCAAACGCACGGTCTGTTCGCCCGCCTGCGCCGCATGAGCGGGCGGCGTGGCGTAGGCTAACGGCACCTCAAGGTAACCGCAGCGCAGCCCCGGTGGTGGCGGCTCATCGAACCAGCGCTGAAAACCGCTGTTGAGACATGATTGCCAACGAATGCCGTTCTCGGCCGCCGCGCCGTGGAGCACAGGCTTGGCCTGGGCGGGCAACGCGGCGGCGGTCGCGGCGAGCAGCGCCAGAATACGCAGTACTGACATGGGGAGTCCTTTCAACTCAACGAATCGGTCAAAGGTTAACGATACCCGGTTAAACAGCTAGCCAATAGAACACAAAAAGCCGCGCGGGTGAAGCCGTCACCGCGTGCCCGGCAAGACTTTTCTCTGCTCGGATTGCTCTTATAACGCACAGAATGCTGCAAAAAACGGCGTCTACCTGCTAGGCTTAGGATTCGTTAACCCATAAGAATCAGGAGAGCAGCATGTTTGGTAAAGCGGAAGACAAAGCCAATGAAGCCGCAGGCGCGGTAGAAGAAGCGTTCGGCAAAGCCGTCGATTCGCCGGAGCATCAGGTGCGCGGCGCGGCGCGCAAATACGCCTCCCAGGCCAGCTATGCCGCCCGAGACGCAGCGGACAGCGTAAGAACACAGGTGGAAGCCAACCCGCTGGCCGGCGTGGCCGTTGCGGCGGCTGTCGGCATCGTTTTCGGCTTCTTGCTGGGACGCAAATAAGCGGCGAACGCGCCGCTCGACAACAGGCCCGTTACGGGCCTTTTTTTCGTCCTTTTCTCCCCCTGCGCGCAAACTTTCATCTATTGCAGCCATCGCTTATAAAAACCAACGCCTTCAACTACGATTAGTTTATGACCAGAGCGAGGCTCTGCGATCCGGCAGATAACCCTATGAGGATTATCACCATTATCCATGCTGTTTAAGCCGCTCTCCTTCACGCGGCTAAGAAAGGTTGATTATGGCTCGCACCACCCCTATCGAACGTTACCGCAACATCGGCATCTCCGCGCATATCGATGCCGGCAAGACCACCACCACCGAGCGGATTCTGTTTTACACCGGGGTCAGCCACAAGCTGGGTGAAGTGCATGACGGCGCGGCGACCATGGACTGGATGGCGCAGGAACAGGAGCGCGGCATCACCATCACCTCGGCGGCCACCACCTGCTTTTGGAACGGCATGCAGCATAATTATCCGCAGCACCGCATCAACATCATCGACACCCCCGGGCACGTCGATTTCACCATTGAAGTGGAACGCTCGATGCGCGTGCTGGACGGCGCCGTGATGGTCTATGACTCGGTGGGCGGCGTGCAGCCGCAGTCGGAAACCGTCTGGCGCCAGGCCAACAAATACAAGGTGCCGCGGCTGGCGTTCGTCAACAAGATGGACCGCATCGGCGCGGACTTTTTCCGCGTGCGCAAAATGATGATCGAGCGCCTGAAAGCCAACCCGGTACCGATCGTCATTCCGATCGGCGCCGAAGACCACTTCAGCGGCGTGGTGGATCTGGTGCGGATGAAGGCCATCCTGTGGGACGAAGCCTCGCAGGGCATGAACTTCAGCTTCGAAGAGATCCCGGCCGAGCTGCGCGATTCGGCGCAGGAGTGGCGCGAAAACATGATTGAGGCCGCCGCTGAAGCCTCGGAAGAGCTGATGGAGAAATACCTCAACCAGGTACCGCTGAGCGAAGAGGAGATTGTCCACGGGCTGCGGGTGCGCACCGTCGCCGGCGAAATCCAGCCGATGCTGTGCGGCTCGGCGTTCCGCAACAAAGGGGTGCAGCGCATGCTGGATGCGGTAATTGAACTGATGCCTTCGCCGCTCGACGTGCCGCCGATGGAAGGCCACGGCGAACACGATGAAATCATCACCCGCAAAGCCGACGACAACGAAAAATTCTCGGCGCTGGCGTTCAAGCTGATGACCGACCCCTTCGTCGGCCAGCTGACCTTCGTACGCGTCTACTCCGGGGTGCTGGCCAAAGGCAGCAGCGTTTACAACCCGATCAAGGGCAAAAAGGAGCGCATCGGCCGCATAGTGCAGATGCACGCCAACGATCGTAAGGACATCGACGAGCTGCACGCCGGCGACATCGCCGCCTGCGTCGGCCTGAAGGACGTCACCACGGGCGATACGCTGTGCGACCCCGGCGCCATCATCACGCTGGAACGCATGACCTTCCCCGAGCCGGTGATCGCCCAGGCGATCGAGCCGAAGACCAAGGGCGACCAGGAGAAAATGGGCATCGCGCTGCAGCGCCTCTCTTCGGAAGATCCGTCGTTCCGCGTGCGCACCGATGAAGAATCCGGCCAGACCATCATCTACGGCATGGGCGAGCTGCACCTGGAGATCATCGTCGATCGCATGCGCCGCGAGTTCGGGGTGGAGACCACCACCGGCAAGCCGCAGGTGTCGTACCGCGAAACCATCCGCAAGCGGGTGGCCGACGTGGAAGGCAAGTTCGTGCGCCAGTCCGGCGGTAAAGGGCAATACGGCCACGTGGTGCTGACCGTCGAACCCAACGAACCCGGTAAAGGCTTCGAATTCTTCGATGAGATCAAGGGCGGCGTCATTCCGGGCGAATTTATCCCGGCGGTGAAAAAAGGCGTGCTCGAGGCGCTGAACAACGGCGTGCTGGCCGGTTATCAGGTGGTGGACGTCAAGGTGCACCTGACCTTCGGTTCTTACCATGACGTCGACTCGTCGGAACAGGCGTTCCGCATGGCGGCGATTTTCGGCTTCAAGGAAGCCTGCCGCCTGGCGGATCCGGTGATCCTTGAGCCGATCATGTCGGTGGAGGTGGAAACGCCGGAAGATTACGCCGGCAACGTGATGGGCGACCTCTCCTCACGCCGCGGTCTGGTGCAGGGCATGGAAGAGATCCCGGGCGGCGGCGGCAAGGAAATCCGTGCCAAGGTGCCGCTGTCCGAGATGTTCGGCTACTCGACGACCCTGCGTTCGATGTCGCAGGGCCGCGCCACCTACACCATGGAATTCAGCCACTACGCCGAAGCGCCGCGCAACGTGGCCGAAGAGATCATTCACCACAGCAAGCGTTAACCCTCGCGCCCGCCTTCGCGGCGGGCGTCACCCCTGCTTGTCCTCCAGCGCCACCACCACCGGCTGCGGCTTGATGCGCATGGCGTACACCACGCCGGCGATCAGGCAAACGATGCCGGCCAGCGTCAGCAGCGGCGGCCAGGTCTGGCGCAGCAGAAAGGTATAGGCCAACCCCGCCAGAATTTCGAACACGATGAGCGGCCCCACCAACACCGTCGGCAGGCGCTGGCTGGCTTCGTTCCAGCACAGCGCCCCCAGCCAGGAGCAGAACACGCCGATGACCAGCATCAGCGGGATAAACACCTCAGGGCGCGGGCCGAACGGCAAGGCGAACGCCGGTTCGCTCAGCGCCAATTGGCCGCAGACCGCCAAATAGCCCAGCAGCGCCAACGGCAGCGTCACCAACCCCTGCGCCGTGGCCCAGGTGGCCGGCCGCTGCGTCGGGTTCTCCCGCAGCCAGCGCGAGTTGCGCAGCGGGAACCAGGTCCAGCACGCCACCGCCAACACGGCCAGCCCCAGGCCGCTGAGATAACGCCAGCCATCGATCGGCAGCGCGTTGCCGCGCAGCTCGGCGACGTTCACGCACGCTAACCCGCAGACGATCAGCAGCAGCGCCGGCGCCAGCTTGCCCCAGGCCAGCCGCCCGTCGTGCCGGCCGTAAAAAAGATTGGCGCAGAGGGCGATCACCACCGGCAGGGTACCGATGATCATGGTCGATACCGGTGCGCCGGTACGCTGAATGGCGCTGGCCAGGCACAGGTAGTACAGCAGATTGCCGATGGCCGTCAGCTTGAGCGCTTCCAGCCAATCCTGGCGCCGCAGCTTGCGCAGGCGGCGGCGATCGAACCACGCCAGCGGCAAGGTGATCAGCCCGAAGGCCAGATAGCGCCCGGTGGACTGCAGCGCGGCGGGATAATCCGGCACCAGCAGCGGGCCGACGAAGATCAATCCCCACATCAGCCCGGCGGCCAGGGCAAACACAACGCCAATGAACATAACGACTCCGACAAACGGCCGGCGCGGCCAACCCGCCCGACAAGACAGCGGCAGAGTAGCGAAAACGCGGGAAGGAATTATTGTAGCAGGTTGCTGTTTTAACCCAATTTCACCTGTTTCTGGAAACGCACTGGCGTGACGCCGTAACGATTGGCGAAGGCGCGCGTCAGGTGTGCCTGATCGGTCAGCCCCGCCGCCGCCGCCACCTGTGCGGCGGGCATGCCGCGCTCCAGCATGCGTTTGGCCTGCGACAGCCGGATCGCCATCAGCATCTGCTGCGGCGAAACGTGGTATTCGGCCTTGAACTTGCGCAGGAAATGGTACGGGCTGAGCGACACCAGCTCGGCCAGCTGATTGAGGGTCACCGCCTCGCCGAAGTTGTCGTGCAGGTAGCTTTTCACCACCTCGAAACGGTGCGCCGCCTCGGCTTTTTCCCGCCGCCCGGTGCGGATGTGCGGGTGCAGCAGCTCGACCGCCTCCAACAGCAGGCCGTCCAGCGTGAGCGGATCGTCGGTTTGCCACAGCGTGGCCAGAATGGCGGACAAGCGTTGCGCCGCCCGCGGATCGTGGCGCACCGCATCGGTGAACCACTGGCTCCGATCGCCGGACAGCTGCTCCAGCGCCTCGGGCGCCAGATAGAGCATGCGGTAACACCAGCCGCCCGGCGTTTCGGCTTCGCCGGTATGCAGCTCATCGGGGTTCATCAGCACCAGCGCGCCCGGCGCCGCCAGATGCTGCGCGCCGCGATAGCGGAAACGCTCCGCCCCGGTGTCTACGGTGCCGATAGCGAAGGCGTCGTGGGTATGTGGCTCGAAGGCATAGCGCTCGATATGCGCCTGATAAAGTTCGACGCCCGGCAGATGCGACAAATGCCGGAACTGCGCGCAATCCTTCTCGAACGGAAACTGTTGTGGTACCCCTTGCACCCGACCTCCTCGTCCGTGCTGACAATCTGCTCAGCATAGCCAAAACATCGCCGGTTGAGTAGCCGCCCTGGCGCTTTCGTGCCCCTCGCCTGGACGATCGCCGCCATTCGGCGTAGGGTTAAGGTCCCTGTCCCTTTCAGGCGCGCCGCATCGCGAAGCTCATCGGCCCCTGACACTCCGCAAACAAGAGGCAACAATGTATCCGGATACTCAACTGTATATCGATGGACAATGGCGCAACGCGCTGGCCGGGAAAACCCTGCCGGTCACCAACCCCGCCACCGACGAAATAATCGGTCAGGTGGCGCACGCCGCCACAGAGGATCTCGATCTGGCGCTGGCCGCCACCGAGCGCGGATTTACCGTCTGGCGCGACACCGCCGCGCACCAGCGCGCCAACCTGATGCGCAAAGCGGCGGCGCTGCTGCGCGAACGCGCCAATGCCATCGCCGCCGTCATGACGCAGGAACAGGGCAAACCGGTGGCGCAGGCCAAAATCGAAATTCTCAACGCCGCCGACGTCATCGACTGGTTCGCCGGCGAAGCTACCCGCACCTACGGGCAGATCATTCCGTCCCGCGCCCGCGACGTACAGCAGCAAACCCTCAAGCTGCCGGTCGGCCCGGTGGCCGCTTTCACGCCGTGGAACTTCCCGATCAACCAGATCGTGCGCAAGCTGTCCGCCGCGCTGGCGGCGGGGTGTTCCATCATCGTCAAAGGCCCGGAAGAAACGCCGGCCTCGCCGGCTGAGCTGATCAAAGCCTTCGCCGACGCCGGGATCCCGGCCGGGGTGATCGCGCTGGTGTACGGCACCCCGGCGGAAATCTCGGAATACCTGATCCCGCATCCGACCATTCGCAAGATCTCCTTCACCGGCTCCACCCGCGTGGGCAAGCATCTGGCGGCGCTGGCCGGCCAGCATATGAAAAAGGCCACCATGGAGCTGGGCGGCCACGCGCCGGTGTTGATCTTCGACGACGCCGATCTCGACGCGGCGGCCAAAGAGCTGGCGCAGTCCAAGTTCCGCAACGCCGGCCAGGTCTGTATCGCCCCGACCCGCTTTCTGATCCAGCAAGGCGTTTATGAAGCCTTCGTGGAGAAATTCACCGCCGCCGTGCGTGAGCTCAAGCTCGGCAACGGGCTGGAAGACGGCGTGACCATGGGGCCGATGGTGCTGGGCCGCAGCGTCGACAATATCGAGGCGCTGGTGCAGGATGCCGTCGCCCACGGGGCAAAAGCCTGCAGCGGCGGCAAGCGCGTGGCGGGCAAAGGCAACTTCTTCGAGCCGACGGTGCTGCGCGACGTGCCGCTGAGCGCCCGCGCCATGTCGGAAGAGCCGTTTGGCCCGGTCGCCCTGCTGCGCCCGTTCGCCACCTATGACGAGGCGATCGCCGAAGCCAACCGCCTGCCTTACGGGCTGGCCGCCTACGCTTACAGCCGCAACATCGCCACCGTCAATGCGCTGGGGCGCGACGTGGAGAGCGGCATGCTGAGCATCAACCACATCGGTTTCGGCCTGCCGGAAACGCCGTTTGGCGGCGTGAAAGACTCCGGTCACGGCACCGAAGGCGGCAGCGAAGCGATCGAATCCTACCTGGAAACCCGCTTCGTCACCGTCGCCGGCCGTTAATCGCGCGTCGGATGAATGAGTGCGGGTAATGCTGGTTAGTTAGCGTTTTTCTGAACGTATTTGTGTAGTTTTCGGTCGATAAAGGTGAGATGCGCCATGTGGCTCATACGCTTCGACCGAGCCAGGGGCCGAAGGCGCGGCCCC
>NZ_KV792503.1:22160-33180 GCF_001808215.1 Serratia sp. HMSC15F11
TGAGGCCGGTTGCGACAGGCGTCCCTGCCTGTGTCGCCTGAAACCGCCGTCCATGGCGGTTTCGCCTATGCATCGCGACTGCGTTCGACGCCTTCAAGGGCGCTCAACACCGCGCTCATCTCCAACGCCTCTACCAAGGGACAGGTTGCCCGGTAGCTGCCAGCTCGGGTGTTGACCTTTAGTGCGCATCACCGGCTGCCGAGCAAGACGGCGTTGTCAGGGGCAACCGGCCAGGGAAGGCCGGTTGAGGCGAGACTAACAGGGACGTTTGTCGCAGCCGACCCGCCCGACAATGCAGACGCGGCGAGGGTATCCGCGCAGCGGACAGACGGTGTTAAGCGAAGGCGCGGGTGGAGGGGCCGCGCCATCGGCCCCTCCAATTGCCGTTCGCTACGGCATCAGAGAAATGCGAGGGGTTTACGGCAATTCCCTTGCACAGAACGCCCAGAGGATGGATAAAAAATGCCAGTCAGGCTTAACTGACCAGCATTACGCAGTGCGGGGCTTTTTTTACTCGCGAGCCAGTTCGAACAGCCGCCGCGCCGCCGGGGTCAGCCCCAGCATGTGAATGCAGGCATGCACCATGCCCGGCAACCGTTCGCAGCGCACCGGCACGCCCGCCTCGCGCAGCCGCTGCGCATACTGCTCGGCCTCATCGCGCAGCGGATCATATTCGCAGCTCAGGATGGTGGCCGGCGGTAACCCGCGCAGCGTGGCGGCGTGCAGCGGCTCGGCGCCGGGATCGCGCCGCTGGGCCAGATACTGCTGCCAACAAAATACCATCGCGTCGCGCGTCAGAAAGTGCCCCTCGGCAAACTCGCGATAGCTCGTCGTCGCCATCTCGCGGCTGAGCGCCGGGTACAGCAGCAGCTGGCGCTCGATGTGCGGGCCGCCGCGATCCCGCGCCAGCAGCGCGACCGCCGCCGCCAGATTTCCCCCGGCGCTGTCGCCGCCCACCGCCAGGCGCTGCGCGTCGATCCCCAACTGCGGCGCCTGTTGCGCCACCCAGCAGAGCGCCTGATAGACATCTTCCAGCGGCTGCGGAAACGGGTATTCCGGCGCCAGACGGTAGTCGACTGACAGGATCACCCGGCCGGTGGCGTTGGCCAGCGCCTGACAGGGCCGATCGTACAGCGCCAGCGAACCGAGGCACCAGCCGCCGCCGTGGGCGAACAGCATTGCCGGCTGCGCGGCGGCGCAGTTTTCCCTCGCAGGGAGATAGGCGCGCAGCGCGATCCGATACCCATCGGCGGCGATCACCGTATATTCCCTGACGCCGCCGCTCGGTTCCGCCTCGCCCTGCAGCCGGCGTAAACCGGTTTCCGTGGCCGCGCGCATTTCCGCCAGCGATGCGGGGGGCGGCGCATCGGCCGATGCCGTCAAAAAAGCGGCAATGCGTTCATCGAGCGGCATGGGGTTCTCCTGCCAGGAACGGCGTAATCAGTGCAATAAATTCCTCATGGCACTCCTCGGTAATGAAATGCCCGCAGCCGGCGACCGTTTCGCCCCGCAAATCGTGCGCATTGCCCCGCAGCGTCGTCAGCGGCGCGTCGCCGGTGGCGTGCTCCGCCCCCACCGTCAACACCGGCATCGTCAGGGGCGTGGCGGCGCGCAGGCGGTTTTGCCGCACGGTCTCCGGGATCGCCCGGTAATAGTCGAATCCGGCGCGCAGGCCGCCCGGCGCTGAGTAAGCAGCGATATACACCTCCGCCGCCACCCGATCGCGCCGATAGGACCAGCGGTTGAAGATATAGCCAAGATACTCCCGCTCACGCCCCTGGGTCAGGGTCTCCGGCAAATCCGCCAGCTGGTTGAACATGAAATGCCACAGGAAAATGTTCTCCTCCGGCGCGACGAAAATCGGCGGCGGCGGCGCCAGGCCGGGGATCACCGCTTCCGTCAGCACCAGGCGCTCCACCGCCTGCGGGAAATCGCTCGCCATGGCGTATCCAATCCACATGCCGATGTCGTGGCCAACCAGTTGGTAACGTTCATGGCCCAATTGCGCCATCATTGCGTGCAACGCCGCACCAATGCTGCCGGTGTCGTAGCCGCCAGCGGGCTTGTCAGAATCGCCGATGCCCGGCGGATCGACGGCGATCGCCTGAAAACCAGCCGCCGCCAGCGCTTGCATCACATGGCGCCAGGTGTACCAGGTTTGCGGCCAGCCGGGGATCAGCAGCACCGGCCGCCCTTCACCGGCCACCACGCAGTGAAGGCGCCGGCCGTTGACCTGGAGATAGACGTGTTCCGCCGCGAGATCCGCCAACGGGACCTCGTTCTGTAGGTATTGCATGGGGTAACTCCCTGAAAGATTAGGCTCAGCGAATGCCAAGCAAGGCATTGATCTGCTGTGGGTTGACCGGCGCGCCGGCGAAGTCGTCGAACACTTTGTCGGTGACGTGGATAATGCGATCGCGAATGAAAGCTGCGCCTTCGCGTGCACCGTCCTGCGGGTTTTTCAGGCAACATTCCCACTCCAGCGCCGCCCAGCCCGAATAACCGTACTGCGTCAGGCGTGAAAAGATGCCGTTGAAATCGACCTGGCCGTCGCCCAGCGAGCGGAAGCGGCCGGCGCGATCGATCCAGGATTGATAGCCGCCGTAAATACCCTGCCGACCGGTCGGATTGAACTCGGCATCCTTGACGTGGAACATGCCGATAACCTCCTTATAGATATCGATAAACTCCAGATAGTTGAGCTGCTGCAGCACCATATGGCTCGGATCGAACAGCACCCGGCAGCGCGGATGATGGCCGACGCGCTCATGAAACATTTCGAATGTCACACCGTCGTGCAGATCCTCGCTCGGGTGAATTTCGTAACACAGGTTGATCCCCTGCTCGTCGCAGGCGTTAAGCACCGGCAGCCAGCGCCTGGCGAGCTCGTCGAACGCGGTATCGATCAGTCCTTCCGGACGCTGTGGGAACGGAAACAGATAGGGCCAGGCCAGCGAACCGGAAAAGGTGCCCAGCTCGCTGAGCCCGAGCCGCGCCGACGCCTTCACCGCCAACAGCATTTGCTGCCGCGCCCACTCGCCGCGCGCCTGCGGATTGCCCTGCAGCGCCGGCGGCGCGAAGCTGTCAAACAGCGCATCGTAAGCCGGGTGTACCGCCATCAGCTGGCCGAAGATATGGCTGGTCAATTCGCTGACCACCAACCCCTGTTCCGCCAACATGCCGGTCAGATCGTCGCAGTAAGTTTGGCTTTCCGCGGCGGTGGCCACGTCGAATAAACGCCGATCCCAGGCCGGGATCTGCAGCGCGCTAAAGCCGGTCTGCGCCGCCCACTCGGCGATGGCGGGCAGGCTGTTGAACGGCGCGTTCTCATCGCTGAACTGCGCGAGATGCAGGCTTGGACCTTTGAGGGTTTTCATCGTAAACTCCTATTAGTTGTCGATTGACAAACAATAGAAGCAAAGCGCGATGACCGCAAGAGAAATTTATAAAGACATTGGTATTCCCGCCGATTTAAGCGATCCTATGTCGCTGAATGGCACGTAAATTGGAGCAGCGAATGGCAGGCAGACCGCGCGAGTTCGACCGCGAACAGGCGCTCTTGAAAGCGCGAAACTTATTCTGGCGACAGGGTTACGAAGGCACCTCGATGTCGGATCTGGTGGCGGAATTGGGCATTGCTTCCGCACGCATCTACAAAGCGTTCGGCTCCAAAGAGCAGCTGTTCCGCGAGGCGATCGCCAGTTATGAAACCGAGGAAGGCGGCTTCGCCGATCGCGCCTTCGCGCAGGAAAGCGGCATTCGCCCGGCGATCCAACGTATGCTGGAAGATGCCGTGCGGCTCTACAGCCGGCCGGATCTGCCGCAGGGTTGCATGGTGGTATCCTCCGCCGCCAGCGTCAGTGCGGAAAACGACGGGCTCAAAACCTGGCTGGCTGAGCATCGGTTGCAGCGCACCCAGCAGATCGTCGAACGGCTGCGGCAGGCGGTGCAAGCCGGCGAATTGCCGGCCGACACCGACGCCGACAGTCTGGGTGACTTTTTCGCCGTCTTCCTGCACGGCCTGTCGATTCAGGCACGTGACGGTGTCACAGAAAAGCGATTGATGGCGGCGGTGAACGTGGCGCTCACCACCCTGGGCAACGCTTGATCTCTCTTTAACGCGAACGCGGCTAAGATCCTGGCGCGCTTTTTAAGTGGGGACGTATGGCTGAAGAGGAACTGCGTTTCTGACAAAATCCGCGACGTAAGGATTGGTATTTTCCGGCTTGTGGATCAGGGCAACCTGATACGGGATCTGTTCTCCACTCAGCGGGCAAAAAGAAACGTTTACCCAGCCGCTTTTTTGCATAAATTCAGGAACCAGGCTGACCCCTAATCCTGAAGCGACAAGGCCGACTATCGTTTCCATTTGTACGGCTCGCTGAACAACCTCAGGCATAAATCCTTCCTTTTCGCAGGCCTCAATAATAGAGCGATAAAGACCCGGCCCCTCCTGCTCCGGGAATAATATCCACGGCTCCTCGGCCAGGGCAGAGAGCGACAGCGCGCCGCTGGCGGCGGCAGGATGTTTATTCGGCAATGCGGCAATCAATGGGCAGCTAAAAAATCGATGGTAAGACAGCTTCTGTATTGCGTATTCAGGAACAGGTAAAACCGCAATACCGACGTCAAGCGAGTCATCCAAAAGGCTCGCAACCTGCCGCGCGGTCGTCATTTCGTTCAATTCAAGAACAACCTGCGGAAAAGAAAAGTGAAAACGAGCGATCATTTCGGGAAGTAAATGTCTGACGGCCGTGGCCACAAAACCGATACGTAACGCCCCCGTCATTCCCTGACCCGCACGTCGGGTCAGCAACATCGACCGTTCCATCTGCATAAGCGTCGTAACCGCTTCCTTCTGCAACACGTTTCCTGCAGGGGTCAGCGCCGTTATTCGATTGGTTCGCTCAAAAAGCCGGGTGCCCAAAGCCTCCTCCATTTGACGGATCGCTTTTGTCAGAGGGTGTTGGGCCATGTGCAAACGCTCGGCCGCTTTCCGGATATTCATGGTTTCTGCAACCACAAGAAATTGGCGGAGCTGACGCAGGGTGAGCATATCGCGATACCTTAAACGTATTAAGAAAGCCCCTCGATAGTATTAGACACACTAGCAAGGCTACCTGAAGATGCTTCCTGTATATATTCGCGGAGCAGAAATAACAATGAACATACTCAGATCGTTGTCACTGACTTACCGAAGCCTCAATATGTTGCTGGCCCTCCTTGTGATGTCGGCATCATCCTCACTGGCGGCATCAGAAGAAAATGAGATCCCCGCGCCGATAAATCGAACCGACAGGTACATTCTGCTTGCCGGCGCAGAGCAACTCCACGTCAGGGAGGTCAGCCTAAAAACTGAGGGTAAGATACCGCAACCGCCAGTGCTGCTGATTCACGGTGCCCGGGTTCCCGGCCTCGCCTCTTTTGATCTGCCCGTCAAAGGCGGCTCTTTGGCTGCAGCTCTGGCGTTAGCCGGCTTTCGGGTGTATATCCTCGATCTGCGGGGATATGGGTTATCAAGCCGGCCGGCCGCGATGGATAGCCCCCCTGACCAGTCGGCGCCGTTGATCCGCACGGCGGATGCCGTAACCGATATCGGTCACGCCGTGCAGGCTATTCAGACGTGGAGCGGCGCCCCTCGCGTTAATCTCCTGGGATGGGCGACGGGAGGACACTGGGCGGGAGCTTACGCGGCCCAATATCCGCAGAATGTGGAACGTCTGGTGCTCTACAACACGCTTTATGGCGGATCCGCCCATCACCCGCTGCTGGGACGGGGGTCGCCACTCGACGATCCTCAAAACTCCGGGCACTTCAACGCCGCCAAATTTGGCGGCTGGAGCCTGAACACGCGAGACAGCCTGTTTGTCGCCTGGGATAACAGCATTCCCGTGGCGGATAAAACACAGTGGCGAGATGAAACCGTTAAACGCGCTTACGCTGATGCCGCGCTGGCATCAGACAGTACCTCGCAGCGCAGAACGCCGCCCAGTTTCAGGGCGCCGACAGGCGCAATGGCTGACAGCTTTGAGCTGGCGATTGGCCGAAAACAGTGGTCCGCAACGGCCTTAACCACCGTTCCCGTGTTGGTTATTCGCTCAGGCCGGGATTTCTGGAGCCGGCCTGAAGATGTGGACGCCATCATGAAAGATGCCCCTTCAGCCGAAAAGCTGGTCATTCCTGAGGCAACCCATTTTGTCCATCTCGATAGAGATAATGCCGGCAGACAACGCTTTCTGCAGGGTGTTGTCAGATTTCTGACGCCGCCGCAGCCCAAAAACGACGCTTAATCTTCGGGCAAATCGAAAATCACCAGCGTGCCTTCGCTGCCCGGCAACACGCGGTGCGGCACGCCGGCCGCGGCCTGATACAGCTGGCCGGCCTGCACCACAATCGTTTCCCCCGCCACCTGCAGCCGCAGCTGCCCGCGGATCACCAGCAGCCCTTCGCTGTAATCATGCACTTCATCCGCAATGCTGCGCTCATCCATGCGCAGCACTTTGATATTGGCCACACCGACGCGGCCCAGCACGGTAGAACGCCAGGCCTCAGGCAGTTCGGCCGCCTGCAGGTTTAAATCGAACAGCATCGGTATCCCCTGTGGTTATCGAACATAGCAGCACTCTACGCCGACTGCGGCCGGCGTGGAAAGAATCCCGGGTTGTAGCTTATGCCCGCCAGGCCTATACCGGCACCCGGCGGCTGATCTCCACCACCTGATCGCTGGGCAGGTAATAATAATCCGTGACGTGCATGCCGTTGCGCACCATCAGCGCGAACAGGTTGCGCTGCCAGGACGGCAACCGGTCGTTCGCCTCGCGGCGCACCACGGTTTCATGGCCGAGATAGTAAGTCGCCTCGTCGAAGTTCAGGCCGCATTTTTGCGCCTCGACGTGCTGCAGCAGCTGCGGGATGTTCGGCCGCTCCATAAAGCCGTAGCTGGCCACGCCGCACCAAAACCCCGGCGCCAGTTCGCGCATCACCAGGCGTTCGGCATTCGATACCCGCGGTTCATTGACGATGGCAATGGTCAGCGCCAGCACATTGGCGTGCAGCGAGCCGTTGCGTTTGACGTGCCATTTCATTACCGGCGGCGTGCCCTGCAGGCTGCGAGTGAGAAAGACCGCGGTGCCCGGCACCCGCGGCACGGATTCACGCTGGATTTTCGCCAGGAAATCCGCGATCGGCACTGTCGTCTCGCCAAGGGTGCGCACGGCCGCCAGCACCCCGCGATGCCAGATCAGCATCACGGTATAGACCGCGGCGGCCAGCAGCAGCGGGATGTAACCGCCCTGCAACACCTTGGTCAGGTTGGCCGTCAGGAAGCTCAGATCGACCACGAAGAAACACCCCGCCACCAACAGGCTGGCGGCCAGCCCCCAGCGCCACACCTCGCGCATCGCCACGAACAGCAAGCCGGTGGTCATGATCATGGTCAACGAGACGGCGATGCCGTAGGCGGCGGCCAGATTGTCCGAGGATTTGAAGAACACCGTCAGGAACAGCGTCACCACCATCAGCAGCCAGTTGATGGCGCCGATGTAGATCTGCCCGTAGCTTTCCTCGGTGGTTTGTTTAACCCGCAGCCGCGGCAGCCACCCCAGCTGGATTGCCTGGCGGGTCATCGAAAAAGCCCCGCTGATGATCGCCTGGCTGGCGATGATCGTCGCCAGCGTAGCCAGGATCACCAGCGGGATCAGCAGCGCCGGCGGGCACAGGCGGAAGAAGATGTTCTGCGTGACGTCGGCGCCGGCCAAAATCAGCGCGGCCTGGCCGGCGTAGTTGAGCAACAGGCTGGGAAACACAATGCCGAACCAGGCCAGCCAAATCGGCCGTTTGCCGAAGTGCCCCATGTCGGCGTACAGCGCTTCGGCGCCGGTGACGCACAGAAACACGCCGCCCAGCACCAGGAAGCTGGTCAGCCCGTTCGAGAACAGGAAATGAATGCCGTACAGCGGGTTCAGCGCCAACAGCACCGCCGGATGCTGGATGATGCCCCACACGCCCAGCGCGGCGATCGACAGGAACCACAGCGCCATGATCGGCCCGAACACGCGGCCGATGCGCGCGGTGCCCAGCGGCTGAATGGCGAACAGGCTGAGCAAAATCACCACCGCCGCTGGCAGAATGTAGGGCTGCGACGCCGGCAGCACGATGTTCAGCCCCTCGAGGGCGGAGAGCACCGAGATGGCCGGCGTGATGGCGCCGTCGCCGTAGATCAACGCCGCGCCGAACAGGCCGGCGAACAGCACCAGCGGCCGGGATTTCCGCCTGCTGACCAGCAGCGACATCAGCGCCATGATGCCACCCTCGCCGCGGTTGCCGATGCGCATGGCGAACATGGCGTATTTGAGCGAGGTGACGATCACCAGCGTCCAGAAAATCAGCGACAGCAGGCCAAGGATCACCGGCGCCGACGGCGCATCGCCGGAGAGAAACAGCACGGTTTTCAGGGTGTACAACGGGCTGGTGCCGATATCGCCGAACACCACGCCCAATGCGCCCAACGCCAACGGCGCCAGGCCGGTCTTGTTCGAGGTTTCCGTATCATTGACGACAGACATCTGCTCGCTCCTTAGCCTTGCACTGTGAGTTGGAATTATTGTCACTTTATTGCCGCCGCGCCACTCGCACGGCAGCGACAAGCATAACTTAACCGTCATCTTCACGGGTTACAGTATCGCCCGTTTGCGGCACAGAAACCGCCGCCGGTGAGCAACGGTTTAGAATCGCCCGCGTCGGATGGTCTATAGTCCTTATGCGATTGTCACTTTCTTGTTTGTGCCCGCCGTGGGAGAAGTGAAATGAACGTCCGGCTCAACACCCATGTTTCTGCCCGGCGCCTGCTGCCCAATGGCTGGGACGTCATCGCCTTTCCGCTGATCATCGGCCTGATCGCCATGATGGCCATCGGCCTGCATCAAACTCTGCAACCGATCGTCACGCTGAAAACGCAGGCGATATCGCTCGATCCCGCCAACCTGCCGGAATACGCCCTGCGCACCACGCTGCGCATGCTGGTGGCGATGGTGGCCGCGCTGGCATTCTCGTTGGTCTATGGCACCCTGGCCGCCAAGAGCCGGCGCGCCGAGAAAGTGCTGGTGCCAATCCTCGATATCCTGCAGTCGGTGCCGGTACTCGGCTACATCTCTTTCACCGTCACCTTTTTCATCGCGCTGTTCCCCGGCCGGGTGCTGGGGGTCGAGCTGGCGGCGATGTTCGCCATCTTCACCAGCCAGGCGTGGAATATGACCTTCAGCTTCTACCAGTCGCTGCGCACCGTGCCGCGCGATCTGCAAGAAGTGGCACGCGGGTTTCACCTCAGCCCGTGGCAACGTTTCTGGAAGCTGGATGCGCCGTTCGCCATGCCGGGGCTGATTTGGAACATGATGATGTCGATGTCCGGCGGCTGGTTCTTTATCGTGGCGTCGGAAGCGATCACCGTCGGCAACAACACCTTTACGCTGCCGGGCATCGGCGCGTATCTCGCGCAGGCGATCCTCAGCCAGGATCTGCCCGCGATAGGTTGGGTGCTGCTCACCATGACGGTGGTGATCCTGGCCTACGATCAGCTGCTGTTCCGGCCATTGGTGGCATGGGCGGACAAATTCCGCATGGAAACCACCCGCTCGGCGAGCGCCCCCACTTCCTGGCTGTTGAACCTGATGCGCCGCACGCGCCTGATCCACCTGCTGCTGACGCCGCTGGGCGCGCTGCTGGCCAAAACCGCGCGCCTGAAACTGAGCCTGCCCGCCCGGCCGTTGCGCCGCGGCAATAGCGCCCAACGGCAGCGGCGTTCGCGCACGATCGATCGGTGTTGGAGCGCCATCGTCATCCTGCTGACGCTGGCGATCGCCTGGCGCGTCATTCTCTATGTACAGACCGGCGTGACGCTCAATGACGTGGGCCATGTGATGGTGCTGGGGCTGATCACGCTGCTGCGCGTGGCGGTGCTGATCGCCCTGTCGTCGCTGATCTGGGTGCCGCTCGGCGTGCTGATCGGCCTGCGCCCGACGCTGGCCGGGAAGATCCAGCCCATCGCCCAGTTTCTGGCCGCGTTTCCGGCCAACCTGCTGTTCCCGGTGTTCGTCATCACCATCGTCCACTTCCGGCTGAACCCCGATATCTGGCTGTCGCCGCTGATCGTGTTGGGCACCCAGTGGTACATTCTGTTCAACGTGGTGGCCGGCGCCACGGCGTTGCCCAACGACTATCGCGAGGCCGCCGCCAATTTTCACATTCGCGGTTGGCAATGGTGGCGCCAGGTGATGCTGCCGGGCATCTTCCCCTATTACATCACCGGCGCCATCACCGCGTCCGGCGGCGCCTGGAACGCCAGCATCGTGGCAGAGTTCGTGCAATGGGGAAGCACCCAGGTGAAAGCGCATGGGCTGGGTGCTTACATCGCCGAAACCACCGCCGCCGGCGATTTCCCCAAGATCATTTTGGGCATCGCCGTGATGTCACTGTTCGTTACGCTGTTCAACCGTCTGCTGTGGCGGCCGCTTTACGCCTACGCCGAATCCCGCTTCCGCATCGATTAAGGAGCCGTTCAGATGTCAGACCTTCACCCAACGCAGGCGACGCACTCGCCCGGCGAGGAAATTTTAGCGGTCAACGCGGTCAGCCATGGCTATGACAAGGCACACGGCGAGCTGCTGATCCTCGACGGGGTCAATCTGTCGCTGCGGGCGGGCGAGATCGTCGGGTTGCTGGGCCGCTCCGGCTCGGGCAAATCGACGCTGCTGCGCATCATCGCCGGTCTGGTTACCCCCACCGCCGGGACGGTGAACTACCTGGGGCAGCCGCTGAACGGCCCCGCCAAAGGCGTCGCCATGGTGTTTCAAACCTTCGCGCTGTTCCCCTGGCTGACGGTGCTGCAAAACGTTGAGGCTGGCCTCGAGGCGCTGGGCGTCGCCCCTGCCGAACGGCGCGAGCGGGCATTGGCGGCCATCGATCTTATCGGCCTGGACGGCTTCGAAAACGCCTACCCGCGCGAGCTTTCCGGCGGCATGCGCCA
>NZ_KV792503.1:33200-147891 GCF_001808215.1 Serratia sp. HMSC15F11
CCGCGCGAGCTTTCCGGCGGCATGCGCCAGCGCGTAGGCTTTGCGCGCGCGTTGGTGGTGGATCCGACGCTGCTGCTGATGGATGAGCCGTTCTCGGCGCTGGATGTGTTGACCGCCGAAACGCTACGCACCGACCTGCTGGATCTGTGGACCGAGGGGCGAATGCCGATCAAATCGGTGCTGATCGTCACGCACAACATCGAGGAAGCGGTCTTCATGTGCGATCGCATCCTGCTGCTCTCCTCCAACCCCGGCCGGGTGATCGCCGAAATCAAGGTGCCGTTCAGCCACCCGCGCAACAGGCTGGATCCGCAGTTCCGCCGTCTGGTAGACGATGTGTACGCCAAGATGACCGCCCGCCCGACCGACGGCAACGTCAAGAAAGGGCTGAAGCTCGGCACCCGACTGCCGCACGTTTCCACCAACCTGATCGCCGGCCTGATCGAAACCCTGGCCGCCGCGCCCTATTTCGGCCGCGCCGACATGCCGGAGATCGCCCTCTCGCTGCATCTGGAGGTGGATGAGCTGTTTCCCATCGCCGAAGTGCTGCAGTCGCTGGGCTTCGCCGACGTGCGCGAAGGCGACATCTTCCTGACGCCACCGGCGCGCGCCTTCGCCGACGGCGACGTTCAGGCGCGCAAAGTGCTGTTCGCGGAGCATCTGCTGCGCTATGTGCCGCTGGCCGCGCTGATCAAAAACGTGTTGGACGAGCGGCCAGGGCACCGCGCGCCGCGCGTGCGTTTCGAGCAGGAGCTGGAGGACTCGCTGTCGGACAGCGCCGCCAAAGAGACGCTGGATACGGTGATCAACTGGGGCCGTTACGGCGAAATATTCTCCTACAACGATCAAACGGCGTTTTTCAGCCTGGAGGACGTCGAGTTTTAAGCGAGCCGGCGCTCATCGGCCTCGCGGCGCAGCCACTGCCGCAGGTTTTCGCTCTCCTGCGACAGTTCGCTATCCAGGCGAGCGCACAGGTAATAATCCCGGCCGTCGTCTATCGGCAGATCGAACATTTTGATCAACTCGCCGCTTTCAAGGTACTGGGCGATTAACGGCTCGCGCATCAATGCACACCCCAATCCCGCCTGCACCGCCGCCAGCGTCAGCAACCCGTCTTCGAACATCGGTCCGATGCTGCGCAGCGGGCGTTTAACGCCGGCCAGCTGAAACCATTGCATCCAGGTATTACGCTCCTCGTCATGCAGCAGCGGCAGCGTCGCCAGCTGATCCGGCGTATCGAGCAAACCGTGCAGTTTGCTGAATGCCCGGCTGCACACCGGCACCATTTGGCCGGACATCAGCTTTTCGCTGCGATAGCCGGTCCACTGCCCAACCCCGAAGCGGATCGACAGATCGGCGGCGTCGCTCAGGTAATTGCGGTGGTTGGCGTAAACCACATTGATGTCGATATCCGGATTTTCGCGCAGAAAGCCGCGCAGCCTCGGAATGAACCAGCCCATGCCGAACAGCGGGATCAGGCTGATGGTGACCTGCCGCGACGCGGACTGCTCGCGAACGTGTTCGGTCGCCTGGCGCAGCACGTTAAACGCCGAGCGGATCGAGCGGTAATATTCCCGCCCCTCGCCGCGCAGCACCAGATGGCGCCCCTGCCTTTCGGTCAACGGCATCTGCAAGAATGCCTCCAGCGTTTTCAGCTGATGGCTGACCGCCGAAGGCGAAATCATCAGCTCCTTCGCCGCCGCGCTGATGCTGCCCAGGCGCGCGATGGCCTCGAACGCCCGCACGGCGCGCAGCGGCGGATCGTTCGGCAGCATCGGTAACGGCTCATCGTACTGTTCTGTTTTTTTCATATATCGATTGTTTTATGGAAAGTCCGGGAGAAGGGTTTATTTAATATACATAAAAATCAAAGCATTAAAATCACTCGTTTTTTGTATAAGAAAGTATTTTTCCGTATTTTACAATTTTTTTAAATTCTCTACTGTGAGCCTCCTGACTCATTATCTCCGGACTCTCCCTATGGATACGCTGGTACAGCAGACCGTCAACGGTTTGATGCTCGGCAGCCTCTATGCGCTGATCGCGCTCGGCTACACCATGGTGTACGGCATCCTGCGCATCATCAACTTCGCGCACGGCGACGTGCTGATGGTCGGGGCGCTCAGCGCGCTGTCGGCGATCGGCGTGTTGCAGCATCATTTTCCCGCGTTACCGCCCTACGCGACGCTGCTGCTGGCGTCCCTGTTCGCCATGGCCGTCTGCGCCATCACCTCGATGGCGATCGAACGTCTGGCCTATCGCCGGTTGCGCAATGCACCACGCCTGGCCCCGCTGATCAGCGGCATCGGCGTCTCGCTGCTGTTGCAAACCCTGGCGATGCTGATCTGGTCACGCAATCCCCTGATGTTTCCGCAGCTGTTGCCGATGACGCCCATCGCCTTGACCGCAGGCAGCGCCGAACATGCGCCGGCGGTGATCACCGGCACCGCGATCGTCACGCTGGCGGTGGCCGTGGCGGTCATGGCCGGCCTCTGGCTGCTGGTCGAACACAGCCGTTTCGGCCGCGCCATGCGCGCCACGGCGGAAAACCCGCAGGTCGCCGGCCTGATGGGCATCAGTCCTGACCGCATCATCGTTCTGACCTTTGCGCTCGGCGGCACGCTGGCGGCGATAGCCGGCATCATGATGGCCAGCAACTACGGCAACGCCGGTTTCTCGATGGGCTTTTTGCCCGGCATCAAAGCCTTTACCGCCGCCGTGCTCGGCGGCATCGGCAACCTGCGCGGCGCGATGCTCGGCGGTTTGCTGCTGGGGCTGTTCGAATCGCTGGGCACCGGCTATCTCGGCGAGCTGACCGGCGGCGTATTCGGCAGCAACTACCAGGACGTATTCGCGTTTCTGGTGCTGATCGCCGTGCTGGTCTTCCGCCCCTCCGGGCTGTTGGGCGAACGCATCGCCACGCGCGCATGAGGACATCACGATGACCGTTTTAACTTCCTCGCTTCCTCTGGCCACGCCTCGGCGCGCCAGGCTGGGGCTGACGCTGTTCATTCTCGCCCTGCTGCTGGCGCCCTGGGTCGCGGGCGCCGCCGGCGGCAACTACTGGGTGCGCGTCGTCGACTTCGCGCTGCTGTACCTGATGCTGGCGCTCGGGTTGAACATCGTGGTGGGCATGACCGGATTGCTGGACATGGGCTTTATCGCTTTTTACGCCGTTGGCGCCTATCTGGCCGCGCTGCTGTCGTCACCGCATCTGACGCAGCAGTTCCCGCTGCTGCTGCAGTGGTTCCCCGATGGGCTGCACCTGTCGATGCTGTGGCTGATCCCGCTGGCGGCCCTGCTGGCGGCGGCGTGCGGCATTCTGCTCGGCGCGCCGACGCTGCGGCTGCGCGGCGACTATCTGGCGATCGTCACGCTCGGTTTCGGCGAGATCGTGCGTATTTTGATGCGCAATCTCGACCGCCCGGTCAACCTCACCAACGGTCCCAAAGGCATTTCCGGCATCGACCCGGTCAGCCTGTTCGACCTGAAGTTTTCCGGCATGCATGAGTGGTTCGGTGTGCGTTTCTCCGGCCTGTACCTCTATTACTATCTGTTCGCCGCGCTGCTGCTGGCGATCCTGTTTATCAGCCTGCGGCTGCAAAACTCGCGCATTGGCCGCGCGTGGACGGCGATCCGCGAAGACGAGGACGCCGCGCGGGCGATGGGCATCAACACCCGCAACTTCAAGCTGCTGGCCTTTGCCATCGGCGCCACCTTCGGCGGCGTGGCCGGCGCGCTGTTCGCCGCGTTTCAGGGCTTCGTGTCGCCGGAATCGTTCACCCTGCAAGAGTCGATCGCCGTACTGGCGATGGTGGTGCTCGGCGGCATGGGGCACATCCCCGGCGTGATCCTGGGCGCGCTGCTGCTGGCCGCCCTGCCGGAGCTGCTGCGCAGCAGCATGGGGCCGCTGCAGCAGGCGCTGTTCGGCCAGGTGCTGATCGACCCGGAAATTATCCGCCAACTGTTTTACGGCCTGGCGCTGATCCTGGTGATGCTGTATCGCCCGGCGGGCCTGTGGCCGGCCCGCCGCCTAAGAGGAAATGCCGCATGACGCCTTTGCTCGCTTTACACCACGTCAGCAAACGCTTCGGCGGCCTGACGGCGGTGGATGACGTCAGCATGAGCATCCGCCAGGGAGAAATCTACGGCCTGATCGGGCCGAACGGCGCCGGTAAAACCACCTGCTTCAATCTGATCACCGGTTTGTATCGCGCCGACGAGGGCGAATTTCGCCTGCAGGGCCAGCGCTACAGGCCCCAGGCGATCGATAAAGTGGCGCAGGCCGGCATCGCTCGCACCTTCCAGAACCTGCGGCTGTTCAACGAAATGAGCGTGCTGGAAAACGTGATGGTCGGCTGCCACGTACGCACCCGCAACGGCCTGTGGGCGGCGATCGCCCGCCACCGCCGCGCCAGGGAGGAAGAACAGGCGGTGCGCGACAAGGCCCATGCGCTGCTGGAGTATGTCGGCATCGGCCAATTCGCCCATTACCGCGCCGGGGATCTCGCCTACGGCCACCAGCGCCGTCTGGAGATCGCCCGCGCTCTGGCGACCGAGCCCCGGCTGCTGGCGCTGGACGAACCGGCGGCCGGCATGAACGCCGGAGAAAAAGTGGCGCTGCGCGAGCTGCTGCTGCGCATTCGCGACAGCGGCAAAACGCTGCTGTTGATCGAACACGACGTCAAGCTGGTGATGGGCCTGTGCGATCGCCTGACGGTGCTGGATTACGGCAAAGCGATTGCCGAAGGCGAACCGGCGCAGGTTCGGCGTGAACCGGCGGTCATTCAGGCCTATCTGGGAGGCGGCGCGCATGTCTGAAGCCCTGCTGAGCGTTAAACAACTCAAAGTGTCTTACGGCGGCATTCACGCGGTCAAAGGCATCGATTTTATGGTCAACGCCGGCGAACAGGTCACGCTGATCGGCGCCAATGGCGCAGGCAAGACCTCCAGCCTGCGGGCGCTGACCGGGCTGCAGCCGTTCGAGGGCGACATCCTGTTCGACGGCCGTTCGATTCGCGGCGTGCCGCCGCACCGCTTGCTGCAACAGGGGCTGGTGATGGTGCCGGAAGGTCGTGGCATTTTCACCCGCCTGACGGTGCGAGAAAACCTGCAGCTGGGCGCCTATGCGCGCCGTGACAAACCGGCGGTGCGGCACGATTTCGAACGGGTATGCGCCACCTTCCCGCGCCTGAACGAGCGCCTGCATCAACCGGCCGGGCTGCTTTCGGGCGGCGAGCAGCAGATGGTGGCGATGGGCCGTGCGCTGCTCAGCCGTCCGCGCCTGTTGATATTGGACGAACCGTCGATGGGGCTGGCGCCGATTGTGGTGGAGGCCATTTTTTCGGTCATCAAACAGTTAGCCCGTGACGGCGTCACGCTATTGCTGGTCGAGCAAAACGCCCGCCTGGCGCTGGAGTCTACCGATCGCGCCTATGTGTTGGACAGCGGCAGCCTGAGCCACAGCGGCCGCTCCGCCGAGATGCTGGACGATGAAAAAATCAAACAGATCTATTTGGGTGAATAACCGTTGCTACCTTTAACCGCACCAGGAGTATGACATGCAGCAGAACTTTCGCATCAAGCCGTTGGCGCTGGCCGCCGTGACGATGATCCTGAGCCTTCCGGCGCTGGCGGACGACACCGTGTTGATCGGCCTGGCCGGGCCGCTGACCGGCCCTTCCGCACGCATCGGCAAAGATCTCGAAAACGGCGCGCGCCTGGCGATCGCCGACGCCAACGCGCAAAAGCCGACGCTGAACGGCAAACCGGTCACCTTCAAATTGCTGTCCGAGGACGATCAGTCCGATCCGCGCACCGCCGTGGCCGTCGCGCAGCGTTTGGTCGACGAAGGCGTGGCCGGCGTGGTCGGCCACTGGAACACCGGCACCAGCATCCCGGCGGCGCGCATCTACCACGACGCCGGCATCGCTCAGGTGGCGCCGGTCGCCACCGGCCACGGCTACACGCAGCAAGGCTTTGACACCAGCTTCCGCGTGATGGGCCACGACGACGACGGCGGCAACTATGCCGGGCAGTATGCGGTGAAAACGCTGAAAGCCCAGCGCATCGCGGTGATCGACGATCGCACCGCCTTCGGCCAGGGCCTGGCGGACGAGTTCATCAAATCGCTGCAGGCCCAGGGCGTGCAGCCGGTCACCCGCGAGTACGTCGACGACAAGACCGTCGATTTCAGCGCCGTACTGACCACCGTGCGCAGCAAAAACGCCGATCTGATCTTCTTCGGCGGCGTGGACTCCCAGGCGGCGCCGCTGGCACGCAAACTGAAACAGCTGGGCATGAACGCGCAGCTGATGGGCGCCGGCGGCTTTGTCAGCCAGACCTTCCTGACGCTGGCGCAGCGGGAAGGCGAAGGCGTGGTGGCGCTGGAGCCCGGGCTGCCGCTGGAACAGATGCCGGGCGGCAAGGCGTTTGAACAAGCCTACCGCGATCGCTACCACACCCACATCGAACTGCATGCGCCCTTCGCCTACGACGCCACCCGGGGGCTGATCGCCGCCATCGAACAGGCCGGCTCGGCCAATCCGGCCGATTACCTGCCGAAACTGCGCGCCATACATTACCAGGGCGTGACCGGCGCCATTGCCTTCGATGCGCAGGGCAACCTGCAACAGCCGAGCTTCACCCTGTACCGGGTAGTGGACGGCAAATGGCAGCCGCAAACCGTGTTGGGCGGCGCCAAACCACAATAAATCAAGAGGAGCAAGGCGATGAGCTGTGCAAACAACGAATTGGGCATTTTGGCCCGCAGAAAGATCGAAGCGGAGATCATCAAACCGATCTACCAGATCCTGGTGCGTGAAATCGGCAAGGTGCGCGCTCAGGCAGTGATCGGCGAAGCCATCGAGAATGCCGCCATCGCGGCAGGCAAGCAGTTCGCCGCACAGGAGCCGAACGGCGCGGATCTGCGCAGCTTCGCCGCCTTGCAGTACCTGTGGGAAAAAGACGATGCGCTGCGCGTCGAGGTGATCAACCAGGACGAACAGCACTTCGACTATAACGTCACCCGCTGCCGCTACGCCGAGATGTATCACGAGATGGGGCTGGGGGAAATCGGCCACCTGCTCTCCTGCGCACGCGACAGCCAGTTTATCGTCGGCTATGCCCCGGATGTCGAGCTGCAGCGCAGCCAAACCATCATGTCCGGCGCCCCCTGCTGCGATTTCCGCTACACCGCCAAAACGCCGGGAGAAGAACAATGACGTATCGGGTCAACGGCGAGCGCCTGTGGCAAAGCCTGCTTGCCATGGCGCAGTTCGGTGCCATCGCCGACAACGGCGTCACCCGCCTGGCGCTCAGCGAAGAGGACCGGCTGGCGCGCGACCAGCTGCGTCTCTGGGCACTGGAGGCTGGTTGCAGCGTGCGCGTCGATCGGATGGGCAACATGTTCCTGCGCCGCGAAGGCTCGCGGCCCGAGCTGGCGCCGGTGGTCACCGGTTCTCACGGCGACTCGCAGCCACGCGGTGGCCGTTTCGACGGCATCTACGGCGTGCTGGCCGGGTTGGAGGTTATTCGCAGCCTTAACGATCGGCAGATCGTCACCGAACGCGCAATTGAAGTGATCAACTGGACCAACGAAGAAGGCGCGCGCTTCGCGCCGGCGATGATCGCCTCCGGGGTGTTCGCCGGGGTATTCGATCTCGAGTACGGCCTGTCGCGCCGCGACGAGCATGGCGTCAGCCTCGGTGAGGCGCTGGAACGCATCGGCTACGCCGGTGAGCATCCGGTGGGCGGCATGCCGATCCACGCCGCCTTCGAGCTGCACATCGAACAGGGGCCGATTCTGGAAGCGGAACACCTCGACATCGGCGTCGTGACCGCCGCACAAGGGCAGCGCTGGTACGAGCTGGAAGTCGTCGGCTTCAGCGCCCATGCCGGCACTACGCCGATGGATCGCCGCCGCGACGCCCTGCTGGGCTTCACCGAGCTGGTGACGGCGGTCAACGGTATCGGCTGGGATTTCGCGCCCGATGCGCGCGCCACAGTGGGCATGGCGCAAATCACCCCCAATTCACGCAACGTGGTGCCGGGCCGGGTCTTTTTCAGCGTCGAATTCCGTCATCCAGAGGAGGCAACCCTGGAGCAGATGGAGCAGCGCCTGCTGGCGGCGGTAAACCAAATCAACGGCGGCGGCCTGACCGCTCGCGCCGAGCGCATCTTTCAGTATCCTCCGATCGCTTTCGATCGGGGCTGCATCGACAGCGTACGCCACGCCGCACAAGCCTTGGGCTATCGCCATCGCGACATGATTTCCGGCGCCGGCCACGATGCCTGTTATCTTAATCGCGTCGCGCCGACCGCCATGATTTTCATTCCCTGCGTGGACGGTATCAGCCACAACGAACGGGAAGATATCACCCCCGCCTGGGCCGCCGCCGGTGCCGACGTCTTGCTGAACGCGCTGCTGGCACACGCCGACGCCTGAACCTCGCCCCGGTTTTTCGCCGGGGCAAAAAATATTCAACAAAACGGTTGAATATTAGCCCACCTGTTCTATATTCAACCATATGGTTGAATTATCTTCCTCACAGCTGGACGCCATTTTTCATGCGCTGGCCGATCCGACCCGCCGTTCGATGTTACGCGCGTTGGCCGGCGGTGAGCGCAGCATCGGCGAACTGGCCGCGCCGCTGCAGATGTCGTTCGCCGGCGCCTCCAAGCACGTAAAAGCACTGGAACATGCGGGCCTGGTGCAACGCACCGTGCAAGGAAGAAACCATATCTGCCGGCTCGAACCCGAGCCTATGGCGCAGGCCATGCACTGGCTGCAAACCTATGAACATTTCTGGACTGAACGGCTGGATGCGCTCGAACAGGCGCTGCTGCAGCCCGAACAGCTTCCTCCCAAGGAGTGAACCATGAATGATTACGGCATGATTATCGAACCCGGCACGCTGCGCATCCAGCGGCTGCTGCCCGGCCCCATCGAGCGGGTGTGGGCCTACCTGACCGAATCCGACAAACGCGCCACCTGGCTGGCGGCCGGCGCCATGACGTTGGAAAACGGCGCGCCGCTGGAGCTGGAGTTTCGCAACTCCGATCTGGCGGGCGAGCACGAACCACCGCCGGCCAAGTACAAACAGCACGGCGGCTGCGTCAGCAACCGCGGCCACATCACCTGCCTGTTCCCGCCGCGCCTGCTGAGCTTTACCTGGGCCGAACAGGATCAGGGCCGCCCTTCCGAGGTGACTTTCGAACTGACGGAACAGGGTAGCGCCGTGCTGCTGACGGTCACCCACCGGCGCTTGGCCAACCGCGACGAAATGCTCAGCGTCGCCGGCGGCTGGCACACCCATCTGGATATCCTGCTGGATCGCCTGCACGATCGGGCGCCGCAGCCGTTCTGGAGCACCCATGCCCGGCTGGAAGAAGAGTACCGCGCCCGCCTGTAATTACGTCTCGTCCCTGCGCCTGAACGCCAGATAACCGGCGATCAGCGTAAAACTGCCGACCAGCAACACCAGCAGGATAAAACCGTGGTGATTGCTGGCCAGCGGGATCCCCCCCACGTTCATGCCGAAGAAACCGGCGACGATATTGATCGGCAGCGCCAGCACGGTGATCACCGTCAGCGTATAGAGCGTGCGGTTATTCTGCTCCATCAGCTTGGCGCCCAGCTCCTCCTGCAGCAGCCGGATGCGTTCGGTCAGGCTGGCGAGATCGTTCAATACCACGGTGAACTCTTCGGTAAACTGCCGCAGATCCTGTACCACCTCGCGGCTCAGCCAGGTCGGCGGCCGGTTCAACAGGCGAAACAGCGCGGCCGGCTCCGGCGCCAGCAGGCGCTGAAAGCGCAATAACATGCGGCGCATGCGCCCCAGCTCGGTGCGGTTGCGTTTGACGCGGCGGATCAACAAGCAGTCCTCAATGGTATCGACATACTGGTTGGCCTGCCGCACCACCTGTTCCAGCACGTCTTCCTGCTCTTCCAGCAGGTGCGCCAGCAGCTCAGTGGACGAGGCCAGCTGCAGCGCCGTCAGGCGGCCGAGCAGCCGTTCAATGAGTCGCACCGGTTTGTGACGCACGGTGACCACCAGCCCACGGCAGCAATAGAGCCACAGCGTCGCCGTCTCCGGGTTACTGTTCTCGGGGTGGAAAATCACGTCGTTGAGCACGGCGAACAGATCGTCGCCCTGGCGCTCGATGCGCGTGGTGTGGGAGCCGTGGCGAATCTCGTGAAAGAAAAAATCGGAAATGGCGAAATGATTTTTCAGCCACTTCTCCGCCGCCGCGTGGTTGAGATTGAGGTGCAGCCAGATAAAACCGTCGCCGGGCGGCAACGCCTGGTAGGCCTGGCAAACCTGCTGCGAGTTCAGGCGCGCCGGCGGCTCACCGGAACGAAACGCATGGCCGTAGATCAGCCCGGTCACTTCATCATCGAAATCCAGCTTGTGCATCTTTTCCGCTAACCGTTGCACCATAACGCCTTATCCTGCCTCTCGCCGTTAACCCAGATCGCCCCCGCTGTTATAGCAATCTTTATCTATCGGCGTTAATGATTTTCAGCGTTCCCGATAATTAATATTTTCGTCATAAAAACCTCATCGCCATTCAACATCGTTTTCATCCCTTGCCCGCTCAGCGACTGCACAATGGCAACATGAATATAGAGACTGGTACCCTCCATCACGCAAGACATATTTACTTAAGGAACACGACCAATAAGGAGATAACAACAATGAATACGTTTATTACAGGCGGATGGAGCCAGTCTCTGACTGGCCAGCCTCTCAAAGAGTTCGATGTCATGATGTATGGCATGGTCACTAACCTTGATGGATTGACCACGGGCACATCAGCGCATCCAGGATGGAGTCCGGAAAAGCAAAACAAACCCGATACTCTCCCCGGTTTTAAAGGAAAGACGCTCTGGGTTTATGGCGGCGGCGGATGCTCCCCACAGCAAAAGCCGGCAAATGAGGATGAAGTGTTGAGGATCGTCGAGGCCACGGTAGACCGGGGCTGGGACGGCGTCGATTTTGATGACGAATGCAATATGAACACCGAACGGGTCATCGAAGCCATGAAACGGCTAAAAGAGGCCCGAAAAGAGACCAGCCTGGGTTTTATTGCCGGCTATTCCTACAATCATCCCAATACGGAAAATGGTAAAAAGCTCAACGAGAAAGTCAGAAAAATCATCCTGTCAGGCCAGTGCGATCGCTTTATTCATTACTGCTATGCCGCAGCGATGTGGAGCAATGACGATATTCTCGCCAATGTCATCCCGGCATTAAAACAATCGTTGGCCAACGGCGCCGAGAATAAAAAATGCATTCTGGCCCTGACGACCCGGGGATTGACCGACTGGAATTTAAATTACTTTATCGATCAGGTTCTGGATTTTAATCTTGGCGGATTGTTTATTTGGAATTACGCCAACCTGACGGATGAACATAATAAAATCATCAAAAACAGGCTAGGCAATTAACACACCTCGTTTGCCCTCGCCTATCAAGAGACCGTCAAGGCGGCCACTTGATAGGCATTCAGACGTTACTCAATAAAACCCAGTTTAAACTGCGCCTTGCCCGCCAGTGAGGTCAGTTCAGGATCCTCCGGGTAGGTAGCCAGAAGCGGGAAAAAGACTGCGCCGCCGATAATGCTGCGGCTTTTTGAATCTGCCGGGCGCAGGCCCCAGATATTTTGGTACGTCATCGGGACACTCCGGCCGTTAATCGCCGCATTGCCGATATACAGCATGATATGGCCCGGAATGTAGACCAGCGTGGTGAACGGCTTGCCATGCTCCTTGAGATAGCGCAGCCGCTCATCCGTGTTCGCCTGACTGAGATCGACCACTCGGCTTGCCGCCTCTATCTGCGCGGCGGAATTCCTGGGAAGAAACACCCCGAAAGGCATCAACAGGCTGCGCAGTTCGGCCGAGCAGTCATTATTAAAGTTATCATTCCCCCAGCCGTAGGGCCTGCCGCTCATCGAACGCATCAGCGTGGCAAGATGGTCTGGCGTCATTCGCCACGGCATGGCGGCAAACTCCCCCTCCGTTAAATCGATCCGGCGAATTTGCGCGCGACCCTTCTCCCGGCGTACCGGCACGGCGACGCTAAAAACGCCCTGCCGATGGCGGTAAAATGGCAGAACCGTGCCATGACGCGCCGTAAAATAAAACAGTTCCGCTTCTTGTACCGACACCGGCTGCTGAATGAATGCCCCCAAATTTTTCCCTGCCAGCGCCAGCCATTCGCTGACAAACCGCCGATCCGCCGCCGCGATATCTTCGCTATGCACCCAGCCGATCACCGTAGGCGATATGACGTATTTCCAGCGTTTATCGCGGCTTTCCGTCACAACGTATACCGGTGTACCGGGGCGGATAGAAGAGTCCTGCAAATTATCAAAGGGATAACCTTGCCCTGCCAGACGCGGATCGTCATAAGCCGGATCGTCTGTCGGCAACATCCTGACCAGCGTTTCCCTAGTCGCAATACCTCTGGCCGAAGAATGATAAGCCTTGTCAATGCCGACAGACGCATTATTCCTGACCTGCTGTTTCCAGCGCTCAGCGTGGGTCCTGAAGTTTTCCCCCCAGGAAACGCTGTCATTTCCAAGATACTTATCCATTGCGGCATCACGGTGGCTTTCCGCTTCACGGCTCAAGACGGAAGCGATGTAATGCGGATTCCAGGGGGACTCCTCATTCGGCCCCATGCCAAAATAGTGGGATTTGAGGGCAGAAAAATGACGTTGCTGCGCAGCGTCATCCAGCACGGCGACCTGCCGCTGCGGGCCGGGGGGCAGCCACTTATCGACAGACTGCGAATATTTGTCCAACGGAAAAAGCGACTTGGTAGGATCGATAGGGGCAGACGCCGTGGCGTCGTGAGGTGGCGGTCTGACCGACGCGCTGTGGCAGGCCGACAGCAACAGCAAGAGAGTCAGGCACAGCGGTTTTATTCCATTAAGCATACGTTATCCACTCCGTGACAGGTTAAAGTCCGTTCTTTATCCTGAAGAGAAATCATACTAATTGATACTTATTAACATCGGCGATTGATTTCCCGTTGAAGAAGATAAAGCCGGTGGTATAGCAAGCGCCAATCAGATTTCCCGCCGCCGCGTAGAACGCGACCTGTCTCGCTGCCCCGCGCCGCCAAACCTGCTACCCTGCGGGTTTGTTTTTTGACAGGAGTCTTCCATGCGCCAACGCATCATTGTCTGCCCGCTGATTGAAAACGATAACGCCTTCCTGCTGTGCAAGATGGCCGCCCACAAGGGCCTATTCCCCGGCCAGTGGGCACTGTCCGGCGGCGGCGTCGAGCCGGGTGAGCAGATCGAACAGGCGCTGCGGCGCGAAGTGCGCGAAGAGCTGGGCGCCGCGCTGATCCTCGACAGCATCACGCCCTGGACCTTCCGCGACGACGTGCGCATCAAAACCTACGCCGACGGCAGCCGCGAGCAAATCTATATGATTTACCTGATTTTCGACTGCCATGCCGCCAACCGCGACGTGACGATCAACGACGAGTTTGACGACTACGCCTGGGTGCCGCGCGAGCGCCTGGGGGACTACGATTTGAACGAGGCCACCCGCTTCACGCTACAGCAGAAGGGATTGTTGTAACAGTTTGAGCGATTATCGCCCTATTTCCTTCACATTTGCCGGGCAGACTCTTTTGATGTTTTTTAATCACTTAGGGTCACTATTTCCGCCGTTATGCTTTTATCTCACGCTTTTCTCCGTCTGCCCGTCCGGCGCTTCGGCGCCGCCCTCCTGTTCAGCCTGCTGTTCGTTTTGGCGCCCGTGCATGCCGCCACGCCGCCGCAGGTACTGAATGCCAAGTCGGTGCTGGTCGTCAATCAACGCACCGGAAAGACGCTCTATCAGAAGCAGCCGAACCGCGTGCTGCCGATCGCCTCGCTCACCAAACTGATGACCGCCATGGTCGCCCTGGACAGCAAACGCCCGATGGGCAGCCCGCTCAAGGTCACCGCCGCCGATCGCGACCTGCTGAAGAAAACCCACTCGCGCCTGACCATCGGCTCGGTACTCAGCCGCCGCGACATGCTGCACATCGCCCTGATGTCTTCGGAGAACCGCGCCGCTGCGGCGCTGAGCCGCAGCTATCCCGGCGGGCGCAAAGCCTTCGTGGCGAAAATGAACCAGAAAGCGCGCGCCATCGGCATGAAACGCAGCCGCTTCTACGATCCGACCGGGCTGACGCCGCGTAATGTGGCGACCGCCAACGATCTGCTCAAGATGGTCAATCACGCCTATCGCTACCCGTCGATTCGCCACTTCAGCACCGACAAGCAGCAGATCGTGCGCCCCGGCCGCGGCCAGCTGGTCTACCGCAGCTCCAACGGCCTGATCAATAACCCGGCCTGGCAGATTCAGCTGCAGAAAACCGGCTTTACCGACGAGGCCGGCCACTGCCTGGTGATGCGCACCACCATCAAAGGACAACCGGTGGTGATGATCCTGCTCGGCGCGCAGCCGCGCTACGGCCACTACCGTGACGCCATTCGTCTGAAGGCCTGGCTCGAGGGATAACATCGCGGCGCTTTACCGCTCTTCGCATATCCAAATCCGTTTTGGATCAATGGAATATCCTATCGCCAATCAGTATTAAGGCAAGCGCCGCCCGCATGGTATTTGTCAGGCATATCTGATGAGGAAAGGAGCGGGAAAATGGCTTATGCCTTGAGCATATTGGAAAAGAGTCCGATCGCCGACGGGGAAAGCGCCGCCCAGGCGCTGGCGCGCACGCTGCATCTGGCGCAACAGGCGGAACGCTGGGGCTATCGGCGTTTCTGGCTGGCGGAGCACCACAACACGCCGCAGCTCGCCTGCCCGTCGCCGGAAGTGCTGATCGGCTACCTGCTCGGCCAGACGTCGCGCATTCGCATCGGCTCCGGCGGCGTGATGCTGCAACACTACAGCGCCTACAAGGTGGCCGAAAACTTTAACCTGCTGGCGGCGCTGGCGCCGGGGCGCGTTGATCTCGGGGTGGGCAAAGCGCCCGGCGGGCTGCCGCTCGCCACCCAGGCGTTGCAGGCCGCCCATGACCGACAAAACAAACCGGCCTTTCCACAGCAGCTGTCGCAGCTGACCGCCTATCTGAACGACGACGCCGAGCCGGGACTGAGCGCCACGCCGCTGCCGCCGCACGCCGCCCAGCGCTTTCTGCTCGGCGCCAGCAAAGAGAGCGCGACGCTGGCGGCCGAATCCGGCTGGGCCTTCGTGTTCGCCGCGCATCTGAACGGCAATCCGCAGGATATCCGCGAGGCGCTGGCGCTCTACACCGCACTGAGCGGCGGCCGCAAGGCGCTGCTGGCGGTGGCGGCGATCGCGGCGCCAAGCGAGGAACAGGCCGCGGCGCTGGCGGCGGATATTCAGCAATACCGCGTGCACGTCGCCGGTGAGCAGAGTGTGACCGTCGGCAGCCTGGCGCAGGCGGAGAGTTTCGTGCAGCAGGCCGGCGCCACCGACTACCGCATCGAACCAAGAGAAAGCCATATCCTGCTCGGCACTGCGCCGCAGGTGCATCAGCAACTGGCGCAGCTGCAGCAGCGCTACGGCGTGGACGAGTTCATCATCGACACGCCGATCGGCGAACCGAGCGCCCGGCTCACCTCACTGCAGCTGCTGGCGGAGGAGAGCCTGACGCCGGCCTAGTTGATCGCCGCGCTGGCACGCATGGCGTCGGCCAGATCCTGCGCCAGCGGCGCCAGCTGCGCCGGCACGACGTTGGCCAGGCTGACGCGGATCGCAGGGTCGCCCTTCAGGCGGAAAGGTTCGCCGCCCTGCACCAGCCACCCCCGCTGCGCCATCAGCTGCGCGGCGGCGGTTTCCGACCGCACCGGCAACCACAGATGTAGCCCTTCACCCACCGCCAGCGCCGTGTGATTCAGCGCGTTGAGCCGTCGCACCAGCTCATCCCTTCTGGCTTGATACGCCTGTTGCGCCCGCTGCAGCTGCCCCTCCTGCAAGGCCTGCCCCCACAGTCTGGCGGCAATCTGCTGCAAGATATGGCTGACCCAGCGTTCGCTGATGTACTGATCGGCGCGCATCGCCTGCAGCAACGTCGGGTTGCCGCAGGCCAGCGCGATGCGCAGATCCGGGCTGAGAAACTTACTCAGCGACAGCACGTACAGGCCGCGATCGCCGTCGAACGGCAGATGCAGCGGCTGCTGCGACAGCGGCCCCCAGAAATCGTCGACGATCGCCAGACACTGCGGATTAGCGCTGAGAAAACGCCGCCACTGCTGCGCGCGTTGCGCAGAAAGCGAGGCGCCGGTCGGATTGTGGGCGCGCGGCGTCAGGATCACCGCGCCAGCCGCTCCGCTTTCCGGCAACCGACAGCCCTGCTCATCCATCGCCAGCGGCAGCGGCCGCAAACGCAGGTGGCGCAGCAGCGTCAATAGCGGCGGCCAGCAGGGATCTTCCACCCACACCGCCGCGCCCGGCTGCATATGGCAGCGCAGCGCCTTTTCCATCGCGTCAAGCGCGCCGGAGAATACCGCAGGCTCCCCCAGGCTAACGCCCTGGCGGCCGAGCGACTCGCGCCCCAGGCCGGTCAGTACCGGGAGATCGCCGCTGATGTCATAGCCGTTTTGTTGCGGGAATCCCTCCGCCGCGCCCAGCGCCAACGCCGGCAACAGGGCGGCATCCAGATTGCCGCTGGCCAGATCGCACATTCCCGCCGGCACCTGGCGCGGCGTATAGGCCGCACTCACCGCCGCCAACGGCGGTTCCAGCACCACCGTTCCCGCCCGTCCACGCGTTGCCACCAGACCGGCATCGCGCAATCGGGCGTATGCGCTGGCGACAGTATTCGCATTGACCTCCAGCTCCGCCGCCAGCTGGCGTACCGGTGGCAGCAGCTCACCCGGCCGCAGCGTGCCGCCTTTGATGCGTGCGGCGATCTGCTCGGCAATCTGGACAGCGCCGCCGCCTTTTGCATACAATGAAGTCATACATAAATCCTTTTGTACTAGTTCAAATAAGGTTAGCAGCTTCCGCGGCCAAAAGTAAGGGGTTCCATGGATAAACATTACGTGCTCGACATTCAGTATGCAGGAAAAGCCTTTGCCCGCCTGCAGATGTTCACGCCCTGGGCGGCCGATCAGCTGGAGCAGGCGTGCGCGCTGTTCCCGGCCGCGCAGGGGTATCAGGTGCAGCTCAGCCAGGTCAGCGAACGCCGCATCGTCTATCAGAGCGGCGCGCAAGGCATCGCGGTGCTGGGCGAGTCGCTGGCGCTAACGCCGTTCACCCACGATCGCGAGGTTAAACAATGAAAAAAGCCGTCGCTATTCGACACGTCAATTTCGAAAACCTGGGCATCCTCGGTTCCCTGCTCTCGCTGCGTGGCTATCAAATCGACTATTACGATGCCGGCCGCGATGATATTCGTGCTATCAATAATGAAGACACCGATCTGTTGGTGGTGCTCGGCGGGCCGATCAGCGCTGCCCAGCACTTTTCCGGTGCGCTGCGCTATGATTTTCTCGACCATGAATTGGCGCTGGTCAAACAGCGCCTGGCGCAGCGGCGGCCAACCCTCGGGGTGTGTCTCGGCGCTCAGGTGATCGCCCAGGCGCTGGGCGCCGATGTGATCTCGCTCGGCGTCAAAGAGATCGGCTTCGCCCCGCTGACCACGCTAGCGGCACAAGACGACTCGCCGCTGGCGCCGCTGGCCGATACGCCGGTGCTGCATTGGCACGGCGATATGTTCACGATCCCGGAGGGCGCCCGCTGCCTGGCCGGCACGGCGGTTTGCCCGCATCAGGCCTTCGACTATCAGGGGTTTGCGCTCGGCCTGCAGTTCCATCTGGAGGCAGATCATCGCGATATCGAACGCTGGCTGATTGGCCATGCCTGCGAGCTGGAACTGGCCGGCGTCGCGCCCCAAAGCCTGCGTGAACAGGCGGCGCGCCACGGCACACAGCTGGAACAGCGTGCGCGGCAGGTGTTCTAATAACGAACCAAGGATGTAACTCATGCAACAGACTTCACCCTTACGGTCACCGTCCATCGACGTGATCAGCATTCAATCTCAGGTGGTCTACGGCAGCGTCGGCAACGGTATCGCCTACCGCGCCCTGCTGAAAAAGGGGCTGGAAGCGCTGCAGGTGCCCAGCGTGCTGTTCGGCTGCCCGCCCTATTACGGCAAACCGCACGGTGGCGTCATCTCCGGCGAGTGGTTCGGCGGCTTTCTCGACGATCTGATCGCCCGCGGCGTGATGAAACGCACCCGGGCGGTGATCGTCGGGTATCTGGGCGACGTGATGCAGTGCCATATTCTGGCCAACTGGCTGCAGCGGGTGCGCGCCCTCAATCCGCAGATAAAGATCTATATCGATCCGGTGATGGGCGATTACGGCGAAGGGATCTACGTGGATGAGCGCATCGTCAACTGCTATCGCTCGCCGTTCCTGCGGCTGGCCAACGGCCTGACGCCGAACGGTTTCGAACTGGAGCAGCTGTGCGGCCGCTCTTTGAGCAGCCGGGAGCAGACGCAACACGCCGCGCAGGCGCTGTTGAACGACACCACCGAATGGGTGCTGGTCACCAGCGCGCCGGGCGTGGCACAGCACGAAGACGAAGTGGGTTTAATGCTGGTCACCCGGCAGGAAGCGCAGTGCTTTACCCATCCGAAGGTCAAATCGGTGGTCAAAGGCACCGGCGATCTGTTCACCGCACTGCTGGTGAGCCATCTGCTGCACGGCGCCGCGCTCGACGCGGCAGTGGTTGCCGCCGGCGGCGAAGTGTGCGACGTGCTGGCCGAAGCGGCGCATTTCGGTTGGGAAGAGATCGGCAGCCTACGGGCGCTTAACCCCTAAGGCCGCAGGCGAATCAGAGGGGCAGCGCACTGCCCCTGATAACTATCAGCGTTTTTTCTTTTTGTTGAAATCCAGCTCGAAGGCGAACACGGCGCTCTGAATTTTGCGCTCCATCGCCAGCCCCAGCTTGAGGAAGCGGCATGACAGGCGCGAGAAGTGCACCACCTGATCGTTGTCGTCGGTTTCCTGATCGTCGTTGACCACCACCAGCTCCATGTTGACCTTGAAGCTGCCGTAGCTGCCCAGATCCAGCAGCGCTTTCTTGAACTGCAAGCCCGGCTGGAAGCATTCCGGCAGCGGGCCGTCGAAGCGCAAACCGACGCCGCCGGCGGACAGATCGTGGATCCGCAGCTCATAAGGCGTACCGTCCGGGTATTCGCCGGTGCAGAAGAATTGGCGCCAGTGCGGCGTGGTGATGCGGAACTGGCGACGGCGCTGAATGTAGACCAGCTCCTGCGGCAGACGGGTCGAGCAGGCCTGGACGCCCTGATGTTCGGTCAGCTCCGCCTGGCCGACGGAAAACTCGATTTTGGCGTCGTTGCTTTCAATCACGATGGTGCAGGCGCCGTCGATGGCGCTCGCGGCTTCCTCACCGCTAAACACGATATTGTCCGGCCCGACGCTCAATAACAGACTTTGAAACCGGTGCTGCTGATTTTCTACGCGCAGCGGCGTGCGTTGTTTGCAAATTTCACGCAGAATCGCCAGAACTTCAAAACGCTCCCGTTTGATAAACAGTCCGTTATCGCTGTGCTCCACACGTCTCTCCTGACTTTTTTTCTAATGACGTCTTACGTATTCCTTACGGTTATCATCTCTGGGAATATTCCTAAAGTCAAATTTGCCAGCGTTGCCAGGCCTGTGGCAACAGGCGCGCGAAACGTTTCGCCCACGCCTGTTGCCCGCGTTCGTCGGCGATCAGATCCTGGCGAATTTCGATGCCGACATAAGGCAAACCGCGGCGTTCAGCATGAACCGGCAACGTATAGTCGGTGGCGTCCGTCATTGCATAAGGTTCGTTGATGCCCACCTGCAAATCCCCTTCTTCACGCAGCAGCTCGGCCAGCAGATGGGCAAACTCCGGGTAGCGGTTAAACAGCAGCCCCACCTGCCAGGGGCGCGATTCCCCCTTGAACACCGGCGTAAAGCTGTGCATGGCGATCACCGCCGTCGGCAGTTCACGCAGTTGGCGTTGCCCCAAATGATCGTCGATGGCGTGGTGATACGGCAAAAACACCTCGCGCTCGCGCGCCAGCGCGTGTTCGGCGTCGATACCGATATTGCCGGGGATCGGCGTCAGCTCGGACAAGTGCGGGATCGAGCTGGCGATGCCGGGCGCCCGGTTGCAGTCGATCACCAACCGCGAATAGCGCTGATGGATCAGCGTCGCGTCCAGCTGGCGGCTCAGATGGCGCGACACGCTCAGCGCGCCGATATCCCAGCCGATGTGGCGTTCGATCTCCCCTGGCGGTAAGCCGAGATCGCCGAGGGATTGCGGTATCGTCTTGCCGGCGTGATCGCACAGCAGCAAAAATGGCGCTTTGCCATGCGGGATTTCAACGGCGGCGGCAGAGGGTTCATCGGCGGACAATAACGGCGGGATAAAGGAGTGTGGCATGCAAGGCTCCGGCGGTGGAAAGCGAAACGTTTATCGTAGCGCTATCCCGTCACCGGCCCCAAGGTCGTGCTTAGATCAAAAAGGCATGAGTCAGACTACAATCATGCCGTCTCGGCTGGCTGCGGCTGATGCACCGCAATATAACGTTGATAGCGCGACGGCTTGAGCCGCGTGGTGTCCACCAGCACCAGCCCGTCGATGCAGTTGTTGAACGCCGGATCGGTGCCGAAGTCGATAAACTGCACCCCGCCCGGCTCGCACAGCTCGGTGTACTGTTTGTACAGCGTCGGAATCGAACAGCCTATGTTGCTGAGCAGGCTCTTCAGCCGCACCAGATCTTCCTGGTAGTTATCCCCGGCAAACTGCGCCAGCACCTGCGGCAGCGACGCCGGATAAGGCCGGCGCGACTGCGCGAAGGCATGGTCCGGCGAGAAGTAGAGCCGATAGAAGGCGATCAGCAGATCGCGCGCCGCCAACGGCATGCCGCCGGAGATCGACACCGGGCCGAACAGATAACGGTACTGCGGGTATTTCGACAGGTAGGCGCCGATGCCCAGCCACAAATAGTCCAGCCCGCGTTTGCCCCAATAGGCGGGCTGAATGAAGCTGCGCCCCAGCTCGATGCCCTGCGCCAGGATCGGTTCCATATCGCGGTCGTAGTGGAACAGGCTGTTGCTGTAGATGCTTTCCAGCCCTTTGCGTTCGATTTGTTCGGCGGTAGGGATAAAGCGATAGGCGCCGACGATCTCCAGCTCCTCCTCATCCCACAGCACCAGGTGATAATAGTCGTCGTCGTAGCTGTCCAGATCGCGGCGGCGGCCGGAGCCTTCCCCTACCGCACGGAAGGCGATCTCGCGCAGGCGACCCAGTTCGCGCAGGATCGGCGTGCGTGCTTCGTCGTGGCGGCGGTAGAGGTAGATGGTTTTACCGTCCGGCGTCACCCCCAACCGTTCGCAGTTCGCCAGCGCCTTTTTCAGCTCCAAACGCTCTTCCGGCAGCGCGATCGGCGATTCGCTGGCGAACAGCCCCGGTTTGCTCTGGCCCAGGCGATACACATGGCGGCGAAAACGCTCCGCCAGATCCTTGGCGCTGGTGTGACCGTCATGCCAGTTGGCGAACGGCACGCGGCCGCCGATGCGGATCTTGATGCGCCCGCCCCGCTGCTGGAACATTTCGCGCACCAGCAGCAGCGTCGACAGCGGCCGGTAGATCAGCGAAGTAAAGTAGAACAGGTTGCTGTTGCGCGCGCTGATGTGGATCGGCACGATCGGCGCGCGCGCCTTGGCGGCCAGGCGCAGAAAGCCGGTATGCCAGTGGCCGTCGCGGATGCCCTTCGGGCTCATGCGCGACACTTCGCCGGCCGGGAACAGGATCAGCGCGCCCTGATTGTCCAGCTGCTGCTGCATGCCTTCAATCTGCTTGCGGCTGGTTTTATAAGCGACGTTATCCACCGGCACGAACAGGTTGCGCAGCGGTTCGATGTAGGTCAGCAGCTGGCTGGCCACCACTTTCACATCCGGGCGCACCGCCGCGACGGCACGCAGCAGCACCAGGCCGTCGAGCGAGCCGATCGGGTGATTGGCCACGAGCACCACCGGCCCCTGGCTCGGAATGTTTTCCAGATCGCCGTCCACCAGCTCGCAGCTGAGGTTGAAGTAGTCCACCACCTGCTCGATCAGATCGAGCCCTTTCAGGTGGGGATAGTCGGCGGCGAACTGTTTGAATTCTTTTTCGAAGAGAAGGGTTCTTAGCAGGCTGCGCTGCCAGGCAGGGGTATTGCGGTGTGGAAATGCATCTTGCAACAGAGAATCCAGGCTGAACATCGCGTTATCTCCTGACGTAGTCGCTGCAAACTTAAGCCAGAGCCGTGACTCTGACGTGTCAGTTACATGACAATAAAATGAATCCATCGACTATCAGGTATAGCAAAGTAATGGCGATTCGGGAGCGAAAGACGCATTTTCGCCCCCATTGCCCCTCACATCGGCGCCAGCAACGCTTCGATGCGGCGGTTCACCGCTTCTCGCAGGCGCAGCAGCGGCCCGGCCTGGTGCGGATAACGCTTGAAGGTGATGCGCATGCCCAGCTCGCGTTCGATCAGCGCCTCCACCGTCGCCCGGTCGGTCAGACTCTCCAGCAGCTGCAGCGCGCGCATATCCTGCAGCCCTTGGTGCAGCACCCGCAGGCGCAGCGACTCCACCGGCTGCAGATCCTCGCCCGGATAGACCACGAACGGATCGCCGGAGGGAAACGCATGGCCGCTGTCGGTCACCGCGTACGGATTGATGCGCTCGCGCGAATGGGCGCTGTTATAGAAGTTGAATCCCCAATGCAGGAAGCCGGCGATGCGATACAGATACAGCTGCACGCCCAATATGCGGTTGCGCGCCGAAGGCTGGGCGAAGAACCGATTGGCGACCTCGGTCTTCTGCACGCAGCAGTAATAGGCCCACAGGCCGGGCACCCGGTGCTCGATAAAGGGATCGATATGATCGGTCGCGGCGACCGGGGTTTCCACCAGGCCTTGCTGATAGAAAGCGAAATCCGACAGCGCGTCGAAGGTGCGGAAGCCGTCCAGCAACGGCCGCAGCGCGGCGGCGGCGCGCCGGTAGGCCGCCAGGTTGTCCAGCGTCGGCTCATCGGAAACATGGAACCACACCTGCCGTTCCAGCCCCCGCTCGCGGAACCAGGCGGTCAATTCGGGCAGCAGCGCCTGCAGGAAACGCTGATACGGTTCGCCCTGCGCATCGGTGTGCCAGCCGAAAAGCGGTCGCGCCTCGCCCTGCTCCTCCACCACGATCTTCGGCGCATGCGCCGCGCCCCATTGGGTAAACAGCGGCGCGATCTCGAAATGCTCTATGCCCTCTTCCTGTGCCAGCGCCACCCATTGCGCCAGACGGCTGAAATCGAAGCCGAACCCCTGCGCCGAACGCGTCACTTTCACCAGCTGCACCGTGGTGCGTTCACCGCCGACGGCGGTATCCAGCGGCGGCGTAAACAGCGGCGTTAGCAGCATATTGACGCCGGCCTGCACCGCACAGCGCACAAAGTTGCGCACCGCGCGCCAGTACGCCGGGCTGAACACCGCCAGACGGTAGTAATCCGCCAGACAGTCGGTGTGCAGCCACTCGGTGTGCCACAGGGTTTGCGGCGGCAACGCCGCCGGCACCAAGTGCAGCGTCAGTGCGGCTTCGGCCAGCGTCTCGCCGCTTTGCGCATCCAGCAGGCGCAGGGTCAACGGGACATCGCCGGCCAGTGTCATGGCGGCTGGCGGCGTCAGGGTGAGCCATAAGCTGCCGTAATAACCGCAGGCGGCGAAAAAACGCCGTTGCGGCAGCGGCATCAGCGGATCGGGAAATAATCCCGGTTCGGTGGTCAGGTAATTTTCATCGCTCTCGCGATAACAGGGAAATCCGCTCGGCACCGATCGCACCTGACGCACGCTGATATAATCCGCCAGCGGCCCGTCAAGTTGATAACACAGCTCATGGCGGGTCTCGTTACCGGGCGTTTGCAAACAGTATACCGCCTGCCAGGAAAGCACCTCGTTATTCAGCCCGCTCAGCCGATTTTCTACGGAAATGGATGGCATGCTGCGGCGATGAAATACTTTTTCCAGGCAATGGGTAAATACCAGAGACAGGCGCATAATAATCAGCCCTCTTTATTTCTCATGAATAATCGGTGTAAAAATCAGGCTAGCGTCTTTTATCGCCACAAACAATAGTCAGTAATAAAAAACGTTCCAGCCCTCTCTTCTGACGGCGGCGGGAAGATTTTTTTGTTTATTTGCATCACAAAAATGAAAGAAGCTGGAGCTTGCACAATAAAAATGTTTTTAATCCCCATTATGGTGCAAGGGTTATCAGTTATTCCTATGCCTGCGAGGGCCGCTAAATGCCGCGACAGCAGGGAGAAAACCCATTGTAAGGTTAACAAAATGTGAATTAATCCACCTTTCACTTGGCCGTGAAAGCCTTTCGATTTTAACAACAATGAAACATTAGCGCCCCATTTTTGGGCGTCCGGGGGTGTATTGACACATTGAAAGTTAAGGGATAGAAAGAATTTACGTTGCGAAAAACGTTATTCGTCGCTCACCGAGGGGAAAGCAATGTCACCGATAAAAAATACCGGACGCCTGCTGGCGCACTCTATTCTTGCCAGCACATTATTATTACCCACCCTGCTCCACGCCGCAGATAAAATAACATTGCGCTATGCCGTTTGGGACAGAAACCAATTACCTGCCGAACAGGAGATCGCCAAACGCTTTGAACAGGCCAATCCGGATATAAAAATAGAAATAGAATTAACGCCCTCTGCGCAATATTTCGTTAAATTGGATTCCGCTGCCGCCGGCGGCGTGGCGCCGGATATATTCTGGATCAATATGCCTTATTTTGTGCAATATGCCAAAAACGGCATTATGGAGCCGCTGGCGCCTTATATTAAGGACAGCGGCCTTAAGCTGGATGACGTGGTCGCCAGTTCGGTGAAAGCCTACCAGTACGACGGCCAACAGATGGCCATTCCGCGCGACGTCGACTCCATCGCCGTGTGGTACAACAAAAAACTGTTCGATCAGGCCGGCGTCAGCTACCCCACCAGCGACTGGAGCTGGGACGATCTGAAACACAAAGCCACCGCCCTGAAAAGCGGGCTGAAAGACGCCGCCTTCCCGCTGGTGATGGATCTCAGCATCGACGGCCAGGACAGCTATATGAACCTGCTGTTCCAAAACGGCAATCATATCGTGCCGAAAGACGGCCAACCCACCGACATCGCCAACGACAAATCCATCTGGGTCTACCAGCAGCTGCAGGGCATGATGAAAGACGGCCTGATGCCGAGCGCCCAGCAAATGAGCGAAGTCAAAACCGAGAACATCTTCCAGTCCAACCGCGCCGCGATGGTCTATGCCGGTTCCTGGCTGGCGGCGCCGTTCGCCAACAACCCGCTGATCAACGATCACATCGGCGTGGTGATGATGCCGAAAATTGAACGCCAGTCCGGTGTAGCGCACAGCCTGGCCTTCGCCATGTCGGCCAAAAGCGCCCACAAGCAGGCCGCCTGGAAATATATCGCCTTCATGAGCAGCGAAGCCTCGCAGGCGGAGCTGGCCAAGGTGGTGATCCCGGCCAACAAGACGGCGGCCAAGGTCTGGGCGCAGCAGATCCAGAAAGTCGACGTCTCGCCTTATATCCAGACCCTTGAAGTGACCCAGGCTTACCCCACCGCCGGCACCAATACGCCGAAATGGCAGAACATGTGGATCGCCAGCCTGAAGAAAATCTTTATGGGCGCGGACGCCAAGCAGGAAATGGACAAGTCGGTCAAGAAGATCGCGCGCGTCATGGAGCAGTAATCGCCCCGCCGCGGCGCGCTACCCCGAGTGTGCGCCGCGGTGGACCCACGCTGAAAGTGATAGGTGAGGAATGGCAACATGTCGCTGGCAGAAACGGCTACGGTCACCCTGAAATCATCCCGGCGCACCGCCCGCCCCGCGCTCAATCGGCTCGAACGCGCCGAACGCTTCTGGGGCTGGGTGATGATCCTGCCGCTGTTGTTGGGGGTGACGGTGTTTTACCTGATCCCCTTTTTGCAGAACATTTTTTACAGCTTTACCGATCTGAACCAGTTCATGCGCTGGAGCAGCATCAGCGTCGATAACTATCTCAACCTGTTCGAAGACGACGACTTCTACACCGCCGCCGCCAACACCCTGTTCTACGTGGTGGTGTGCGTACCGATCAGCCTGAGCCTGTCGCTGCTGTTGGCGATCGGCCTCAACCAGAACATCCGTGGCAAAGGCCTGCTGCGCACCCTGCTGTTCCTGCCGGCGGTCACCATGCCCGCGGCGGTGGCCATGGTGTGGCAATGGCTGTTCAACAAGGATTTCGGCCTGATCAACCAGGCGCTGGGCCTGCTGCACATTGCGCCGGTCGCCTGGCTGTCCGATCCGGACGTGGTGCGCATCAGCGTGTCCATCATCATCATCTGGTCGTCGCTGGCGCTGAAGATCATCATTTTGCTGGCCGGGCTGCAGAGCATTCCACGCCAGCTGTACGAGGCGGCGGATATCGACGGCATCGGCACCCTGCGGCGCTTCTTCTGCATCACGCTGCCGATGATGGTGCCGACGCTGTTCTTCGTGTCGGTGATGAGCTTTATCGAGATCCTGCAAATCTTCGACGTGGTGTTCCTGATGTTCGACCGCGCGCTGGTGGAAAACGACGTGATGACCGTCACCAACCTGTTCTACAAGTACGCGTTTTACCTGCAGGAAAAAGGCTACTCCTCCGCCATCACCGTGGTGCTGTTCGCCGTCACGCTGGTGATCACCCTGATTCAAATGGCGATCGGCAAGCGCCTGAAAGTCAGCTGAGGAGCTGCACATGAACGCAAGCAAGAAAACGCTGGTGTACCTGTTTATGGGGCTGGCGGCGCTGGCCTCGGTCGTGCCCTTTATCTGGATGCTGGTGACCTCGTTGAAAACCCAGGCCGAAAGCATCCAGATCCCGCTGACGCTGCTGCCGGCGCACCCCAGCCTGCAGGCCTACGGCCGGGTGATGCACGAAATCCCGTTCGCCGGTTTTTATCTCAACTCGCTGCTGGCGACCTTCTTCACCGTCACCCTGCAGATGGCGATCGCCACCCTGGCTGCCTATGGTTTCTCGCGCCTGCATTTTCGCGGCCGCGACGCGGTGTTCCTGGTGTGCGTGTCGATCCTGATGGTGCCCGGCCAGGCGTTTCTGATCCCGCAATTTCTGGTGGTACAGAAGCTGGGGCTGGTCAACAGCATCACCGGGTTGGTGCTGCCGGGCATTTTCAGCGTCTACGCCACCTTCCTGCTGCGCCAGTTCTTTCTGGCGGTGCCGAAGGAAATGGAAGAAGCGGCCTTGATCGACGGCTACAGCTACTTCGCCATCTTCTGGCGCATCATGCTGCCGCTGATCCGGCCGGGCATTATCGCCTGCGTCATCATCAACGGCCTGTGGAGCTGGAACAACCTGATGTGGCCGCTGATCGTCAATACCACCACCGAGAAGCTGACGCTGCCGGTTGGCCTCGCCTCGCTCTCCAGCCGCGCCGGGGTGGAATACCCGTTGCTGATGGCCGGGGCGCTGATGGCGGTGATCCCGATGCTGATGCTGTTCATTATTTTCCAACGCTATTTCATCCAGGGCATCGCCAGCGCCGGGGTGAAAGGCTAACGCGCAGATAAGGTAAATGACATGGCCGGAATTCAGTTAAACAGCGTTAAAAAAGTCTACCCCAACGGTTTCCACGCGCTGCACGGCGTCAATTTGGACATTGAGGACGGGGAATTTATGGTGTTCGTCGGCCCGTCCGGCTGCGCCAAATCCACCCTGCTGAGGATGATCGCCGGGCTGGAGAGTGTCAGCGAGGGGCAGATCCTGATCCACGATCGCTGCGTCAACGACAGCATGCCGAAGGATCGCGGCGTCGCCATGGTGTTCCAGAACTATGCGCTGTACCCGCACATGACGGTGTACAAGAACATGGCGTTCGGCCTGATCGGCAAAGAGAGCAAGGCCGAGATCGACCGCCGGGTGCGCGACGCGGCGGAAAAGCTGGAGATCACCAACCTGCTGCAGCGCAAGCCGGGCCAGCTCTCCGGCGGCCAGTGCCAGCGAGTGGCGGTCGGCCGCGCCATCGTGCGCAAGCCCAAGGTGTTCCTGTTCGATGAGCCGCTGTCCAACCTCGACGCCAAGCTGCGGGTGTCGATGCGCGTACAGCTGATTGAACTGCACAATCAGCTGAAACAGGAAGGCGCCGCCGCCACCATGGTGTACGTCACCCACGATCAGGTCGAGGCGATGACCATGGGCGATCGCATTTGCGTGATGAACCGCGGCGCCATCATGCAGGTGGATAAGCCGATCAACCTGTATCACCACCCCGCCAACCGTTTCGTCGCCGAGTTTATCGGCAGCCCGTCGATGAATTTGCACGATCTGGCGATCGTGCGCGACGGCCAAACGGTGCGGCTGCGCATCGGCCGGCAGCACCCGCTCGAGCTGCCGCCGGCGCTGCAACGGCAGTTGGCGGACTATCCGCATGCGCGGGTATGCCTCGGTATCCGGCCGGAATCCCTGCGGCTGTGCGCGCCCGGCAGTGCCAACTGCTTCCCGGCGCAGATCGTCACCATCGAGCGCATGGGCAACGAGGAGCTGCTGCACTGCGAACTGGCCGACCTGCGCTTCGTGCTGCGCATGGCGTCGCTGCCGGACTGGGAGCCGCGCCTCGGCGAAAGCGTTCATCTGGCATTCGATCTGACGCGCGCACATTTGTTCGACGAGCTCAGCGGCCAAAACCTCAAATAACAACAGCGGAGTATCAGCAATGTCGTCAACACAATCCAATAACGTTGCCCAGCGCCCGGTGCGGGTACTGGTAGTCGGCGCCGGCGCGCGCGGTGAAATCTACTCGCGCTATGCGCTGGCGCACCCCGATTTGATGCAGGTGGTGGCGGTGGCGGAACCGCGCGACGCCTACCGCGAGCAGTTCGTGGCACAGCACGCCATCGCGCCGGAAAACGTCTTCACCGACTGGCGCCAGGCCGCCGATGCCGGCAAGCTGGCCGACGCGGTGCTGATCTGTACTCAGGATCAGATGCACCTGGAACCGGCGCTGGCCTTCGCCCGCCAGGGCTACGCCATGCTGCTGGAAAAGCCGCTGTCGCCGGACGCCGACGAGTGCCGCGCCATCGTCGCCGAGGTGGTGCGCCAAAAGCTGATCTTCTCGGTCGGCCACGTGCTGCGCTACACCCGCTATACCCAAAAGCTCAAGCAGCTGCTGCGCGACGGCGCGATCGGCGACATCGTCAGCCTGCAACACCTGGAGCCGGTCGGCTACTGGCATCAGGCGCACTCCTTCGTGCGCGGCAACTGGCGCAACGATCGGCAGGCCGCCTTTATGCTGCTGCAGAAATCCTGCCACGACATCGATTGGATCCGCTACGTGATGGAGCAGCCCTGCGAACAGGTCAGCTCCTTCGGCAACCTGCGCCACTTCCGCCGGGAAAACCAACCGGACGGCGCGGCGGACAACTGCCTGGATTGCGCGGTGGAGGCGTCCTGCCCCTATTCCGCCAAACGCATCTATCTGGGCGACGACCACAAGGCCACGCCCGGCTTTCTGCGCGTGCTGACGCCAGAACCCGACCAGACGACGCTGCGGGCGGCGCTGCGCGACGGGCCCTACGGCCGCTGCGTTTACCGCTGCGACAATAACGTGGTCGATCATCAGGTGGTCAACATGCAGTTCGCCGGCGGCCGTACCGCGTCGTTCACCATGACAGCCTTTACCCGCCACGAAGATCGCCACACCCGCATCTTCGGCAGCCGCGGCTGCCTGGAAGGCGACGGCCGCCATATCCGCATCACCTCGTTCCTCGACGACGGCGAAACGCATTACGACACCGACGCCGGCCAGGATCTGCACGCCATGGCCGGCCACGGCGGCGGTGACTACTACCTGATGCAGCACTTTATCGCGGCCATTCGCGCCAACGATCCGAGCCAGGTGCTGGCCGGCCCGGCGGAAGCGCTGGAGAGCCACCTGATGGTGTTCGCCGCCGAACGCGCGCGCCGCGAAGCGGCGGTGATCGCCCTGAACGGAGCCTGACCATGAGCACGAGAGAGATGCGTTACGGCTTCGACATCGGCGGCACCAAGATCGAAATGGCCGCTTACGATCGCCGGCTCAATCAGGTGCTGCTCCAGCGCGTGCGCACCCCAACCGGCGATTATGGCGAGTTCGTGGCCTGCATCGCCGGGCTGGTCGAGCAGGCGGACCGCGAGCTGCATACGCGCGGCAGCATCGGCATCGGCCTGCCGGGGATCACCGATCCCGTCAGTCGCCGCCAGCTGGCGATCAACGTGCCCTGCCTGACCGGGCATTGCCTGGCGGATGATTTGACGCAGGCGCTGGCGCGGCCGATCGCCATCGAGAACGACTGCCGCTGTTTCGCGCTGTCGGAAGCCAGCACGCCGCAAACCGCCCATCTGCCGCTGGTGTTCGGCGCCATCATCGGCACCGGCGCCGGCGGTGGCCTGGTGGTGAACCGGCAATTGCACAAGGGGCGCAACGGGCTGGCGGGCGAATGGGGCCATATGCCGATCTCCGCCCAGCTGGCGCAGCGTTACGATCTGCCGCTGTTCGGCTGCAACTGCGGGCTGACCGGCTGCTTTGAACGCTACGTCTCCGGCAGCGGGCTGCTGGCGCTGAGCCGCCACCTTGCCCATCCGGCCGCCGACGTGCCGGCGCTGGTCGCCAGCTATCGCGCGGGGGATACGCTCGCACAGTGGCTGATGACCGTCTACGTCGACATTCTGGCCAGCGCGCTGGCCGGTTTGCAGCTGCTGCTGGACGTCGACGCCTTCGTGTTGGGCGGTGGGTTGTCGAACGTCGGCGAGCTGTATCGGCTGCTGCCGACGGCGATGCGGCACTGGCTGCTGCCGGGCGCGGAACCGGCAGCGGTATTCCCGCCGGTGCACGGTGACAGCAGCGGCGTGCGTGGCGCGGCGCTATTACAGGCGGCGGCATAAAAAACAGTGAAAGCCCAGCAGCTGTCGAATGCTCGCTGCGGCTTTCGCCGCCGCAGGGCCGAATAAGGCCATCGCGAGAATTGTCGACTGAAAAATAACGAATTTGCCGTTTTCACTTTGTGTTAATACCGCTTTCGGTTACCGCTAAACCGAAAGCAAAATTAAATATAAACAACTGATAGATATAGATATTTTAAAATTAATCGATTGCATTTCAGTATTTCGTTTGCTGTAATTCGTCACGAACAACTGAAAGCGCTCCGGTCGGTATCGCTGCGGCTTATTAAGCCGCGGTCGGGCACGGCTACAGGTAAATCAGGAGTCTGCGTTAATGATCAATACCGCAAAACGCCGGGAATTAATTATCGACCAGCTGTGCCGCGAAGGCTCGGTGCGCGTGGAACAGCTCAGCCAGCAGTTTTCGGTGTCCAGCGTCACCATCCGCAGCGATCTGCGCCAGCTGGAAAAACACGGCTGCGCGGTGCGCGCTTACGGCGGCGCCATGTTGAACAAACAGTTCGCCTTCGATCGCCCGCTGCAGGACAAGGGCCGCATCAACCGCGACGTAAAACACGCCATCGCCTGCGCGGCGGCGGCGCTGATTGAAGACGGCGACGCCGTCATCCTCGACTCCGGCTCCACCACCAGCCAGATGGCGCCGCAGCTGGCGGGGAAAAAGGATCTGGTGGTGATGACCAACGCGCTGAACATCGCCTTCGAGCTGGCCAACAACGAGCAGATCGATCTGATGGTGGTCGGCGGCAGCGTGCGCCGCAAGGCCTGGTCGCTGTACGGCCCCGCCGCCGAACAGCAGCTGCGCCAGTACCGGTTCGACAAGCTGTTTCTCGGCGTCGACGGTTTCGATCTGGCGGGCGGCATCACCACGCCGGATCCGGGCGAAGCGCAGCTGAACCGCGTGATGTGCGAGGTAGCTCGCGAAGTGATCGCCATCGCCGACGCCAGCAAATTCGGCCGCACCAGCTTTTGCATGATCCGCGAAATCGGCCAGATCCACCGCCTGGTCACCGACAGCCGCATTCCGGAACACTATCTGCAGGCGCTGCACCATTTAGGGATCGACGTGATTATCGCCGACCGTTAACCGAGGCTTTTAAGGAGTTGTCATCATGAACGCGTATTTCTCTTACGAGGCGGATTGGCTGAAGCAGCGCAACGCCTGGCACACCGCCGCAGAGATTTGGCAGCAGCCGGATCTGTGGGCGGCGCTGCACCGGCAACTGCAGGATCAACAGGCGCAGTGGCAGCCGTTCCTGGCGCCGCTGTTGGCCAATCCTCGGCTGCAAATCGTGCTGTGCGGCGCCGGCAGCTCGGCGTTCGCCGGCCGCGCCCTGGCGCCCTGGCTGCGCGAACGAACCGGCCGCGACGTGGCGGCCTACGGCACCACCGATATCGTCGCCAACCCGCGGCAGTATCTCGCTCCTGAGCGGCCGACGCTGCTGGTCTCCTTCGCCCGCTCGGGCAACAGCCCGGAAAGCGTGGCGACGGTGGAGCTGGCCGACCAGCTGCTGCCGGAAAGCTACCACCTGATGCTGGTCTGCAACCCGGACAGCAAGCTGGCGCAGTATGCGCATCGGCGCGACAACGTCTGTTCGCTGGTGATGCCGCAAGGCTCCAACGATCAGAGCTTCGCCATGACCTCCAGCTTCAGCTGCATGATGCTGAGCGCCGCGCTGCTGCTCGGCCCGCTTTCGCTTGAGGCCGCCCAGGTGCCGCTGAACGCCTTGGTGCAGCGCTGCCGCGCACTGCGCGAAACGCTGCAGCCACAGGTAAAGGCGCTGGCCGCCAGCGGTTTCCGCCGTTATATCACCCTCGGCGGCAGCTGCTTTACCGGCCTGGCGGAAGAGGCCTCGCTCAAGATGCTGGAGCTGACCGCCGGGCGCATCGTTACGCGCTACGACTCGCCGCTCGGCCTGCGCCACGGCCCGAAATTTATGGTCGACGGCCAAACATTGGTGGTGGTGATGTTCTCCCACGACGACTATGCCCGCCAGTATGACCGCGATCTGTGGAACGAGCTGCAGCGCGACGGGTTGGTGATGCAATTGGTCGGTTTGACCGGCGAGCCCCGGACACCGTGCGATGCCCTGCTGCCTATGCACCAGGCCACGGACGACATCTGGCTGCTGTTCCCGTATCTGCTGTTCACCCAGATGCTGGCCTTCGAGAGTTCGCTGGCGCTGGGACTGACCCCAGACAACCCTTGCCCGACCGGCGAGGTTAACCGGGTGGTGAAAGGCGTGACGATTTACCGTTTCCCTTCCCCCGTGCTGTAAGGAGATCCCATGTATCTGATAGCCAACAGAGAAATGCTGCTCAAGGCGCAGCGCCAGGGTTACGCCGTCCCGGCGTTTAATGTCCACAATCTGGAAACCGTGCAGGTGGTGGCGGAAACCGCCGCCGAGCTGCGCTCGCCGGTGATCATGGCCGGCACGCCCGGCACCTTCAGCTACGCCGGCACCGACTGCCTGATCGGCATTTGCCAATCGGCCGCGCACCACTACGATTTGCCGCTGGCGCTGCATCTGGATCATCACGAGGAGCTGGACGACATCGAGCACAAGGTGAAAAGCGGCATCCGCTCGGTGATGATCGACGGTTCCGATCTGCCGTTCGAGCAGAACATCGCCAAAGTGGCTGCTGCGGTCGCCTTGTGCCACCGCTATGGCGCCAGCGTGGAAGCGGAACTGGGCCGCCTGGGTGGGCAGGAAGACGATCTGATCGTCGATACGGCGGACAGTTTCTATACCGACCCGGTGGCGGCACGCGAGTTCGTCGCCGCCACCGGCATCGATTCGCTGGCGGTGGCGATCGGTTCCGCCCACGGTCTGTATCACGGCGAGCCGAAGCTGGACTTCGAGCGCCTGGCGTTGATCCGCGAACAGGTGGACGTGCCCCTGGTGCTGCACGGCGCCTCCGGCATTCCGGAAGCGATGGTCAAACGCGCGATCTCGCTCGGCGTCTGCAAAGTCAACGTCGCCACCGAACTGAAAATCGCCTTCGCCGATGCGGTGAAAAGCTACTTTTCACAGCATCCGGATGCCAACGACCCGCGCAAATATATCGTCCCCGGCAAGCTGGCGATGAAAGAAGTGGTGGCGGAAAAGATCCGCATCTGCGGCAGCAGCGGCATGCTGTAACCCCGCACTCGCCCCCGGTTTCAGTGGCGACACCACGGGGGCGAAAACACCCCGCCATTCCCGCTTTCCTGAGAGAACGATCACAGCCTTTTACCCTGCCCGCGCCGGAAACCATTAACCGGTCTTCACTATGATCCAAATCATGGTTTTACTCACCCTGCCTCCCTATTATCAAATTCATTGGATGCAGGCAGTAGGATTTTTGCCCATTCGTTTTTATTTCGCCAGGCGAAATAGCTTATTTGATGAAAACAAGCGTGCTTGTTTTTTAATTGGCAGCATTTTTACTCTGAGAGGAACAGCGTATGAACCATTACTTAGCCGTATTAAGCGCATTGGTCATTCTGCCCTTCGCTCTGCAAGCAAAACCGCTTTCCGGCAGCCCGGTCGCCTCCGGCTTCGTGCGCTTCACCGGCGCCATTACCACCCCGGCCTGCACCATCACTCATCAGGATGAACAGCTTATCTCCAACTGCTTCGGTAAAGTGACGGAATATCAGAACGGGTATATTTCCTCTTCGTTAAAAGAAATGCCAAAAGAATTAGTCTCTGCCGTCACCAGCGAAATGGTGAATAACGATCCCTATTTAAAGCGCGTGACCATCAGCTATAAGTAACGCCAAAGCGTTAATGTCTGATGAAATAATAAACAAGACACAACCTGCCTTGATGACTTATAAATTTATTTTATAAATTTAACGTGCAATGACTCCCCGACTTACCCTGAGCCGGCTATTTGGGCAACCCTACGGTTGCCCATCAGCATGTCCGAAATTCGCCATCGCTTCCCCCGCTTTCATGCGATAATCGCCATACCAAACCGAGGAGTGATCCATATGCAGACTTTTTTGATTGATCGTACCGCCACGCCGGTGGGAGAACTGGTGCTGATTGCCGATGAACAGGGGCGCCTGCGGGCGATTGACTGGACCGATCACGAAGCGCGCCTGATGAAGCTGCTGAATACCCACTACCGCGCCGATCGCTTCACCCTGCGTGAGCAGCGCGATCCCAGCGGGCTGACCGACGCGATGCAACGCTATTTCGCCGGTGAACTGGACATTATCGATCGGCTGCCGGTGATGACCGCCGGCACCGAGTTCCAACGCACCGTGTGGCAACAGCTGCGCCAAATCCCCTGCGGCGAAATCCTGACCTACGGCCAGCTGGCGCAACGCATCGGCCGCCCAACCGCCTCACGCGCGGTTGGCATGGCCAACGGTTCGAATCCGATCAGCATCGTGGTGCCCTGCCACCGGGTGATCGGTTCGCAGGGCGCGCTGACCGGCTATGCCGGCGGCGTGCAGCGCAAGCAGTGGCTGCTGCAGCACGAAGGTTACCTGCCGCAGGATCTGCTCTCGCACTAACGCGGCACATAGTCCGGCGGGACGCCCTCCGCCGGGGCGGCGGGATAGTAGTCCGGCGGCACCGGCGATGAGGTGGCCTCACCATAACCGTAGGCCACCGGCACCTGGTTACCTTTGGCGTACATGCACTGCGTATACACGGTATCGTAGCGGTCTTGCAGGTCATCGCTGCTGCGCCAGGCCGAGTTATTGGCCATCGCGCTGCCGACCAGCAATCCGCCGCCCGCGCCGATCAGCGCGCCGGGGCCGGCATGACCGGATGCGGCGCCAATCAACGCCCCTGCCGCCGCGCCGATTGCCCTGCCCTATGCCGCCGGAATGGCGACCGCACGTTGCGCATAAGTGCCAAATAAATCTAGCGACTTCAGCGCGATACAGAATAATCGGCGGCATGTGTGCGCAAAATTCGCACACAATACCCCTATTCATGCTAATGCCACCCTTATCAGCTGCAGCAAAAGATGTTAAAATTGACTCATATCAATTATTGAATGAGCGTAATCTATGATCCCGGAAAAACGCGTGATTCGTCGTATCCAGTCTGGTGGTTGTGCGATCCATTGCCAGGACTGCAGCATCAGCCAGCTGTGCATTCCTTTCACCCTTAATGCCCACGAGCTGGACCAGCTCGACAACATTATCGAGAGGAAAAAGCCCATCCAGAAAGGCCAGACCCTGTTCAAGGCCGGCGACGAGCTGAAGTCGCTGTACGCGATCCGTTCCGGGACCATCAAAAGCTACACCATCACCGAGCAAGGCGACGAGCAAATCACCGGTTTCCATCTGGCGGGTGATCTGGTGGGCTTCGACGCCATCGGCGGTCTGAAGCACCCAAGTTTCGCTCAGGCGCTGGAAACCTCGATGGTGTGCGAGATCCCATTCGAAACCCTCGACGATCTGTCCGGCAAAATGCCTAACCTGCGTCAGCAGATCATGCGATTGATGAGCGGCGAGATCAAAGGCGACCAGGACATGATCCTGCTGCTGTCGAAGAAAAACGCCGAAGAGCGCCTGGCGGCGTTCGTTTACAACCTGTCGCGCCGCTTCGCGGAGCGTGGCTTCTCGCCGCGCGAGTTCCGGTTGACCATGACCCGCGGCGACATCGGCAACTACCTCGGTCTGACGGTGGAAACCATCAGCCGCCTGCTGGGCCGCTTCCAGAAAAGCGAAATCCTCAGCGTGAAAGGCAAATACATCACCATCGAAAACGCCGACGCCCTGTCGGTGCTGGCCGGTACGCCACGCATCAACGTGACCGTCAACGCCTGATTCCCCTGCCGGATCAACATTTCACCGAAATTGTTGATCCGGCACGCTTCTGTTGTTGTTCTGTTTTTCAATGTTGGGTTACTCTGTAAATTAACAGACTGTTGATTTCAGCTGTAAGGAGGCCCTATGGCGAAGTATCAGAATCTTCTGGTGGCTATTGACCCCAATCAGGACGATCAGCCGGCATTGCGCCGCGCCGTGTACCTGGTAAAACGGAACGGCGGGCGCATCAAAGCCTTCCTGCCCATTTATGACTTCTCTTACGAAATGACGACCCTGCTCTCTCCGGACGAAAGAACGTCGATGCGGCAAGGTGTGATCAGCCAACGCGCCGCCTGGATCAACGAGCAGTGCCGTTTCTATCTCAACGACGGCGTGCCGATCGAAATCAAAGTGGTCTGGCATAACCGCCCCTTCGAAGCCATCATTCAGGAAGTGCTTTCCGGCCAGCATGATCTTCTGCTGAAAATGGCGCACCAGCACGACCGCTTGGAGTCGGTGATCTTCACCCCCACCGACTGGCACCTGCTGCGCAAATGCCCTTGCCCGGTGTGGATGGTAAAAGACCAACCCTGGCCGGAAGGCGGCAAAGCGCTGGTGGCGGTCAACCTGTCCAGCGAAGAACCCTATCACGACCCGCTCAATATCAAACTGGTGCAAGAAACCGTCGAACTGGCGCAGAACGTCAACCAGACCGAGGTTCACCTGGTCGGCGCCTATCCCGTTACCCCGATCAACATCGCCATCGAGCTGCCCGATTTCGATCCGAGCGTCTACAACGACGCCATCCGCGGCCAGCATCTGATCGCCATGAAGGCACTGCGGCAGAAATTCTGCATTAAGGAAGAGTTCACCCACGTGGAAAAAGGCCTGCCGGAAGAGGTGATCCCCGATCTGGCCGAACACCTGCAGGCCGGCGTGGTGGTTCTGGGCACCCTGGGCCGCACCGGCATTTCAGCGGCCTTTATCGGCAACACCGCGGAACATGTGATCGACCATCTGAAATGCGATCTGCTGGTGATTAAGCCGGAGAACTTCAACTGCCCGATCGAGGCGGATGAAGACGATGAGCACGACGACGAAGATTAACCTTCACGCATAAAAAAACGGGCCGCTAATAAGCGGCCCATTTTTTTGGTTGCCCAACTACTTTTGCAATGCCCGCAGAATCGCTTCCACGCTGTCTTTGGCGTCGCCGAACAGCATCTGGGTGTTCTCTTTGAAGAACAGCGGGTTCTGCACGCCGGCGTAGCCGGTGTTCATCGAGCGTTTAAACGCGATCACGTTCTGCGCTTTCCACACTTCCAATACCGGCATGCCGGCGATCGGGCTGCGCGGATCTTCCAGCGCCGCCGGGTTTACCGTGTCGTTGGCGCCAATCACCAGCACGGTGTCGGTATCCGGGAAATCTTCGTTGATTTCATCCATCTCCAGCACCACGTCGTACGGCACCTTCGCCTCCGCCAGCAGCACGTTCATGTGGCCCGGCAGACGCCCCGCGACCGGGTGAATGCCGAAGCGCACCTTCACGCCGCGCGCCCGCAGTTTCTCGGTGATTTCCGCCACCGGATATTGCGCCTGCGCCACCGCCATGCCGTAACCCGGCGTGATGATCACCGAGGTGGAATTCTTCAGCTGCTCGGCCACCTCTTCCGCCGTGGTTTCACGGTATTCGCCCATCTCTTCGGCATCGCCGGTAGACGAACCGTCACTGCCGAAACCGCCGGCGATCACGCTGATAAACGAGCGGTTCATTGCCTTACACATAATGTAAGACAGGATCGCACCCGAAGAGCCCACCAGCGCGCCGGTGACGATCAGCAGATCGTTGCTCAGCATGAAGCCCGCCGCGGCCGCCGCCCACCCCGAGTAGGAGTTGAGCATCGACACCACCACCGGCATGTCGGCGCCGCCGATCGAGGCCACCAGATGCCAGCCGAAAGCCAGTGCGATCGCCGTCATCAGCAGCAGCGTCACCACCTGCCAGCCCACGCTGTCGGTACGCACGAACGCCAACAGCAGCAGGAACGAGATCACCAGCGCCGCCAGATTCAGCTTGTGGCGGTTCGGCAGCATCAGCGGTTTGGAAGAGATGATGCCGCGCAGCTTGCCGAAGGCGACAATCGAACCGGTGAAGGTTACCGCGCCGATAAAGATGCCGAGGAACACTTCGGTCAGATGGATGTTCGCCATCACCGGCTCCATCGGCGCGCCGTGTTCCAGGTAGCTGTTGAAACCGACCAGCACCGCTGCCAGGCCAACGAAGCTATGCAGCACCGCCACCAGCTCCGGCATTTCGGTCATCTCGACCTTCTTGGCCAGATAGACGCCGATCGAGCCGCCGATGATCATGGCGATGATGATCCAGCCAACGTTGCCGGAATCCGGCCCCAGAATGGTGGCGATCAGCGCGATCGCCATGCCGGCGACGCCGAACAGGTTGCCCTGCTTCGACGTTTCATGGCGCGACAGGCCCGCCAGGCTGAAAATAAACAAAATAGCGGCAACAATGTATGCAGCTGTAACCAATCCTCCAGACATTTGTTACCCCTTAGTTCTTGCGAAACATCTTCAGCATGCGCTGAGTGACGGTGAACCCACCGAAAATATTGATGCTGGCGATCAGCACGGCGATAAAGGAGAGGAAACTCACCCAGCCACCATGGCCGATCTGCAACAGCGCACCGACCACGATAATTCCTGAGATCGCGTTGGTGACCGACATCAACGGGGTATGCAGCGCATGGCTGACGTTCCAGACCACGTAGTAACCGACCACGCAGGCCAGCGCGAACACGGTAAAGTGCGACAGAAACTCTTTCGGCGCCGCGTCCGCCAGCCAGCCGAACAGCAGGATCGCCAGGGCCATCAGGCCGTACTTCAGCCACGGCGAGGTCGGTTTGGCTTCGGGTTTGGCCACCGGTGCAGCGGCGGGCGCCGCTTTCGGCTGAGCGGAAACCTGGATCGGCGGCGCCGGCCAGGTGATTTCACCGCTGCGCACCACGGTAACGCCGCGGATCACCGTATCGTCGAAATCGATGTCGATCTCGCCGTTTTTCTCTTTCGACAGCAGCTTCAGCAGGTTGACCAGGTTAGTGCCGTAAAGCTGCGAAGATTGCGTCGGCAAGCGGCTCGGCAGGTCGGTGTAGCCGATGATTTTCACGCCGTTGTCGGTCACGGTAATGGTGTCGGCCACCGTCAGTTCGCAGTTGCCGCCGGTTTGCGCCGCCAGATCGACGATCACGCTGCCCGGTTTCATCGACGCCACCATCTCTTTGGTGATCAGCTTCGGCGCCGATTTACCCGGGATCAGCGCGGTGGTGACGATGATATCGACCTCCGCCGCCTGCGCGGCGAACAGCGCCATCTCGGCCTTGATAAAGGCTTCAGACATCACTTTGGCGTAACCGTCGCCGCTGCCTGCTTCCTCTTCAAAATCCAGCTCGAGGAATTCCGCGCCCATGCTCTGCACCTGCTCTTTCACTTCCGGGCGGGTGTCGAAGGCGCGCACGATGGCGCCGAGGCTGCCCGCGGCGCCGATCGCCGCCAGGCCGGCCACGCCGGCACCGATGATCATCACCTTGGCCGGCGGCACTTTGCCGGCGGCGGTAATCTGGCCGGTGAAGAAGCGGCCGAACTCATGCGCCGCTTCGACGATCGCGCGGTAGCCGGCGATGTTGGCCATCGAGCTCAGCGCATCCATCGACTGGGCGCGCGAGATGCGCGGTACCGAGTCCATCGCCAGCGCGGTGACGTTGCGCGCCGCCAGCTTGGCCATCAATTCGGGATTTTGCGCCGGCCAGATAAAGCTGACCAGCGTGCTGCCTTCGCGCATCAAGGCGATCTCGTCGTCTTGCGGCGCGTTGACTTTCAGGATCAGATCCGACTGCCACACTTCGCTTTCGTCGACCAGCGCCGCACCGGCGGCTTCGTAGGCGACGTCCTCAAAACTGGCCAGTTTGCCCGCCCCGCGTTCAATCGCGACGGTAAAACCCAGCTTCAGCAGTTGTTCCACCGTTTTCGGCGTGGCTGCGACCCGGGCTTCATTGGCCAACCGCTCTCTTGGTACACCAATACGCATAATGTTCCCTTCTCACCTGTCTTGGATGATGTTTATTATTTTCCTGCCCATAGCATGACGCCAGCGGCGAGCGAGGCGTTAACTTGCCCGCACTGATTTCAGACGCCAACTATAACCTACTGAAAATAAGGTCGATGATCCATAATTGCTTACGCATTCAGCTCTGTTTTTACATAAAAACGCCGCGCGTGATATGACAAATCGCAATTTACCGTGAAAAAATCCATACAGAACAGCGCATTCTGCGTGACAAGAGGTTTACGCCCGGCGTAACGATTTATGGCCACGCGCGGTGAAAAAGCATAAAAGTTATCATTTTGTGAATAATTAACATTAATGACACCAGAGCCTTATTATGGAAACTTATGACGATGGCGCCATCCGTGCGGCCCGCGTCACCGTCGGCGATTTGTCGCACGGGATAACATAAAATGCTGAGACAGTTTTCAGAATTACATGTAATAATCGACGGCTGAATTACACTTAAACAGTTCAGTACGTTATAAACGTTAATGCGCTAGGCGAAAGGATTTTTTATGAAGCTGAAGACCACGATCATCGCGTCAGCCTTGTTATCACTCACCGCGCTGTCTGCTCATGCGGCGCAGGAGTTAACTCCTGAGAAAGCAGCGGCGCTGAAGCCGTTTGATCGCATCACGATTACCGGCCGCTTCAATGCCATCAATGAAGCTGTCGACGCCGTCTCCCGCCGTGCAGACAAACTGGGTGCCGATTCCTTCTATATCCAGGACAGCAACAACAGCAACAACGGCGGCAACTGGCGCGTCACCGCAGACCTTTATCATAAAGATGCGCCAGAAGTGAGCAAAACACCAAAATACCGCGTATTTAACGGCGTGAACGAACTGCCTAAAGATGAAGCCTATCTGCTGGAGCCTTACGATACCGTGAGCGTCAGCGGTTTCTACCGCAGCCAGCCGGACATCAACGACGCCATCTCCAAAGAAGCGAAGAAAAAAGGTGCTGCATCCTTCTTCATCGTGCGCCAGGTTGACGCCAACTCCGGCGGTAACCAGTTCGTCACCGCCTACATCTATAAGGCCGATGCGCCAAAACGCCGCGTGCAGAGCCCGGATGCCATTCCGGCCGATTCTGACGCCGGCCGCGCCGCGCTGGCCGCCGGTGGCGCCGCTGCCGCGAAAGTCGAAATTCCTGGCGTCGCGTCTTCCGGTTCGCCAAGCCGCGACGTGGGCCGTTTCTTCGAAACCCAGTCCTCTACCGGCCAACGCTATACCGTCACGCTGCCTAACGGCACCAAGATCCAGGAAGTGAACAGCGTGACCGCCGCGCAGATGGTGCCGTTCGATTCCGTCACCTTCACCGGCCACTTCAACAGCATGACCGATGTCTCCACCGAAGTGGCGAAACGCGCGGCCGAGAAAGGCGCCAAGTACTACCACGTCACCCGCCAGTGGCAGAACAAGAGCGGCGGCAACCTGACCGTCAGCGCCGATCTGTTCAAATAAAACCCGCTTTTCGGTTTACCATCGGGCAGCCCTTGAGCTGCCCGTTTTTATTGCCGCTTTTTTCATCGCGCGTTGAATAGTTTTTTGTAAATTCCGCATATTCAATCATTGCATCTCTAATCATCCCTCCGTAAAATTTGCGCCAATTTTTAGGGCTATTGTCTATTCGCGCAGTGGTTGTTAATACATTGTTGCCACCAAGCAGTTCCCTTCCAGTTGTTTATTCTGCGTTCAGGATCCGTCATTGGAAAAAAAACTCGGTCTTACCGCGCTAACCGCTTTGGTGCTCAGCTCGATGCTGGGCGCCGGCGTGTTCAGTCTGCCGCAAAACATGGCGCAGGTCGCCAGCCCCGCCGCGCTGCTGCTGGGCTGGGGGATCACCGGCGTCGGCATTCTGTTTTTGGCCTTCGCCATGCTGCTGCTTACGCGTTTGCGTCCGGATCTGGACGGCGGCATCTTCACCTACGCCAAGGAAGGGTTCGGCGAGCTGGTGGGCTTCTGCTCCGCCTGGGGTTACTGGCTGTGCGCCGTGATCGCCAACGTCTCATATCTGGTGATCGTGTTCGCGGCGCTGAGTATCTTCACCGATCGCGGCGGCAGCGTCATTCTCGGTGACGGCAATACCTGGCAGGCGCTGATCGCCGAATCCGCCCTGCTGTGGATCGTGCATGCGCTGGTGTTGCGCGGCGTGCAAACCGCGGCCAGCATCAATCTGGCGGCCACCCTGGCCAAGCTGCTGCCGCTGGGGATGTTCGCCGTTCTGGCGGCGATCGCCTTTAAAATGGACGTGTTCACACTTGATTTCAAAGGCACCGCCTTAGGCAAACCGGTGTGGGAACAGGTCAAGGACACCATGCTGATCACCCTGTGGGTGTTTATCGGCGTGGAAGGCGCCGTAGTGGTTTCCGCCCGCGCCCGTAATAAGAAAGACGTGGGCCGCGCCACCATGCTGGCGGTGCTGTCGGCGCTGGCGGTGTATCTGATGGTCACGTTGCTGTCGCTGGGCGTGGTGCCGCGCAGCGAACTGGCCGAAATGCGCAACCCGTCGATGGCGGTGCTGATGGTGGAACTGATTGGCCCGTGGGGAGACGTGCTTATCGCCGCCGGCCTGATCATTTCCGTGTGCGGCGCCTACCTGAGCTGGACCATCATGGCGGCCGAAGTACCGCTGCTGGCCGCGCAGCACGGCGCGTTTCCGCGCGTGTTCGGCAAGCAGAACCGCCATCACGCCCCGTCCTCTTCGCTGTGGCTGACCAACATCGCAGTGCAGCTGGCGCTGGTGCTGATCTGGCTGACCGGCAGCAACTACAACTCGCTGTTGACCATCGCTTCAGAAATGATCCTGGTGCCTTACTTCCTGGTCGGCGCGTTTCTGTTCAAGGTGGCTTACCGCCGCCGCGACAAGCGCCTGATCTTCGCCGCGACCGGCGCCTGTGTCTATGGCCTGTGGCTGCTGTACGCGTCCGGGCTGATGCACCTGCTGATGTCGGTGCTGCTGTATGCGCCAGGGCTGTTGGTGTTCATGTATGCCCGCCGCGGCCACCGGGATATCAATCTGCTGAATCGCCTGGAAAAGAGCAGCATCTTCTTGCTGCTGGTGGCCACGCTGCCTGCCGGCTGGTTTATGTTGCACTAACATCGCCTGCCAATGCGGCTGCCCTGCAGCCGCATTTCGTTTCCCCGCTTTCCTCTTTTTTACCTTTCTCCACGCTATTGATCCGCCGATTGCCACGCTTGCGATCTTAAATACAATTAATTATCATTATCATTTATAGCATCACCGGCAGGACACAGGTGAGGCCCCCGATGAGAAACATCAGGAGGTCTTGTTAAGACAGGCTGAAAATGGAAGGCATTTCATGGCTGAAAAACTGCTGCACGCACTCCCCCTGTTTGCCGCCTGGGAAGCGCTGATCGCCGAAGGCAACACGGCGTTCAATCAGCAACGCGATCGCCTGGCAATGACGCACTATCAACAGGCGCTGGAAGTCGCTCAGGCGATCCTCGCCGAGAAACCCTGGCTAAATACGGACTATACCGCCAGATTTGAAGCGCTGAATCTTTTCGAGTCAGCCCTTGCCGCGCTGATCGTCACGTTCAACAACATGACCCATCTGCGCCTGCGGCAAAAGCCCCTGCGCGGCGTTGAGCCGCACGTGCATCAGGCCCGGCTCGCCATCGAGCAGGTGATGGACGATACCTCGCTGTGCGAACAGATGCAGCAGGTCGCCGAACGGCACCTGCTGCGTTTCCGAATAGAGACGCTGCAGGTGCTGCGCGAACACCGGCTGCCGGAAACCAGCGTCTGCGCACCCGCGGCAAACCATTCCGCCACTGTGCATTAACAACGACACCACGACCTGAGGGGTAATCTGCCAATGAATGAATTGAATGACGACATGAAGAAAATGCTGGCCAAACAGCTGCCTGTACAGGCAACCAGCAGCCCGAGTGGCGTGCCCGATATCGGCCCCAAGCGCTCTCTGCGCCTCTATGATGACCGTACGCTGATTTACAACGAAAATACCGGTGGCCAGACGCTGCAAAATATCAGGGAGGGATCGAAAATGGCCGTCGTGGTCATCGACCGCGAGGCGCTGGACGGTTACCGCTTCGTCGGCACCCCGGAACTGTTCCTGGCGGGCAAGCCGTTTGACGACGCGTTGGCATTTGCAGAAAAAAATGGAATGAAGCCGCCGAAATACGCGGTGCTCATTCATATAGACAGTATTTATACCCTGCGCTCCGGCCCCAATGCCGGGACCCGGCTTTAAAGGCAGGCCGCTACGCAGCGCGGAATTTCACGTTCATGGTTAGGCCATCGGGACAGTCAATTGCCTAACCATGAACGGGCGGCCGGTCGATGTACCCGATCAGCTTTTAGGGGGAATGGTGACGGTCATACGCTCACCCACCAGGGCAATCGCGATGCCTTCCGCGCACTCTTTCTGAATGGCCGCCAGCTGTTGAGTCTCCAGCGCATAGGGCAGCTGAATATCAAACACCGTCAGGCCCTGTTGCTGCGCCAGGTCAATCAGGCGCACGATATTGGTTTCATCGCTGACCTGCGTTGACACCACCTGCAGCGCCAGCTCTTTCAACTGCTCTTTGCGCGTTTGTGACGTGGTCACGCGCGATTTCAACACCATGCCGAAGATCGGCATCACACCATAAATAGCATCAACAAAGCGCCAGTGCTTCCTGCACGATGCGGACAGAAAATCCATGTAGTCGAAACAGATTTTCTCACTGCGCGCGATGGATGCAAGGTGATTGCTGTTCATCCCCTCATTCCTCTCATGGCCAGTGTTAACCCGTGGTCTTTCAAGCCGCCGCCGGGCGACAACCTGAAATGCATTGGGGATCTTACATCCAGAAATGGATAATCATGCGAAGCTTTAACGACTTTCCGCCGTATAATGGCATAATTCCCCTATTGTTTGCCAGTCTGTCCAGGAGCTTTAATCAATGGAACACCCCAACTCTGCCCCGGTGCTGATTACCGGCGGCGCGCGGCGCATCGGGCTGGCGCTCGCCAAAGCGTTTCTCGAGCGCGGCGTTCCCGTCATCATCGCCTATCGCAGCGAATATCCGGCGATGGCCGAGTTGAAAGCCTTGGGCGCCTGCTGCATTCAGGGCGACTTTTCCACGCACGAAGGCATCTACCTTTTCGCCGATCGGGTGCGGCAGGTGGCGCCCAAACTGCGCGCGGTGATCCACAACGCCAGCGCCTGGCAGGCCGAGTCGCCGGAGGTGCCGCCGGAGCAGGTAATGGCAGCGATGCTGCAGATTCACGTCTATACGCCCTATTTGCTCAATCAGCTGCTCGAATCCTGCCTGACCGGCCAGGGCCAGGCCGGCGCGGACATTATCCATCTGACCGACTACGTGGTGGAAAAAGGCAGCGACAAACACATCGCCTACGCCGCCAGCAAGGCCGCGCTGGACAATATGACCCGATCGTTTGCCCGCAAGCTGGCGCCGGAGGTCAAGGTCAACGCCATCGCGCCGGCGCTGATCATCTTCAATGCGGGCGACGATGAAGCCTATCGCCAGCAGGCGTTGGCGAAGTCGCTGATGAAGGTAGCGCCGGGCGAGAGCGAAGTGGTCAACCTGGTGAACTACCTGCTGGAGAGCCGCTACGTGACCGGCCGCACCCACGGCGTCGATGGCGGGCGGCCGCTGCGCTGACGCAAAGATCCGCATGGCGCATCCTCGCAGGCCGCGCTATGCTGAAATCCGCTTTTCTTATTAAAACACGGGCATATGCATAAAATTGTTTTTGTGGAAGACGATCCTGAAGTCGGCAAACTGATCGCCGCCTATCTGGGCAAACACGACATCGAGGTGCTGATCGAGCCTCGCGGCGACAGCGCGCAGGCGCGCATCGAGCGCGAGCAACCCGATTTGGTGCTGCTGGACATCATGCTGCCCGGCAAAGACGGCATGACGCTGTGCCGCGATCTGCGCCCCACCTTCCCCGGCCCGATCGTGCTGCTCACCTCGCTCGACAGCGACATGAACCATATCCTGTCGCTGGAAATGGGCGCCAACGACTATATCCTGAAAACCACGCCGCCGGCGGTGTTGCTGGCGCGCCTGCGTTTGCACCTGCGCCAACACAGCCAGCAGCCGAAAGAAGAGACGGCTCAGCCGCTCACCCAGCACAACGCGCTGCATTTCGGGCTGTTGTGCATCGATCCGGTCAACCGGCAGGTCACGCTGGGCGAAGAAACCGTCACTCTGTCCACCTCGGATTTCGATTTGCTGTGGGAACTGGCGACCCACGCCGGGCAGATCATGGATCGCGAGGCGCTGCTGCAAAACCTGCGCGGCGTGAGCTATGACGGTATGGACCGCAGCATCGACGTGGCGATCTCCCGCCTGCGCCGCAAGCTGTACGACAACGCGCTGGAGCCGTTCCGCATTAAGACCGTGCGCAATAAAGGTTATCTGTTCGCCCCTAACGCCTGGGCATCGGTGCAACAATGAGAAAACTTTTCGTCCAGTTCTTCCTGTTGCTGTTCGTCTGTTTTCTGGTGATGGCGATGCTGGTCGGCCTGGTGTACAAAGTGACCGCCGAGCGCGCCGGCCGCCAGTCGATGGACGACCTGATGAAAAGTTCGCTGTACCTGATGCGCAGCGAGCTGCGCGAAATCCCGCTGAAGGACTGGAACAAGACCATCGCCACGCTGGATCTCAACCTGTCGTTCAAGCTGCATATCGAGCCGCTCGGCAAACAGGAGCTGAGCGAGGATCTGAAAAAACGGCTGCGGCTGGGGGAAATCATCGCCCTCGACGATCAGTACACCTTTATGCAGCGCATTCCGCGCAGCCACTACGTGTTGGTGGTCGGCCCCATTCCTTATCTGTTCTATCTGCATCAGATGCGCCTGCTGGATCTGGTGTTGCTGGTGTTTATCGGCATGTCGCTGGCGCTGCCGGTGTTCCTGTGGATGCGGCCGCACTGGCAAGACCTGCTCAAGCTGGAAAACGCCGCCCAGCGCCTCGGCGCCGGGCATCTGGATGAGCGTACCCACTTCGATCCCACCTCCAGCCTGAGCCGGCTCGGCGTGGCGTTCAACCAAATGGCCGACAACGTCAACACCCTGATCGCCAGCAAGAAACAGCTGATCGACGGCATCGCGCACGAGCTGCGCACGCCGCTGGTGCGCCTGCGTTATCGGCTCGAGATGAGCGATAACCTGTCCGACAGCGAGCTGCAGGCGTTGAACCGCGATATTGGCCAGCTGGAGTCGCTGATCGACGAGCTGCTGACCTATGCCCGTCTGGACCGTCCGCAGGTTGCGTTAAACATTGAACCCATCGATCTGCCAAAGTGGCTCGAGGACAAGGTCGATGATATCCGTCTTATTCATCAGGAACGCGACATCCAGCTCGATATCCCGCACGTCGGCGACTTCGGCGGCGTCGATCTGCGCCTGATGGAGCGCGTGCTCGATAACCTGGTCAACAACGCGCTGCGCTATTCCGAACAGCGTCTGCGCGTGGGCCTGTGGTTTGACGGCGACCTCGCCTGCTTGCAGGTCGAGGATGACGGGCCGGGCATTCCGCCGGAAGAGCGCGAACGGGTGTTTGAACCTTTCGTCCGTCTCGACCCCAGCCGCGATCGCGCTACCGGCGGCTGCGGATTGGGGCTGGCCATTGTCCATTCCATCGCCGTCGCCTACCAGGGACAGGTGTTCGTCGAAGGCAGTTCGCTCGGCGGCGCCAGCTTCCGTTTCTGCTGGCCGGTGAAGCCGACATTCAGTTTAAAAGCCGATCTGGCGTAATACCGCCGGACCTTCTCATTGGAGCCGAATAATAATGACATCTGCACATTCCAACACGTCTGCTTACGATCACCTGCGCGCCCTGTTCAGCCGGCTGTCGCGTTTCGGCCACCTGTCCGCCATCGCCGGTTGGGACATGCAAACCATGATGCCACCGGGCGGCAGCAAGGCGCGCTCCGAAGCGCTGGCCGAGCTGAGCGTGCTGCAGCACCAGATTTTAACGGCACAAAGCACCGGCGAGCTGTTGGATCGCGCACAGCAAGAGACGCTGGACGAAATCGATCGCGCCAACCTGCGCGAAATGCGCCGCCAATATGGAGACGCCGTGCTGCTGCCGGCGTCGCTGGTCGAAGCCAAGTCGCTCGCCGGCGCGCGCTGCGAACACGCCTGGCGCGCCCAGCGCCCGGCCAACGATTGGGACGGCTTCGTCGAGAACCTGCGCGAGGTGGTCAAGCTCAGTCGGGAAGAGGCGCAGATCCGCGCACAGGCGGCCGGCACCAGCCGTTACGACGCCCTGCTCAACCTGTATGAACCGGGCATGCGCAGCAGCGATCTCGACCGCATCTTCGGCGATCTGAAAACCTGGCTGCCGGATCTGCTGCAGCGCGTGGTGGCCAAGCAGGCCAATGAGCCTTGCCAGATGCCGCAGGGGCCGTTCAATGTGGATACCCAGCGCCAGCTGAGCCTCAGCGTGATGAAACTGCTCGGTTTCAACTTCGACAACGGCCGCGTCGACGTCAGCGCCCACCCGTTCTGCGGCGGCGTGCCGGAAGATGTGCGCATCACCACCCGTTACAACGAGAAAGAGTTTCTGACCGCGCTGCTCGGCATCGTGCATGAAACCGGCCACGCCCGCTACGAGCAGAATCTGCCGCGCGATCTGCTCGGCCAGCCGGTCGCCCTGGCCCGTTCCACCGCTATCCACGAATCGCAGAGCCTGCTGTTCGAAATGCAGCTGGCGCGCGGCAATGAATTCCTGAAAATCTTGCGTCCGCTGGTTACCGCGCAGTTTGGCGAACAGCCGGCGCTGGAAGAAGCCAACTTCATTCGCCTCAACCAGCGCGTTAAACCGGGCCTGATCCGCGTCGACGCCGACGAGGTGAGCTATCCTGCCCACGTCATCCTGCGCTACGAAATTGAAAAAGCGCTGATCGAAGGCGATATCGAAGTGGAAGACATTCCGGCGCTGTGGAATGAGAAGATGCATGCTTACCTCGGCCTCGACACCATCGGCAACTACCGCAACGGCTGCATGCAGGATATTCACTGGACCGACGGCGCTTTCGGCTACTTCCCGACGTACACGCTCGGCGCGATGTACGCCGCGCAGCTGTTCCACAGCGTGCGTCAGGCCCTGCCTTCTCTCGGCGAGGACATCGCCGCCGGCAACCTGCAGCCGCTGTTCCACTGGCTGCAGCACAACATCTGGCGCCACGGCAGCCGTTTCCCGACCGAGACGCTGATCGCCAACGCAACCGGCGAAGCGCTCAACCCACGCTACTTCCGTCAGCATTTGGAAAACCGCTACCTGTAATCTCCCCTGGCGCGGCCCTGCCGCGCCCTCTTCCCACCTGCAAGACCGGATAATGCTTCATAACGCACGTTCTGTGCTGACATCGCTTTGGCTACAGAGTGGCGAGTGGCCACCCACCATTAGTATGTTGTAACTAAAATAGCAAAAAACGCTGACATTCCGGCCTCTCATCCCAGCGCATGACGGGCGATCATCGCCGCCAGCTGCGGCCTCAACGGGGCCGGCAGATCATGCCCCATACCTGGCATAATATGTAATTTGGCGTTGGCGACCGCGCGGGCGATCGCCACCCCGCCCGCCTTGCGCACCAGCCGATCGCGATCGCCGTGAATGACCAGCGTCGGCGCGGCAATGCGCCGGCTGTAGCGACGCAGATCGCCGCTGCCGAGCAACGCGGAAAGTTGCCGCTGCATGCCTTCAGGATCTACGCCCCGCTTCAACAGCCGATGCACCAACGCATCCAGCTCCGCCTCCTCCGGCGGGTAAAACCGGGTGCCGAGCGCGCGCAGGAAGGCTTTCATCCCCTCGCGGCGCTGCTGCAGCGTCAGATCGGCGGCAGGTCGGCGCACCAACAGCCACAGCAGCGAAGGTGCCGGCGGCGGCAACAGTGGCTGATTGGTGCTGGAGAACAAGATGCACAACGAGGCGACACGCTGCGGATAGTCGGCGGCCAGCACCTGCGCGATCATGCCGCCCATCGAGGCGCCCAAGACGTGGGCCTGTGGGATACGCAGGTGATCGAGCAGATGCGTCGCGTCCGCCGCCATGTCCGCCAGGGTATAAGGCACCGGCGTTTGCCAACCGAGCTGGGCGCGCAGCATCAGCAGCCACAACGGTTGCGTGCGTTGCGCCTGCGTTTTGCCGGAAAGGCCAACGTCGCGGTTGTCATAACGGATCACCCGAAACCCCTTGGCCACCAGGGCACGGCAGAAATCGTCAGGCCACAGCAGAAGCTGTGCGCCGATGCCCATGATGAGCAGCAGCGGCGGGTGCGCCTCATCGCCCCAGTCCTCATAGGCCAGCGGCACCTCGCCCTGTTCAGTCACGCCACAGCGAATCGTTATCTCGTTCATTTTAAATCCCTTTTATCGCGCCTGGCGGTCATTATAGCAGCAATCCCCCTTGCCGCCGCCGCCCTGTACATTAGGTTACAAGCCGAAACCAATCACTCACGGAAAGCCGGGCGCCGTTTGCCTACTATCATCTCAACGGCCCCGCAGTGGGGTTGATACCCAAAAGTCATGTTGAGGATTCTGCGATGAAAAAAGTATTAGCTCTGGTTGTTGCCGCTGCAATGGGTCTGTCTTCCGTGGCTTTCGCTGCCGAGGCTGCCACCACCGCACCTGCGGCTACCGCAACCACCGCCACTGCTGCGCCGGCTAAAGCTCAGGTGAAACACCACGGCAAGAAAGCCCCGGTTCAGAAAGCTCAGGCGGCCAAAAAGCATCACAAAAAAGCCGGTAAGAAAGCCCCGGCGCAAAAAGCCCAGGCGGCTAAAAAGCACCACAAGAAAGCCAGCCACAAAAAAGCGTAATGACGTGAGGGTCCCCTCACCGCTTCAGGCTTGACGTATACGACACCCGGTTCGCCGGGTGTTTTTTCATCGGGGGGTTCTCATTGATGCTGCGCCGCTACTTGTTCGAGATCGTTCTGACCGCCCTGATCCTTTGTGGACTGATCGCCGTCTTTTTTTACCTGTAGCCTGCCGCATCGCCGGCGGGAAATTATTGAAAAATCAATTATTGCCCATCCACATGGCTGCTAAATCAGTCTATAGTTAGCATTCAGTGTGTTTATGGATGATCCGTATTTGTCAGGCAAGAGATCTATGCGCATATCCGTTTTACTGTTGCTGTGCTCACTCCCGCTCATCGCTGCTCAGGCGGCACGTGCCGACGGCCCGTCCAAGGCCGAGCAAACGCGTCTGTTTTTCGGCAAAGATGAACGAATCAAGGTCACGGATACCGCCGCCCAGCCGTGGCAGGCCATCGGCCAGGTCGAAACCGCCAGCGGCAATCTGTGCACCGCCACGCTGATCTCCCCGCACCTGGCGTTGACCGCCGGCCACTGCGTCCTGGCGCCGCCCGGGCAACTGGATAAAGCCATCGCTTTGCGCTTCGTGGCAGGCGATAAATCCTGGCAGTATCAAACCGGCAATATCGAGACCCTGGTCGACAGCAAGCTGGGCAAAAAGCTGAAGCCGGACGGTGATGGCTGGATCGTGCCGCCCGCCGCCGCCGCCTATGACTTTGCGCTGATCCGCCTGAAAGACAAAAAGCCGCTGCCGATCGCACCGTTGCCGCTGTGGCAAGGCGACAGCAAGGCGCTGACCCAGGCCCTGAAACAGGCCAAACGGCTGATTACTCAGGCGGGTTACCCGGCAGATCATCTGGATGACCTTTACAGCCACCAAAACTGCAAGGTGACCGGCTGGGCCCAGCAAGGCGTACTGTCGCACCAATGTGATACCCTGCCCGGCGACAGCGGTTCACCGCTGCTGTTGAAAACCGCCGATGGCTGGCAGCTGATCGCCATCCAAAGTTCGGCGCCGGCGGCGAAAGATCGCTATCGCGCCGATAACCGCGCCCTGGCGATACCCGGCATCCGCGAAGCGCTGGACGCCCTGGCCGCAGGCAAATAATCCTCTCTCAGCGGCGCATTATGCGCCGTTGTGCTTTTTCAGCCCCCTTGCATATAGCGCCGCGGCGTGGTGCCGGTGAACTGACGGAAAAAGGCGATAAACGCGCTGTCGCTGGAAAACCCCAACCGCTGCGCCACCGCGCTGACCGACGGCAACGTCGCCAGCAGTTCGATCGCGCGCATCAACCGCCACTGCTGGCACCACTGCTGATAGCTCAGGCCGGTTTCCCGCACAAACAGCCGCGTCAACGTTTTGGCGTGCAGATTCAAGCGCTGCGCCAACGCCGCCAATCCCGGCAACTCGTCACTCTCCGGCAGCGTCGCCAGCCAGGCGGCAAGACGCCTATCCTGCGGCAACCGCAGCTGGGTATTCTCGCACTGCGCCTCGCTCAGCTCATTGATCAGTACCGCCAGCAAATCGCGCGCCTGGGGCTGTGCCAACGCAAAGTCCAGCGGCCAGTGCGCGATGCGCTCGACGATCGCCGCCAACAGCGGGTTCACCGCCAGCACCGCAGCCTGTGGCGGCATGGCGGCGGTCAGCACCGGGTCGAAATACAGCGAGCGATACGCGACGCGGCCGCGCAGCTGCACCCGATGCGCAATGCCGCCCGGTATCCAGACGCCGCGCGTCGGCGGCAGAATCAGCCACTGCTGCGCCAACGTGACCGTCATGCACCCCTGCGGCGCATACAGCAGCTGCGAGCGCTGATGCCAATGCAGCCCGGAGTCGTGCTCCGCCAGTTCGGCCGCAATGCCGAGCACCGGCGCCGGCAGCCGATCCGGATCGAACGGGTGATGCTGTTGAATCAGCGCCATCGGATTGTCCTATATCTGTTGTTTTTTGTCCGAATGATTGTAATCGAACAAAGCGCCGCTCCCTATACTGGCCGCATTAACTTTTAGGGAGAATGTGCATCATGCAACGCTTATCTTTACCGCTGCTCGTCATCGCCATCATGACGCCGCAGATCCTGGAAACGCTGTACAGCCCGGCGCTTACCGCCATCCGCAGCGATTTCGGCATCAGCGCCGCGCAGGCCGGGCAGACGTTATCCATCTATTTCTTCGCCTTCGCCCTCGGCGTCGCCTTTTGGGGAGTCTTCTGCGATCGATTCGGCCGCCGTCCGGCGATGCTGGCCGGCCTGGCGCTCTATCTGGTCGGCGCCGGCATCGCGCTGCTGAGCGGCAACTTCACGCTGTTGCTGGCCGCCCGTGCGTTGATCGCCTTCGGTGCCGCGGTCGGTTCAATCGTCACGCAAACCATGCTGCGTGACGTCTATCAAGGCCCGGCGCTGGGGCGCATGTTCGCGCTGGTCGGCATCGCGCTTTCCATCAGCCCGCTGCTGGGAATGTTTGCCGGTGGCGCACTGGTCGCCTGGGGCGGCAGCGCGGCGATCTTCATCGCGCAGGCGGCCTGGGCGCTGGCGCTGCTGCTGTGGAGCTACGGCACATTGCCGGAAACGCGGCAGCGGCAGACCGCAACGGCCGCCGCACCGGGCATTGCCCTGACGACGATGTTGCGCGATCGGCACATCTGGTGTTCGGCACTGCTGGTCGCCAGCTTCAATATCATGGTGTTCAGCTACTTCAGCCTGGCGCCGTTCATGTTCGAAAGGCTGGGGTTGAGCAGCCAGCAGTTTGGCTACTCGGGCGCGATGCTGGCTTTGGGCAGCCTGGCGGGAGCGCTGTTGAACCGCCACCTGCTGGCGCGCGGCGTCAGCGCCAAGCGTCAGATCCTGCTGGGCGGGTTGCTGGCGGTGGCCAGCGGCGTGGCATTGTTCTGGTGGCAACACAGCCTGTGGATGCTGCTTCCCTCCGCGCTGGTGATGCTGGCGTTCGGGTTGGCTATCCCGAATGTGCTGAGCCAGGCGCTGACCCGCTACCGGGAGCAACTCGGCACTGCCGGCGCGTTATTCGGGCTGCTGTACTATCTGCTGATCGGCCTGGGGTTGACGATCGCGGCGCGCGGGCAGGATTTGGCCGCCACGCTGCTGCTGTGCGGCCTGTTGAGCCTGTGGTGCGCCGGCCGCTTGCCGGCCGGCGCACCTGAGCTTAGCCCGAAAGCTGCTCGATAGTTTGCAAAATGCGCTTGTCGGAGATCGGGTAAGGCGTGCCCAACTGCTGCGCGAACAGGCTGACGCGCAGCTCTTCGATCATCCAGCGCACCGCTTTCACCTCTTCCTCCTGCTGGCGCTTCGGCGGTAGCTTGTTCAGCCACTGCTGCCACGCCTGCTGCACCTGCTCAACCCGCAACATCTGCGCGCGATCGCGATGCGGATCGATAGCCAGTTTTTCCAACCGGCGTTCGATCGCCTGCAGGTAACGCAGCGTGTCCGGCAGGCGTTTCCAGCCGTTGCCGGTCACGAAGCCGCGGTAAACCAGCCCGCCGAGCTGGGTCTTGATGTCCGACAGCGCCAGCGCTAACGACATGTCCACCCGGCCTTTCAGCCGTTTGTTGATGTTGAAAACCGCCGTCAGGATCTGCTCAACCTGCTTGGCCACCTCGACGACCGTGTCGTTCAGCTCGGCGCGGATCTGCTCCTGCAGGCGGGCAAAGCCTTCCTCATGCCAGACCGGGCCGCCGTGTTCGGCGATCAGCTTGTCGATGCCACACGAAATACAGTCGTCGATCAGCTCCAGCACCTTGCCGTACGGGTTGAAATAGAGCCCCAGCTTGGCCTTGTTCGGCAGCTTTTCATGCAGGTATTTGATCGGCGAAGGAATATTCAGCAACAGCAGGCGGCGCGTGCCCTGCCACATCGCCTGTTGCTGCTCGCTTTCGCTGTCGAACAGGCGGATCGCCACGCTGTCCTTTTCATCCACCAGCGCCGGGTAAGCCTTCATCGAATAGCCGCCGCGCTTCTGCTCGTAAAACGCCGGCAGTTGGCCAAAGCTCCAGACATGCAGATTGCTCTGCTCCAGCCCGTCGTCGGCCACCGCCGACAGCGTCTCCTGCACCTTCTCTTTCAGCTGCAGGCGCAACGCGGCCAGGTCTTTGCCTTCGCGCAGCGTCTGGTTTTTCTCGCCCACCACGCGGAAGGTCATCTTCAGGTGATCGGGCACCTGATCCCACTGCCAATCATCACGTGACACGGTCACACCGGTCATGCGCCGCAGCTCGCGCTCCAGCGCGTCCAGCAGCGGCAATTCCAGCGCGGTGACGCGGCCAAGGAACGCCTCGGCGTAGTTCGGTGCCGGCACGAAGTTGCGGCGCACCGGCTTCGGCAGCGACTTGATCAGCGCAATCACCAGCTCGCGGCGGATGCCGGGGATCTGCCATTCGAAGCCCTGCTCCTCCACCTGGTTGAGGATCGGCAGCGGAATGTGCACCGTCACGCCGTCGGCGTCGGTGCCCGGTTCGAACTGGTAGCTCAGCCGCAGCTTGAGGTTGCCCTGATGCCAGAAGTTCGGGTAGTCGAGCGCGCTGATCTTGTTGGCGCCGTCTTTGATCAGCATCTCTTTTTCGAAGTTCAGCAGGTCCGGCTGCTGTTTGGCCGCGCTCTTCCACCAGCTGTCGAAATGACGGCCGGAAACCACGTCGTTGGGAATACGGCGATCGTAGAAGCCGAACAGCGTTTCGTCGTCCACCAAAATGTCGCGGCGGCGCGATTTATGCTCCAGCTCCTCTACCTCGGCGCGCAGCTTTTGGTTTTCGCGGAAGAAGGCGTGGCGCGTCTGCCAGTCGCCCTCCACCAGCGCATGGCGGATAAACAGCTCGCGGCACAGCAGCGGATCGATGGAGCCGTAATTGACCTGGCGCGCCGCGACGATCGGCAGACCGAACAGCGTGACTTTTTCGCTGGCCATCACCGCCCCCTGCGATTTCGACCAGTGCGGCTCGCTGTAGCTGTGTTTCACCAGGTGCTGAGCCAGCGGCTCAATCCATTCCGGTTCAATGCGCGCGGCGATGCGCCCCCACAGGCGGCTGGTTTCCACCAGTTCGGCCACCATGGTCCACTTCGGCGGCTTCTTGAACAGGCCGGAGCCGGGGAAGATCGAGAAACGGGCGTTGCGCGCGCCGGTAAATTCCTGCTTGTCCGCATCCTTCTGGCCAATGTGCGACAGCAAGCCGGTCAGCAGCGCGGTGTGCACGCTGCGGTAGTCGGAAGGCGTGCTGTTGATCGGCAGCCCCAGCTCTTTCACCACCTGGCGCAGCTGGGTATAGATATCCTGCCACTCGCGCACCCGCAGGTAGTTGAGGAAATCGTTGCGGCACAGGCGGCGGAACTGGCTGGAAGAGTTCGCTTTTTGCTGCTCCTGCAGATAATCCCACAGGTTGACGAACGCCAGGAAGTCCGAGTCCTTGTCGGCAAAGCGGCGGTGTTTTTCATCCGAGGCCTGCTGCTTGTCCATCGGGCGCTCACGCGGATCCTGAATCGACAGCGCGGCGGTGATGATCATCACCTCGCGCACGCTGCCGCTCTTCTGCGCCTCCAGCACCATGCGCGCCAGACGCGGGTCAATCGGCAACTGCGCCAGCTGCCGGCCCTGTGGCGTCAGCTGATAGTGGCCGTTTTCGGCGGTGGCGATCGCCCCCAGCTCTTCCAGCAGGCGCACGCCATCCTGAATGTTGCGCTTGTCCGGCGCCTCGACGAACGGAAACGCTGCGATGTCGCCCAGCCCCAGCGAGGTCATCTGCAGAATGACCGACGCCAGGTTGGTGCGCAGAATTTCCGGATCGGTAAACGCCGGCCGAGACAGGAAATCCTGCTCGGAGTACAGACGGATGCACACCCCTTCCGACACGCGGCCGCAGCGCCCTTTACGCTGGTTGGCGGAGGCCTGCGACACCGGTTCAATCGGCAGGCGCTGCACCTTGGTGCGGAAACTGTAGCGGCTGATGCGCGCGGTGCCCGGATCGATGACGTACTTGATGCCCGGCACCGTCAGCGAGGTTTCCGCCACGTTGGTGGCCAGCACGATGCGGCGGCCGTGGTGCGACTGGAACACCCGGTTCTGCTCGCTGTTCGACAGGCGCGCATACAGCGGCAGCACCTCGGTATGCGGCAGATTGAGGCGGTTCAGGGCGTCGGCGGTATCGCGGATCTCGCGCTCGCCGCTCATGAAGATCAGAATGTCGCCCGGTCCTTCGCGCCCAAGCTCGTCCACCGCATCGAAAATCGCCTGCAGCTGGTCGCGATCGGTATCGTCGCCGTCGTCGACCACCGGGCGGTAGCGCACCTCCACCGGGTAGGTGCGGCCGGAAACCTCGATGATTGGCGCATTGTTGAAATGGCGCGAGAAGCGCTGCGGATCGATGGTCGCCGAGGTGATGATCACCTTGAGATCCGGGCGCTTCGGCAACAGTTCGCGCAGGTAGCCGAGAATAAAGTCGATATTGAGGCTGCGCTCGTGCGCTTCATCGATGATCAGCGTGTCGTACTGCATCAGCAGGCGGTCCTGCTGAATTTCCGCCAGCAAGATACCGTCGGTCATCAGCTTGACCAGGGTATTGTCCCCCACCTGATCGTTGAAGCGCACCTTATAGCCGACGCTGCCGCCGAGCGGGGTTTCCAGCTCGTCGGCGATGCGGTTGGCAACGGTGCGCGCCGCCAGGCGGCGCGGCTGGGTATGGCCGATCAGGCCTTTCACCCCGCGCCCCAGTTCCAGACAGATCTTCGGCAGCTGGGTGGTTTTCCCCGAGCCGGTTTCCCCGGCGACGATCACCACCTGGTGATCGCGAATGGCGTTTAAAATGTCCTGCTTTTTTTGGCTGACCGGCAGGCTTTCCGGATAGGTAATGCGCGGGCAAGACGCGGCGCGCGCCTGCACTTTTTGCCGCGCCGCCGCGATGTCGCTTTCTACTTCGGCGGCAACCGCCAGCTGGGCATCGGGATTTTTGATTTTTCGTGCGCCCTGCAGGCGACGACGCAGGCGTTGTTGATCGCGGAGCATCAGCTCACCCAGTTGGGCCGGCAGTGCCTCGAGCGGAGATTTCACGTTCGGTGTTCCTTGTTTCTTCGCCGCCAAGGCCAGGCTTAGCAACGGTTTGATGTTTTTTTAGCGATTTTTTTACTTTAGCCGCACAGCCTATCACAAACGGCTTTTTCCCCCTACTTCCGCGAGTAAAGCGTCGCCATGTCATTCAATAAAATCGAACGAAGATCTCGAAATATTGCGCTATCACTGTTGGGGGAATGTGAATAGCATGTACTTCATGCAAGGGACGCTGAGTCCTGATGTCACTGTCACAACGTAAGGAATTATCGATGAGCAACGTATTGGTTCTGAAATCAAGCATCCTGGCGACCTACTCTCAGTCTAACCAACTGGCCGATTTCTTCGTAGAGCAATGGAGCAACGCCCACAGCGGCGACACCATCACCGTACGCGATCTGGCCGCGCAGCCAATCCCGGTGCTGGACGGTGAGCTGGTCGGCGCGCTGCGTCCTTCCGATGCTCCGTTGACCCCGCGTCAACAAGAAGCGCTGGCCCTGTCGGACGAGCTGATCGCCGAGCTGCAGGCCAATGACGTCATCGTGATTGCCGCGCCGATGTACAACTTTAACATCCCAACCCAGCTGAAAAACTATTTCGATCTGGTTGCCCGCGCCGGCGTAACCTTCCGCTATACCGAAAACGGTCCGGAAGGCCTGGTGAAAAACAAACGCGCCGTGATCCTGACCAGCCGCGGCGGCATCCACAAAGGCACTCCAACCGACCTGGTAGAACCTTACCTGCGTCTGTTCCTGGGCTTCATCGGCATCACCGACGTGGAGTTCGTCTTCGCGGAAGGCATCGCCTACGGCCCGGAAGTGGCGACCAAAGCCCAGGAAGACGCCAAGGCAGCCCTGTCTCAGGTGGTTGCTGCCTAAGACCCTGCGCAGGGGTGCCCCCCCCCTGCCGGACAAGACGCACGTCCTGTCAAACCTGCACTACCCTCATAATAATCATCTATCCGTATCTCTTGGCGCGCCAGACGGCGCGCTTTTTTTATTTCTGCAGCCACTGGCCGTTGATGCCGCGCACGTACTCGCCGCTCTGCGCCCGCGTCACCAGCTTCTGCCCGGCCATGCGCGCCACTTCGTCGACGGCGATGTGGTTGCCGTCCGCCACTTCCTGATACTTCTCGGCGCGGCCGGCGTTGATGCGCTTCACCAGCGCCAGCGTTTCCGCGTCCTGCTTCACCGGCGCGATGTAGCCGCTCAGGGTTTCGCCTACCCGCCCTTGCTGCTTCGCCTCATCCAGCGTCAGCGCCATCGCCACGGCGCTGAACAACCAGGCGGCGCCGGCCAGCCACAAATAACGTTTTTTCATGTCGGCTCCTAGAACAGACCGCTTTGGGTTTTCAGCAGGTTCTCGACGTCCTTATCCACCTTGATATGAATTTCATGCTCGATCTTGACGTTCATATTGATGGTGATCGGATCCTTCGGCGTCGCCACCTCGATGCGCGGCACGCAGCCGCTCAGCAGCGAAACGCACAGCACCGCTGCCAGCGCCGGCACACTCATGATTTTCATTGTTGTTCCCCAGGTTGTGAGAGGGCCTGCTCCAGCCACTCCTGTAAATTGTCGCCGAAGCGCAAACTGCGCCACAGCTGAAACACGTTTTCCTGATGGCGATAGTTCAGGATCACCTCGCGCTTGGCGCTCTTCTGCGGGTTGATGCCGTCGATGCGCGCGCTCAGCGTCAGCTCGCCCAGGTTGTCGAGATCGACCCGGGCGTGCGAACGGTTGATTTCCATGTAGCGCAGCCAGTCGATCGCCGCGCCGGTCGCCAGGTTGTTGCTGCCGATGGCGTCGGCCATGTCTTTGTCCAGCCGCAGCGTCAGCGTGCCGGCGTTGGCGATCCAGCCGTTCTGCACCAGCCATTTCGGGTGGTTCAGGAACAGCGGCAGCTCGCCGTCGACGCGGCCGGACATGGCGAACTGCTTCGGTTTCAGGGCGGTGAACAGCGCGCTGAGATCGACCTTGTCCAGCTTCAACACCGCGGCGTCATGCTGCGGCAACCGCAGCGCCGACAGGCTGATATGCCCGTTGAGCATGTCCACGCCGACGTTGCTCAACGTCAGCGGCTGCCTTTCACTGTAGGGATAAGTGCCCTGCAGATCGGCGGAAATGTTCTGCATCTCGAACAGGTTGGTGAAGGACTTGATGCGCAGCGATACCGGCCGTTTGGCACCCAGCAACCACTGATGCTGCTTGAACCGGTACGACAGGATGAAATCCAGGCCGCTCATTTCGCCGTCCTTCAGCCACATGCCGCCGTTTTTCACCACCCAGTGGCCGCCGGCTTCGAAGCCCTGCTCGCGGGCAGCGGAAAACGCCGACTGCGCATAAAACTCGCCGTCGCGCAGCGTGAAATTGAGATCCGGCGCGAGCAGCGGCTGGAAGACCTTCAGCGACTGTTTCGGCCACCAGCCTTCGCCACGCAGGCGTTCGCCGTCCCAGCGGCCGCGCAGCGCGATCGGCCCGATCTGCTGCGCCTGCAGTTTGCCCTGCAGCTGGAAATTGTCCGGCGAACGGCCGTTCAGCTGCAGCGCCAGCACCGGCGCCGGCAGATGGCCGCCGTCGCTGAAGCTGACCTTATCCGCCGCCAGCTGCAGCTCGCCGTTGAACTGCGGGTTTTGTTCATCGCGCCGCCAGCGCAGCGGTTGGTTGAGGCTCAGGCGCGGCGCGGCGACCGTCACCAGACCGTACTTTAATTTGTCGAAGCCGGTGGAGAGTTTGTCGAGCACCAGCTCGCTGTCCTGCCAGCGGCCGCTGCCGGCAACGTCCCAGGCGGCCTGCAGCGGCGGCAACCGGCCGTTGCCCCAGTAGCGCCACTGCCAGTCACCCTTGTCCGGCCAGAAATCCTGCGCCTGGCCGTCCAGGTGCAGCTTGAAGCGCCCCCAATAACTGTCGCTGGCGCTCAAAATCGCCTGCAGGCGGCCGGTGATACCGGCGGCGGTCACCTTCACGCCTGCCAGCGGTAAACGCGCCTCCTCCAGCTTCATTTCCGGCGTCACCTTGCCCCACAGGCGCAGGAGCGACCCCGGCTGCAGCACCAGCGTCGGATTAAGAATGCTGCCGCCAATCACGCCCGGGATCGACGCGGTGGTGGAGAAATCGGCCAGATTGGCCTGGCCGGTCAGCTGGAAGCGCAGATCGCTGTCGGTCAACCCTACCTTGCCCGGCCCGAGAGTGAGCACCGCATTGCCCTTGCCGTTGTGGCCGGCGGTGATCACGTTCAGCCGCGCGCTGATCTCCGTTTCATCCCACCCTTTGCTCCAGTCATGCAGCGCGATGTTCAGGCCGCCGTTCAACGGCTGCCCGCTGTACGGCCAACGCCACTCGCCCTGCTTGATGCTGAGCCGCTGCGGCGCGACTTCCCACGGCAACACCGCCAGCGGGCGATCGTCGCCTTTTTCGCTCACCGTCAACACGCCCTGCTGCTGTTGCCAGCGCATGTCCAGCAACACCGGCTTTTCCAGATAGGCGGTCTGCATTTCCCCCTGCAACGCGCCCTGCGTCGGCAGGCTGGCCAAATCCAGCGGAATGGTTATCTTGCCGGCGAGGTGCAGCGGTTGCGCGCTGTTGGGCGGGACAATGGTCAAACTTTGCAACGTCAGCTGCTGTTTTTCATCCAGCTGCGCCTCGGCGCTGAGATTCGGCCCCTGATAATGCAGGCGTTGCCCGTCAGGGCCGGAGGAAAGCTGCAGCTTGCCGGCATAGCGCTGCCAGGGAATGAGCGTCAGGTCATTAAGGGTGAGATCCAGCGACGGCAGCTCCCGCTGCAGTTGATCGAGCGCCAGCGGCGCGCTGTTGGCGTCGCCGCCCGGCAGTTTTGACAAACAGGCGCTGTCGACGCTGACCTTATCGCTCGACAGCTGCCAGCGGCCCTGGTGATAAGCCAACCGCGTCGGCCCGACGTTGGCCAGCAGGCAATCTTGCGCGGTGAAACGCGCCCCCGCCAACGCCAGGCCGCCCTGACGCCAGTGCAAATTGCCCTGCAATTCCAGCCGGCTCCCCGCCGGTAACCAATGCGATAGCACTCCCGGCAGCCAGCGCGGCAGGGTTTGCCACAACGCCAACACCAGAATTGCACAGCCCGCCACCGTCCCTATGAATACTTTCAATCGCCTGGTCATTAAATGATTGCTTCGTTCCTGAGTTAGGCATTCGTTAAGTCTATGCCTGAATTGACAATAATGATGGCACGAATTTGACATAGGGTGAAGCTGAGTGCGGTTCCAGAAGCGATTTGCACCTTTTTGGCGCAAACGTGTGCGGGGTTGTAGATTTTCGTTACATATACATCACATAAATAGGACAGTTTTCAGACTTTTGTTATTGTCGTTACCGTTGATGATTAATAGTCTTGCAACCATTCTAATAAAAGTTTAGCTGCTAGCTAACTGTGTACTAGAGAAGCCATTCCCCACACCCCCGTGGGGATTTTTTTGCCGCCTGCCGCCACCGTCGCCTTCCCTCCACCGTATCACGCCTCCGCAACTGCCCGGCAGCGGCCATATCGCCCGCGTCGCAAAGGGCTAACTAATTGTCGAATTTACTAAAATCTGTTAAATTGATCACAAAATCACGGTGGAGAAACCACGATGAAATTGGCGATATACAGTACTAAACAGTATGACCGTAAATATCTCGAACTGGTGAATCAGCAATTTGGCTACGAGCTGGAATTCTTCGACTTTTTACTCAGTAAAAAAACCGCCAAAACGGCCGCCGGTTGCAAGGCAGTGTGCCTCTTCGTTAACGACGACGGCAGCCGTGAAGTGCTCGAAGAACTGGCGGCGCTGGGCGTCGAAATTCTCGCCTTGCGCTGTGCCGGTTTTAATAACGTCGATCTGGACGCCGCCCAGGAACTGGGCATCAAAGTGGTGCGCGTGCCGGCCTATTCGCCGGAGGCCGTGGCAGAGCATGCGGTAGGCATGATGATGTGCCTGAACCGCCGTATTCACCGCGCCTATCAACGCACCCGCGACGCCAACTTCTCGCTGGAAGGGCTGATCGGCTTTAACATGCATAACCGCACCGCCGGCGTGATCGGCACCGGTAAAATCGGCGTGGCGACGATGCGTATTCTGAAAGGCTTCGGCATGAAGCTGCTGGCCTACGATCCCTTCCCGAGCGAACAGGCGCTGGAACTGGGCGCGGAGTATGTCGATCTGAAAACGCTGTACGCGCAGTCCGACGTGATCACCCTGCACTGCCCGCTGACGCCGGAAAACCACCATCTGCTGAATGCCGATGCCTTCGCGATGATGAAAAACGGCGTGATGGTGATCAACACCAGCCGTGGCGCGCTGATCGACTCCACCGCCGCCATCGACGCGTTGAAGCAGCAGAAAATCGGCGCACTGGGGATGGACGTTTACGAGAACGAACGCGATCTGTTCTTCGAAGACAAGTCGAACGACGTGATTCAGGACGACGTGTTCCGCCGCCTCTCGGCCTGCCACAACGTGCTGTTTACCGGCCATCAGGCCTTCCTGACCGAAGAGGCGCTGACCAGCATTTCGCAAACCACGCTGCAGAACATCAGCCAGCTGGAACGCGGCGAAGCCTGCCCGAACCAGTTGAACGCCTGAGCGTAACCTCGGGGCGCCCTTGCGGCGCCCTGTTTATTTGAGAGAACGCGATGAGAAAAACCACGGCAACCGCCCTTGCGGCGCTGGCCTTAGCGGGGTGCAGCATGAAACCACACACGGCCGTCACGCCAGGCGATCTGTTACATCACAACTTTGTGTTGCAGAGCGTGGATGGCGAAACGGCGAAATCACCGGCGGGTGGCGGCCTGCTCAATCTGGAGTTCGGCGAGAGCCTGCATGTCTCCGGCGCGATGTGCAACCGCTTCTTCGGCCAGGGGCAATTACGCGACGGCGTGCTGACGGTAAAACCGCTGGCCACGACGCGCAGGCTGTGCCCTGATGAACAGCGCAACCGCTGGGATCGGGTGATCGGCAGCGTGCTGGAAAACGGCGCCGAAGTGACGCTAAACGCCCAGCAGCTGACGCTCAACGGCAGCGGCCACACGCTTATCTATACCCTGCGCGATTGGGTGTATTGATCCTGCACGCCAGGCCTGGCGCCGCGGGCTTACCCGGCGCAGCTGCCCAGGCCCAGCGTGCGTTCTTCGCACTGCTTGCCGTTCGGCATTTGGCACATGCGCAGCGCTTCACCGTTCAGGTTGTGCGCGATGGTGGTGACGCCGCCGACCGCCGCGCAGCCGGCGCTGGTCTGCAACGTATTGATTCTGGCACTGTTGCCCTGCTGTACTGGCTCTTCGTTATTGCTGCTGCAGGCGGCTAAAAGCAGCACGGCGCTGGCAAGCAGCCATTTTGATGTCGTCATTATCCCACTCCTGAACCCGGAACTGCGCTGTGTAAAATCGCCATTGCTGATAACGCGCGTCACTTGGCGGACACGTTTCGCTATCTTTGATGCAAACTTGTTTAATCTAGCTCGATATATAAATAATGAAAATATATTCCAGCCATTATTTGTCGTTTTTTTACGTCGGCAGGGCATTTATTTTGTTTGCAGAATATTTCCACACCGGCGCGCGGTGCCAAACGTGACGGCGCCACCCGCTACCCGGCCCCGGCCGCATGCAGAAAGTGATAACGTCACTGTTGCCGACGGGGAGATTTCTCCCGCAATATCGGCATTCATTATCTTCGCGTGCTTTCAGTATGACGGCGCATTTTTTGCTACCGGAGAGGAGGATATTTGCGTCTATGCTGGCGGCGCTAAGTAATTAGCATTCCACTATTTTCAGTGAATGATGGCTGAGTTCTTCAACCGGCGCGACTTGCTGTCACGCCGGCCTTTTTTCACATTAAAATAACACTCAGTGCACCGAGGCTTTGGACAGTAAATTAATCACCAGCACGCCGGCAATAATTAATCCCATACCGACGATCGCCGGCCAATCTAATTTTTGCTGATAAACGAATACCGCCGCGACCGACACCAGCACGATGCCCATGCCCGACCAGATCGCATATACGATGCCCAGCGGCATGCTCTTGACCACCATCGACAGCCCCCAAAATGCCACGCCGTAGCCCAGCACCACCAGCAGCGACGGCCACAGGCGGGTAAAGCCTTCGGAGGCTTTCAACATGGTGGTGGCGATCACTTCCGCGACTATCGCCATCGTCAAATACATAAATGCGCTCATGGTTTTCTTCTTCAATTTGCCTATGCGCAATTATGACGTGCCGGAAATAAATTGTCTTTAAACGGTGAAAACAATTTATTGCCGCCGGCCCCCAATCGGCGAGGAAATACAACTTTGACGATTTATCACCCGCCACACAAACACGATAAAGCCACGTTCAAACCCTCTGTTAGACTTTTTTCCATTACTGCGGAAGTGCGCTTTCGCGGCTTTGTGAGCAATGAAAAGGTAACGTCGATGATAACTACAGATGGTAATAATGCAGTCGCCTCCGTGGCCTATCGCACCAACGAAGTGATTGCCATCTACCCTATCACGCCGAGTTCCACCATGGCGGAACAGGCGGATGCCTGGTCCGGCGATGGCCGGCAAAACATCTGGGGCGACATCCCCCGGGTGGTGGAAATGCAGTCGGAAGGCGGCGCGATCGCCACCGTGCACGGCGCCTTGCAAACCGGCGCGCTGTCGACCTCGTTCACTTCATCGCAGGGCCTGCTGTTGATGATCCCGACGCTGTACAAACTGGCCGGCGAGCTGACGCCGTTTGTGCTGCACGTCGCCGCGCGTACCGTAGCCACGCACGCGCTGTCTATCTTCGGCGACCATTCGGACGTGATGGCGGTGCGCCAGACCGGCTGCGCCATGCTGTGCGCCGGCAGCGTGCAGGAAGCGCAGGACTTCGCGCTGATCTCGCAGACCGCCACCCTCAACGCACGCGTGCCGTTTATCCATTTCTTCGACGGCTTCCGCACCTCGCACGAAATCAACAAGATCGTGCCGCTCAGCAACGATACGCTGCGGCAAATGCTGCCGCAGGCGGCGATCGACGCTCACCGCAGCCGAGCGCTGTCGCCGGATCATCCGGTGGTGCGCGGCACTTCCGCCAACCCGGACACCTATTTCCAATCGCGCGAAGCCACCAACCCGTGGTATGACGCCACCGGCCAGCACGTGATCGACGCCATGGCGGCCTTCGCCGCCCTTACCGGCCGCCACTATCGGCCGTTCGACTATTACGGCCACCCGCAGGCCGAGCGCCTGGTGGTGGTGATGGGGTCCGCCGCCGGCACCTGCGAAGAGGTGATCGACACCCTGCAGGCCCGCGGCGAGAAAGTCGGCGTCCTGAAGGTGCGGCTGTTCCGGCCGTTTTCCGCCCAGTATCTGCTCGACGCCCTGCCGGACAGCGTGCGCAGCGTCGCGGTGCTCGATCGCACCAAAGAGCCGGGCGCGCTGGCCGAACCGCTGTATCTGGACGTGATGACCGCGCTGGCGGAAGCCTACAGCCGGGGTGAGCGCGCCACGCTGCCGCGGGTGATCGGCGGCCGTTACGGCCTGTCGTCGAAAGAGTTCGGCCCGGACTGCGCGCTGGCGGTGTTCCGCGAGCTGGCCCAGCCGCAGCCGCGCCCGCGCTTTACCGTCGGCATCTTCGATGATGTCACCGGGCTTTCGCTGCCGCTGAGCGACGAAATCCTGCCACAGCGCGCCTCGCTGGAAGCGCTGTTCTACGGTTTGGGCAGCGACGGCTCGGTCTCGGCCACCAAGAACAACATCAAAATCATCGGCAACGCCACGCCGCTGTATGCCCAGGGCTATTTCGTCTACGACTCCAAAAAGGCCGGCGGCCTGACGGTGTCGCACCTGCGCGTCAGCGAGCAGCCGATCAACTCGGCCTACCTGGTCAGCCGCGCGGACTTCGTCGGCTGCCACCAGCTGCAATTTATCGATAAGTACCAAATGGTTGAACGCCTGAAGCCAGGTGGCACCTTCCTGCTCAATACCCCTTACGGCGCCGACGAGGTCTGGTCGCGCCTGCCGCAGGAGGTCCAGGCGCTGTTGCACCAACGCCAGGCGCGTTTCTATATCATCAACGCCGCCAAGCTGGCGCGCGAATGCCGGCTCGGCGCGCGCATCAACACCGTCATGCAGATGGCGTTTTTCCACCTGACGCAGATCCTGCCGAGTGACGTGGCGCTGCAACAGCTGCAGGACGCCATCGCCCGCAGCTACAGCAGCAAGGGCCAGGAGATCGTCGAGCGCAACTGGCAGGCGCTGGGTGCCACCCGCGCCGCGCTGACCGAGATCCCGCTGCAGCCGGTCGACGCCAGCAGCCCAATGCGCCCGCCGGTGGTCTCGGACGCCGCGCCGGACTTCGTCAAAACCGTCACCGCCGCGATGCTCGCCGGGCTGGGCGATGCGCTGCCGGTTTCCGCCTTCCCGCCGGACGGCACCTGGCCGGTGGGCACTACCCAATGGGAAAAGCGCAACATCGCCGAAGAGATCCCGGTCTGGCAGCCCGACCTGTGCACCCAGTGCAACCACTGCGTCGCCGCCTGCCCGCACTCCGCCATTCGCGCCAAGGTGGTTCAGCCGGCGGAGATGGAACACGCCCCCGCCTCCCTGCAATCACTGGATGTCAAAGCGCGCGATATGCGCGGCCAGAAATACGTGCTGCAGGTAGCGCCGGAAGATTGCACCGGCTGTAACCTGTGCGTTGAGGTCTGCCCGGCGAAAGATCGCCAGAACCCGGAGATCAAGGCCATCAACATGGCTTCGCGCCTCGATAATCTGACGGCGGAGAAAGACAACTACGACTTCTTCCTGCAGCTGCCGGAAATCGATCCGGCGCAGCTGGAGCGCATCGACATTCGCACTTCGCAGCTGATCACGCCGCTGTTCGAGTATTCCGGCGCCTGTTCCGGCTGCGGCGAAACGCCGTACATCAAGCTGTTGACCCAGCTCTATGGCGACCGTTTGCTGATCGCCAACGCCACCGGCTGTTCGTCGATCTACGGCGGCAACCTGCCGACCACGCCGTACACCACCAACGCCGAAGGGCGCGGGCCGGCGTGGGCCAACTCGCTGTTCGAAGACAACGCCGAATTTGGCCTGGGCTTCCGCCTGACGGTCGATCAACATCGCGCGCGGGTGCTGCGCCTGCTGAATTCGCTGGCGCCGCAGCTGCCGGATCGGTTGGTCAATGCCCTGCAGATGGAGGATGTGGCGCCGGAGCCGCGCCGTAAGCAGATCGCCGAACTGCGCGCGCTGCTGGCGAGTCTCGAAGGCGCAGACGCACGCCAGCTGGCGGCCGACGCCGACTACCTGGTGGATAAATCCATCTGGCTCATCGGCGGTGACGGTTGGGCCTACGACATCGGCTTCGGCGGTTTGGATCACGTGCTCAGCCTAACGGAAAACGTCAACGTGCTGGTGCTCGACACCCAGTGTTACTCCAACACCGGCGGCCAGCAGTCGAAGGCCACGCCGCTCGGCGCGGTGACCAAGTTCGGTGAACACGGCAAGCGCAAGGCGCGCAAGGATTTGGGCGTCAGCATGATGATGTACGGCCATGTCTACGTCGCGCAGATCTCTCTGGGAGCGCAGCTTAACCAAACGGTGAAAGCGATTCAGGAGGCCGAAGCCTATCCGGGCCCGTCGCTGATCATCGCCTACAGCCCGTGCGAAGAGCACGGCTACGATCTGGCGTTCAGCCACGATCAGATGAAACAGCTGACCGCCACCGGCTTCTGGCCGCTGTACCGCTTCGATCCGCGCCGTAGCGCCGAGGGCAAGGCCGCATTGGCGCTGGACTCCCGGCCACCGAACAGCAGCCTGTCGGAAACGCTGCTGAAAGAACAGCGTTTCCGCCGCCTGAACTCGCAGCAGCCGGAAGTGGCCAGCGCGCTGTATCAGGCCGCTGAGAAAGAGCTGAAGGAGAAATACGACTTCCTCAGCCTGCTGGCCGGCAAGCCGGAAAAATCCGCCACTGAGTAATCCCCTTCAGGGCGCGAGCGATTCGCGCCCTGTTCTCTTACCGCCCGTGAAACGTTAACAGCAAAACTTACTTATCAACAAATAATCAACAGTGATGGTTATCGTTTTCAAGAATTGACATTCTGAATGCTAATATTTAACCAAAACGACAATAAGCATAAAAATGCGAGCTGTGCCCCTTAATTTTTGTGTTGATGGCGTGTATACCCCCTGCCGCTGAATACTGACGATAAAAAATAATCATGATACGAAAATTACTTTCTTTCGCCGGGGGGTGGCGTAAAGGCACAGCAGAAGAATATAGAGCATGTTACAACCTTTATGGCGGCAGTTTTGTCACTCATCCTGACGTTTTAAACTTCATGCAACGTCAGTTAAATCTGCGTCATAAGTACTACGTCATGCACGCCCCCAATGGTGCACTCCTCGGTGGTTTCTGCACCAATGCTAATAAAGAAATCGCCATCGTTGGCCGAGCTTCTAAAAAAATCGGCATCGATAGCTTCATGTTTAATAAAGACGAAATGATTTTACCGATCAATCGTCGGATTAAAACGCTTATTCCCTATCGGTCTAAAATCCTTTCTTCCATCAATGGCCATTCCGTTATTAACTCAACGTTTTCGCTGAATAGTCAAAGAGAGATATGCCTCGCAAAAACCTGCGGCAAGGGCGGCTATTCATCATCGACCAAGAACAGCAGAAACCGCGAATTAAAAAAATTCCTAAATTCCGGAGGCGATGTCGTGGATCAGGCGCTATTAACGCCGAACCAGCTAGCGGACATTTATTTGGAGCTGTTTGAGAGGCGTTGGGGAGTCAAACCCGATAACAAGCAACAAATGGTTGATATGATTACGTCGCTGCGTGACATGATATTCGGCTATGTGTTGTTTTATAACGGCCAGCCCTGTGCATTCCAGTTCATAACCAGGGCGGACAGCCCCAAATGGATTTGCTTTGACTATGTCAACGGGGGGTATGATCGCGAACAGGATGGTTTTTGTCCTGGAACCATCGTCACCTGGTTAAACGTGCGGGCCGCCTATGAGCTATGCGAGCGAGAAGGTAAGGAAATGCGCTATTCCTTCGGCAAACCAACGGCGCCGTATAAAGACCGCTGGTGCGAGCGCGCACCGCTGGGACGCACGCTGGCGGTGTAAACCGCCAGCCGTTTTTAGCTCTGCACGCCCCTGCCCCAAACGTTATTCCGCTCCTGCAGTCTCCGTCTGGACGAATCTGTCGCTAAAACCTGCTGGCATTCCTGCGCGCAATCCGTACCATACAGGCCTCGCGTCGGGCGCGTGGAAGCTGGATGATGAATAATGATCAAAATTGGCCGGTTGAATGGTAAACTCGCGGTCTACAACGCCATGCCCCTAGTGCCCCCCATTGAGAATGAGCACGATTTAAATGTCAGAAAAGCAATCCGTTAGCCAAAAAGAGCAGTACAACCTGAATAAATTGCAAAAGCGCCTGCGCCGCAACGTGGGCGAAGCGATCGCCGATTTCAATATGATTGAAGAAGGCGACCGCATCATGGTCTGCCTGTCCGGCGGTAAAGACAGCTACACCATGCTTGAGATCCTGCGCAACCTGCAGCAGAGCGCGCCGATTAACTTCTCGTTAGTCGCGGTGAATCTCGATCAGAAACAGCCCGGCTTCCCGGAGCATATTCTGCCCGCCTACCTGGAAAGCCTGGGGGTGGAGTACAAGATCGTCGAAGAGAACACCTACAGCATCGTCAAAGACAAGATCCCGGAAGGCAAAACCACCTGTTCACTGTGCTCGCGCCTGCGCCGCGGCATTCTGTACCGCACCGCCACCGAACTGGGTGCCACCAAGATCGCGCTGGGCCACCACCGCGACGACATTTTGCAAACGCTGTTCCTCAACATGTTCTACGGCGGCAAGATGAAAGGCATGCCGCCCAAGCTGATGAGCGACGACGGCAAACACGTGGTCATTCGCCCGCTGGCCTATTGCCGCGAGAAAGACATCGAGCGTTTCTCGATCGCCAAAGCCTTCCCGATCATTCCGTGCAACCTGTGCGGCTCGCAGCCTAATTTGCAGCGCCAGGTGATCGGCGACATGCTGCGCGACTGGGACAAGCGTTACCCTGGCCGATTGGAAACCATGTTCAGCGCCATGCAAAACGTGGTGCCTTCGCACCTGAGCGATATCAATCTGTTCGATTTCAAAGGCATTCACCACGGTAGCGCCGTGGTGGACGGCGGCGATTTGGCCTTCGATCGCGAAGACGTCCCGATGCAACCGGTCGGTTGGCAGCCGGAAGACTCGGACGACGCGGTGCCAGCGCCAGAGCGGTTGAACGTGCTGGAAATCAAATAAGCCCCTCTCGCCGCTTGCCCTCTGCAAGCGGCGACATTCCCCGCTCTCGACGATCTCGATCCTGTTCACAGTTTGCGCAAAATTTACTGGGCAGTGCCGTTTTTACCCTATACTGTTTATTTATACAGTCAATTGGAGAGCGCGCAATGAATATTACCCCCTGCCTGTCCCACGTCTCGCTAGGCTCCAACGATTTCGAGGCCGCCGCGGCCTTTTACGATCGTGCGCTGGCCGCCTTGGGTTGCCGACGCGTGTTGGAACATCCCGGCGCCATCGGTTACGGCCGCGACTACCCGGAGTTTTGGCTGCAGGTGCCGATTGACGGCCTGCCTGCCTCCCCCGGCAACGGCACGCACGTCGGCTTTTTCGCGACCAGCAAGCAACAGGTGGATGAATTCCATCGGCAGGCGCTGCTGGCCGGCGCCGTCGATGAAGGCGCGCCCGGTTCGCGGCCGCACTACGGTGAGGCTTACTACGGCTGCTTTGTTCGGGATTTGGATGGGCACAAGATTGAAGCCAGCTTCTGGGATGAAAGCGCGGCCTGAAGAAGTGGGCAAGCCGAATAAAAAAATGCCGGTGATTAAACCGGCATTGTACGAATCAAATGTGCTATGCAGTAATTCAAAAATAAGAAAGTAAGACAATTATGGAGCGCAACGCCCATCGCTTGACGTTGCATTCACCTGCGAGAGAGATCATGCCCCATTTCCCCCGGCTAAATGTTGATATTGCTCAATGTTAACCGGGTTTTCGTCATTTTTGCCTACAGCCAGCGGCTGCGCTTCAGCCACCAGGCGACGCCGCCCACCAGGGCCAGCAGCATCAGGCAAAAGGTGACGAAACCAAACGGTGCACTGTTGCCCGGAATGCCGCCGAGGTTGACCCCAAACAGCCCGGTCAGGAAGGTGGTAGGTAAGAATACCATTGCTAATAATGACATGGTGTAAGTGCGGCGGTTCATCGCGTCGGCCATCACCGTGGTAATTTCGTCGGACAAGATGGCGGTGCGTGCGATGCTGCCGTCCAGATCGTCCAATCCCCGCCCCAGGCGATCGGCGATGTCCTGCATGCGGCGGCGATCGTCGTCGCTCATCCACGGCAGGCGATCGCTGGCCAGCCGAGCGAAGACGTCGCGCTGCGGCGCCATGTAACGGCGCAGCACGATCAGCTGTTTACGGATCAACGCCAGCTGGCCACGCTCCGGCACCTGCTGCTCCAGCAAGGCATCCTCCAGATCGATAATCTTGTCGTGCAGATCCTCGATAAATTCACTGGTGTGATCGGTCAACGCATCGGAAATCTCCACCAGCCAGCTACCGCTGTTGGTCGGCCCGGCGCCGCTCTGCAGATCGTTCACCACCTGATCGATGGAATACACCTTGCGGTGCCGGGTGGAGATAATCAGTTTATCGGTGATGTACACGCGGATGGTGACCAGCTGATCCGGCCGGGAGTTGGCGTTGAAGTTAATGCTGCGCAGGGTGATCATGGTGCCTTCACCCTGGCGGCTGACGCGCGGCCGTGAGCTTTCGCCTGAGAGCGCCTCACGCACCGAGTCCGACAGCAGCGGCGTGGTGCTCAGCCATTCGGCGCTGGCTGGGTGCGCATAATCGAGATGCAGCCAGCACGGCGCGTCGCAGGTGATCTTGTCATCCTGCTCGATCGGCGTTACGCCCCCCTTGCCGTCCAGCTGATAAGCATAAACCGCATCAGCGACCTGCAGCTCGCTCCCCTCAATCACATCCATTCATTTATCCCCTCAGTCTTGCTTATGTTGCTGAGTCTAGCGTTAACACCTTGGAGATCAAAGGCCAAGCTGTAACGCCAGTTTTCACGCCGGGCTAAAAGCGTGCTCTATACTTCAGGCGAAGCCACATTTGCGAACGGGTGAGGAACGACGATGGCGGGAAGCAGTGAATCAGGCGCAAGACATTTTGCATTGAACCTGGCTGTGCTGCGGCGCCTGTTCTGTACCATGGCGGCCCTGCTGCTGTTCGCCAGCCAACCGCTGCGCGCGGAGCCGGCGCTGGAACGCATGTCCAACCCTTTACGGGTCGCGACGCCCGGCGGCAATTTTTCTTACTATGTCGCCCATGAGCACAGCGCCCAGCCGCGTAACGCACTGGTGGTGATGCACGGTCATCCGCGCGACGCCGTTAAAACGCTGCAAGCGGCGATCGACGCCGCGCAGGCGGCAGGAGCGGGAGGCGATACTTTACTGGCCGCCCCGCTGTTCCAGGTGCCGGAAAAACTCGCCGTCCACTGCCATTCCGCCGGTCTGCACCAGCCGCAAGACGGCGACGCCCTGTGGCGCTGCGGCTCCTGGATCGAGGGCGGTTTGGATAATGCCGGGAAGACCGGTTCGTTCAACGCCATGGATAACCTGCTGGCCGATATGAAACGGCGCTGGCCGTCGCTGCAGACGATAACCGTGGCCGGTTTCTCTGCCGGCGCCCAGTTCGTGCAACATTATGTCGGCTTTGCCCATCCGCCAGGCGGGGTGCGGCTGCGCTATGTGGTGGCCGATCCCGGCAGCTGGCTCTATTTTGATCATCTGCGCCCCCAACCAATAAACGGGGGGAGCTGTGGCAGTGAAACAGCCTGCCGCTTCCATTGGCAAACGCTGAACGCCGGCCAGTGCCCACAGGCCAACCGGTGGAAATACGGCCTGGAATCGCTTCCCGCTCACCTGCATCGCACTGCCGATGCGGCACGCCGGCGCTATGCCGCTGCGGATATCTCCTACCTGGCCGCCGCCGATGATACCGGCACCGCGCCGGGCGCCTACTATCGGATACTCGACAAATCCTGCGCTGCCCAGCTGCAGGGCCCCTATCGATTGCAACGTGCCCTGGCCTATGCCGACTATGACCGGCGTTATCTGGCGCCGGATAAGCCGCATCGGTTAACGATCGTTCCCGGCTGCGGGCACAACGTCGCCTGCGTCTTTCCCGCCCCGGCGGCCAGGCAGGCGCTTTTCCCCATTAATGCAGACTAATAATAACGGCAATGAAATAAACCTTTGCCGACAAATCAGGCAATATCGCCGATAAAACGCTGGCAATGCCGTTATTATTATGACTTAACATATTGCTATCATTTTTAATTCAAAATGATAATAATAAATCAACACAAAGCTGTTTCAGCGCAAATTTTAGGGGCATATACTTTTCTCACTACGAGGAGGTAGTTATGTTACGCGACCATTTAAAAATAAACGCCAGCGATACGCTGGAAAAAATCAGTAATATCCATTTGCAAAACCAGGGCCAGGAAGAGATCAGTGAGTTTGTGGTGAAGAACGCCGCCGGCCTGCAGATTGGCAAGGTCTCCGTCCACGATCGTTTCAGCACCCGACGCTCGTACCCCACCAGCTACCGCATCACCCAGACCGACATGAGCGGCCGCGTGGTGGTGGATGCCATGCGGGACTGTCTATAAGCGTAACCTCTCTCTGAAATAACGAAATAATCATGTGATGATGGCAACCCTGTTTATTATTAAACGGGGTTTATCGCGTGGGAAAATTAATTACCTTCTTCGTTGCATCGTCGATAAAATAAAGCCCCCGCATTAGGCGGGGGCGATAAATAAATCGACTCAGTGTTTGATGATATACATCGTCTGGCTGTAGGCCACGTCTTCAGGGTTGGTGATCGGATAGCCTTTTACCCACGGTTTGATCAGGCGGCCGTTGGTGTACTGGTAAATCGGCGCGATCGGCGCCTGGTCGGCAATGATCTGCTCCATCTTGTTGTAATCGGCGGTCACCGCCGCAGGATTGGTTTCCCGCCCCGCCTGCGCCAGCAGCTTGTCGTAGTCCGCGTTCTTGAACTTGGCGATGTTGCCGCTGTGGGTCGAGGTCAGCAGCGACAGGAAGGTCGACGCTTCGTTATAGTCACCCACCCAGGAGGCGCGGATCACGTCGAAATTGCCGGTGTTGCGGCTGTCGATATAGGTTTTCCACTCCTGGTTTTGCAGCTTGACGTCAATGCCGAGCTTCTTCTTCCACATCGAGGCCACGGCGATGGCGATCTTCTGGTGGCTTTCCGAGGTGTTATAAAGCAACGTCAGCTTCAGCGGGTTGGTCGGGCCGTAGCCGGCCGCCTGCAGCAACGCCTTGGCCTGCGCGTCCAGCTCCGCCTGCGATTGCTGTTGCAGCAAACTCGCCTCCGGTTTGAAGCCGGCGGTCACGTCCGGCGTGAAGTGATAGGCCGGTTTTTCGCCGGTGCCCAGCACTTTTTCCGCGATAATCTTGCGATCGATGGCGTAGGACAAGGCCTGGCGCACCCGCACGTCGTTAGTCGGCGCGCGCTGGGTGTTGAACGCGTAGTAATAGGTGCCGAGCTGATCCGGTGTGTACACCTGCCCCGGAATGTCTTTCAGCAGCTTCTGATACATGTTTTTCGGGAAGGATTCGGTGATATCGATGTCACCCGCCAGGTAACGCTTGGTGGCGTTGGATTCCTGGTTGATGGGTACGAAGGTCACTTTGGTCAGCACGGTATGCGCATGATCCCAGTAATGATCGTTAGGCGTCAGCACCAGCTTCTCGTTCACCACCCGCTCCTGCAGTTTGAACGCGCCGTTGCCCACCAGATTGCCGACCTTGGTCCAGTCGTTGCCGTATTTTTCCACCACCGCCTTATTCACCGGGAACAGGCTGAAGTTGGCCGTCAGGCTGACGAAATAAGGCACCGGCTTGTCCAGCTGCACTTTGAGGGTGTAGTCGTCCGGCGCCGACACACCCAAACGCTCGGCCGGTAATTTGCCGCTGATGATCTGCTCGGCGTTCTGGATCCCCGCCAGCTGCGCGAACCAGGCGAACGGCGACAGGTTTTTCGGCTCTACCAGCCGCTGCCAGCTGTAGACGAAATCCTTCGCCGTGACAGGGTCACCGTTTGACCACCGCGCGTCTTTACGCAGATGGAAAATGTAAGTCTGATTGTCGCTGGTCTGCCAGCGCGTGGCGACGCCGGGGATCACTTTCCCGTTGGCGTCCTGATTGACCAGCCCTTCGAACAGATCGCGCGCCAGCTGGGCCTCCGGCAGGCCAACCGCTTTGATCGGATCGAGCGAGGCCGGTTCGTCTTTAATGTGGCGCACGATTTCCTGTTTGGCCGCCAGCGCGGTGCCCGGGGGAACCTGCGCCGCCATGGCGCTGCTCATACAGGCGCCGATCGCCGCCGCGCAAAGCGCCAAACGAAAACCTCGTTGCATTTTTCTTCCCGTCATTATGATGTTCCCCCGTTAACCATCTGAATTTTTTATCATATAGCACAAGATCCGTCCGGCCTAGCGCTCACGGCCGAGAAGTTGCAAAAAGTGGGATTCAGGCGATAAAAAAACCCGTGCGGCGCAGGGCGGCACGGGCGGTGTTTGCAGCAGCGACCGTCAGTCGTACAGGTGGATGCTGTTGATGCGGTAGCTGAACTCTTCGCCTTCTTCTTCATCGAACACGGTGAAAAAGCCTTTCTCGACCAGCGGACGGGCCGAAATATCGGTTTTTTGCAGCTGGCGCGCGTCGGCGTCGTCGTAGCCGTAATCAAGGTAGAAGACATCTTTCTGGTAATCGATATGCAGGGTGAACGGATAGTTCGATTCGTCCCCGCGCCCGTCGTCATTTTTCACCACGCCGAACCACTCTCCCTGACGGATCTGGTTTTCAGCGTCCACGCCGCACAGCAGCGTGATGGTGTCATTTTCATTTTCGCTATAGCTGGCGATAATTCTGGCTACTGGCATGTTAAATCCTCTTGCGGGTGATTGGCTTAGCACTGCCGTTAGTATAACAACAGCGTCAGGCCAGGTGCGGTTTAATTGGCGTTTTCGCCGCCGCCGCGTCACAGATCGCGCAAACGCCGCACAATTGCGATGGGAAAGATGCCTCAAAGCGTAATACACTGAATAAAATGACAATGACTCTCGGCCTTTTACTCAGGGACAACACCATGACCGAACATCGACCGCGCAGTGAACGTGGCCAGTTGGCCGTCGCAGGAGAGAACTACGGCAGCTCGCTGCTGGGCGCGCCGCTGCTCTATTTCCCGGCGGCGGTCAGCGGCCCGGAGACCGGGCTTATCATCGCCGGCACCCACGGCGATGAGAGCGCCGCCATCGTGACCCTGTCCTGCGCGCTGCGCAGCATCGCCCCCGATCGGTTGCGGCACCACGTGGTGCTGGCGGTCAACCCCGACGGCTGCCAACTGGGGCTGCGCGCCAATGCCAACGGCGTCGATCTGAACCGCAACTTCCCGGCCGCCAACTGGCGCTCCGGCGACACCGTCTACCGCTGGAACAGCGCGGCGCCGGTGCGCGACGTCAAGCTCTCCACCGGCGGGCGCCCCGGTTCCGAACCGGAAACTCAGGCGCTGTGTCACCTGATCCATCGCCTGAAGCCGCACTGGGTGGTGTCGTTCCATGAGCCGCTGGCCTGCATCGAAGATCCCGCCAGCTCGCGGCTCGGCGTTTGGCTGGCGCACAAGTTCGAGCTGCCGCTGGTGACCAGCGTCGGTTATGAAACGCCCGGTTCGTTCGGCAGCTGGTGCGCGGATCTGTCACTGCCGTGCATCACCGCCGAATTCCCGCCGATCTCCGCCGATGCCGCCAGCGAGCGCTACATCGACGCGATGACCGAGCTGCTGACCTACCCGAATTAATCCCTACGGGGCGATATCGACGATCGCCCCGCATTCGAACGTCAGGCCCGGTTCGACGTCCCGCGCCAGCCAGGTTGGGCCGTCCAGATCGACGAAGCGCGCCGCCGGCGCCAGCGGCAAGGCGGCGGATATCGCCCGCGACGTGCATAACATGCAGCCGAGCATGATGGCGAACCCTTGTTCGCGCGCGGCCTGCGCCAGCGCCAACGCCTCGGTCAAACCGCCGGCTTTGTCCAGTTTGATGTTGACCATCTGATAGCGCTGCGCCAGCCGAGGTAGATCGGCGCGGGTGTGGCAGCTTTCATCGGCGCAGATCGGCAGCGGATGAATAAAGTGCTCCAGCGCGGCGTCGTCACCGGCCGGCAGCGGCTGCTCCAGCATCGCCACGCCGAGATCGGCCAGCAGTTGGCAGCGCGCCGCCAGCCCTTCCGCCTGCCAGGATTCATTGGCGTCGACGATCAGCGTCGCCTGGGGTACCGCGGCGCGGATCGCGACCAATCGTTCGCTGATATAGTGATCGTCGAGTTTGATCTTCAGCAGCGTAGCGCCCTGCTGCTCCAGTTCACGCGCGGCGAAGGCCATCGCTTCCGGCGTGCCGATGCTGACGGTCTGCGCCATACGGATATGCGCCGGGGCCGTCACGCCGCTGAGATGCCACAGGCTCTGCCCGTGCAGGCGGCACTCGAGATCCCACAGCGCCGAATCCAGCGCGTTGCGGGCGGCGCCCGCCGGCATCTGTACCAGCAGCTGTTCGCGGGTCATGCCTTGTGCGATCGCCGGCGCCATCTCTGCCAGCTGTGCCATCACCGACTCCTCGCTTTCGCCGTAGCGCGGGTACGGCGTACACTCACCGATGCCGCGCACGTCCTGCTGTTCGATTTCGACCACCACCACCCGGGCTTCGGTGCGGCTGCCGCGCGCAATCACGAAGGCGGTATGCAGCGGCCAGGCTTCCGGGTAAAAACGCATGTCTCTCATAACGGCTCCTGAGCGAAAACTGCGCATTCAGCCAGGCTGATGCGCCGGTGATGTTTTATAGAACAGCCTAATATATACAACTATTTAGCAAACTTTGATATCCAATCCGCCCCGGTTGTCATAAACTGGCGCCAGAGTGTGAACCTGATGTTAAATGCCGTTGCCGGTGCGCCGTTTCATCAGGTTCATACCCTTTGTATAAACACCTGTAAAAGGAATCTAGCAATGACTCAGACAGTACATTTTCAAGGCAATCCGGTCAGCGTAGCGGGCAAACTGCCACAGCAGGGCGAACAGGCCAAGGCCTTCTCACTGGTTGCCAAAGACCTGTCAGACGTGGCGCTGAGCAGCTTCGCGGGTAAACGCAAAGTCCTGAACATCTTCCCAAGCATCGATACCGGCGTCTGCGCGACGTCGGTGCGTAAATTCAACCAGCTGGCCAGCGGCCTGGATAACACCGTGGTGCTGTGCATCTCCGCCGATCTGCCGTTCGCGCAGTCTCGCTTCTGCGGCGCGGAAGGCCTGAGCAACGTGGTCACCCTGTCCACCCTGCGCGGCGCCGAGTTCAAGCAGGCATACGGCGTCGAAATCGCCGAAGGCCCGTTGGCAGGCCTGACCGCGCGTGCGGTCGTGGTGCTGGATGGCCAGGACAACGTGCTGTACAGCGAGCTGGTGAACGAAATCACCACCGAGCCGGACTACGACGCCGCGCTGGCTGCGCTGAAATAACAAAGCCGGCGAACGCCGGCTTTGGAAACCCGTTAAAGGCGCCGCAAGGCGCCTTTCTTATTCCTCGCCCTCGGCACCGCCTTTACGGCTGCTCAGGCCATACTCGCGCAGCTTGTTGGCGATGGCGGTATGGGAAACGCCCAGGCGCTTCGCCAGCTTGCGGGTGCTGGGATAAGTGCGATACAGGCGCGTCAGCACCGAGCGCTCGAAACGCTTGCTGATGTCGTCCAGCGAGCCGTCCAGCACCTCGTCGCCCAGCGACATCTCCACCTCGAACTCCGGCAACACGATATCCTGCGGCCGTAGCTCGTAGCCTTCGGTTTGCGTCAACGCGCGGTAGATGGCGTTTTTCAGCTGGCGCACGTTGCCCGGCCAGCCGTACTTGCTGAGGAAGCCGCCCAGATCGCTCGCCAGTTTGGGCCGCGCCACACCCTGTTCATCGGCGAAGCGCGCCACGAACAGCTCTGTCAGCGGCATGATGTCCTGCGGACGCTCGCGCAGCGGCGGGATGGTGATGGTCAGCACGTTGAGGCGGTAATAGAGGTCTTCGCGGAATTCGCCGCGCTGCACCAGCTCGGTGAGGTTTTTCTGGGTGGCACAGATAACGCGCACGTCGACGTGCACCTCATGCTCTTCGCCAACGCGGCGGAAGGTGCCGTCGTTGAGGAAACGCAGCAGTTTGGTCTGCATACGCGGCGACATTTCGCCGATCTCATCCAACAGCACCGAACCGCCGTTGGCCTGCTCGAAGAAGCCTTTCTTGCCTTCCAGCGCGTTGGGATAAGCGCCCGGCGCATGGCCGAACAGCTCGCTCTCCACCACGTCATCCGGCAGTGCGGCGCAGTTCAGCGCCAGGAACGGTTGTTTGCCGCGCGGGCTGCGCAAATGGCAGGCGCGGGCCAGAATATCCTTGCCGGTACCGGTATCGCCGACGATCAGCAGCGGCGCATCGAGCATCGCCAACTTGCGCGCCTGCTCCAGCACGTGACGCATCTTGGCGCTTACCGCGACGATGTGGTCGAATTCGGTATCGTCGTTCACCGACAGATTTTGCAGCTGGCGGCCCATGCGCGCGGTGGACTTCAGCATCACCACCGCACCGACCGCGGCCGGCTGCTGCTGTTCGTCTTCCAGATAGATGGGCGTGATGTCCATCAGGAAGTCCTGGCTGCGGATCACCACCCGCTCGGAGTGCGGCGCCGTATGCTCGCTCTCCAGCCAGCGGCTGAAGTTATAGCCGCCGATCAGCGCCCCGGCGGTCTGGTTGCGGATCTTGTCTTCGTTCAGGCTGAACAGCGCCTGCGCCGCCGGGTTGGCCAGCTCGACCTTGCCCTTCATATCGATAGAGAACACCGGTTCCGGCATCGATTCCAGCAGCGCACGCAGCGCGCGATGCTCGCGTTCGGAAGGCATAAAGCTGACGGTGCGCACGTCGGTTACGCCGGCGATGCGGCGGATCTCCGCCATCAGCGCGCGGAAAGTATCGAAATCCAGCTGGGAGAAATTGAGGTAAATGCGGCCGATGGGATCGATCTCGATGCCACGTAAGTCAATGCTGCGCGATACCAAAAGATCGAGTAATTCTCGAGTGAGACCGAGGCGGTCTTCGCAAAATACTTCCAAACGCATCAGTGTTGGCCTTATCTCTGCAGGTGCGGGGATCGTTGACGATGATGATACTCCCTCGCACCGGGCGGTAGAAGCGATCTGTCAGCAAAAGTTGACAGAACTCTGATTTATTGCCGTGGTTGCCGATTTTAAACGCAAGCGGATAACAGCATCGGCGTCATTTTAGCCTACAAACAGAGAGTTATCACAACCAAAATTAATTTTTCAGAGATTTATCACGCACTCACAGGGGGATCGACTGTCGTCAAGTCTCGAGTACGTTCGGCGTCGGCGCCGTTGAGAAAACGGCGCTCCTGAGAGCGCCGTCGTGGGGGTTATTTGGCCTTGCCGTCGCTCTTTTTCAGCGTGTCTTTCAACTGGCCGATCAGCTGGCTGCGGAAATCGCCAAGCTTCGGCTTTTCCCCTTCCAGCCACGGCAGCGGGCGGCACAGTTCCATCGCCTTGATGCCCAGCCGCGCGGTCAACAACCCGGCGCCGATGCCCTGCGCCGCACGCGCCGACAGCCGCGCCGCCAGATCCTGCGACATCCAGTCCATGCCCACTTCGCGCACCAGCTCGGAAGCGCCGGCGAAGGCGATGTTCAACAGCACCAGCCGGAACAGACGAATGCGGCTGAAGTAGCCCAGCTCGATGCCGTACAGCGCGGCGATGCGGTTGATCAAACGGATGTTGCGCCAGGCGATAAACGCCATATCCACCAGCGCCAACGGGCTGACGGCGATCATCAGCGTCGACTCGGCGGCGGAGCGGCTGATTTCGCGCCGCGCCTGGTTATCGAGCACCGGCTGCACCAGTTTGGCGTACAGCTCCACCACTTCACGATCGTTTTGCGTTTCATGCAGCGACGCCTGCCAGCGCTGCAACGCCGGATGCCCCTGATCCAGCCCGGCCTGACGCGCTAGCTTCTCGCAGAATTCGCGCCCTTGCCCCAGCCCGTGGCTGTGCAGCAGCTCGCGCGCCACGTCGCGCTCTTCCGCGCGCTGGCGCAGCCGATACAAACGCCGCCACTCGGTGACCACCGAACCGACGCCAGCGAACACGATCAGGCCGCCGGCCACGCCGCCGCCCATGGCGATCCAGTCCTGCTGCACCCAGGCGGTATGCACCCACTGCACGCCCTGCGCCACCACGCTGACGCCGAACAGCGCCAGGCCGGCGGTGACCATTTTGCGCCACAGGCTGCGTTTAGGTTTCAGCGCGGCGTTGATGATGCCTTCGGCGCGCCCTTCTTCCTCTTCCTGCTGCAGCTCCGGCGCCGCCGGGAAAAAGCTTTCTGCCTGTTCGGCATCGAAAGCGACGCCGGCGCGCAACGCCGGCTCCTGCGGCGGCTGCAGCGGCTCGTCAAAATCGATACGCGGTTTGATCGGCTCGCTCATCGCAATTTGTCTCCCAATAAAAACTCCATCACCGCATCCAGACGGATGTGCGGCAACGGGCTGTCCACGCTCATGGCGCGCGGTCGAAACTCATCGAAGTGGAACCCCTGGCTCTGCCAGAACGCCGGCCCCGGCAGGCGGGCGGGCACTTCGCCGGGGAACACCGTCAGCGGCGCGCCGTCGCTCAGGCGGTTGCCCTTCAGCGCCGGAATGCGTTGCCCCTGATGATCGACGATACCGCTCTCGGTCGCCTGCACCGAGGCCAGGCCGACGCAATCCATGCTGATGCCCTCGAACGCCGCATTCTGCCACGCCTCTTGCACCAGCTGTTGCAGCAACGACACCAGATTGGCGTGCTGATCGGCGGTGATATGGTCCGCCTTGGTGGCGGCGAACATCAGTTTGTCGATGGTCGGCGAGAACAAGCGGCGGAACAGCGTGCGCTTGCCGTAATGGAAGCTCTGCATCAGCTGGGTCAACGCCAGACGCATATCGTTGAACGCCTGCGGGCCGCTGTTGAGCGGCTGCAGGCAGTCGACCAGCACGATTTGCCGATCGAAACGGACGAAATGTTCTTTGTAGAAGTTTTTGACGATCGACTGGCAGTAGTAGTTGAAGCGAGCGCGCAACATGCCGATGTTGGTGTGTTTGTCGGCCTGCGCCAACTTCGATTCACCGATCGCAGCCACGTCGGGCCACGGGAAAAACTGCAGCGCCGGCGCGCCGGCCATATCGCCCGGCAGCACGAAGCGGCCCGGCTGAATAAAGTGCAGCCCTTCGCTTTTGCAGCGCAGCAGATAATCGGTGTAGGCCTGGGCGATCGCCGCCAGGCGGTTTTCATCGGCCGGGGCCAGCGGATCGCAGGCCTTGCACAGCTCAAGCCAGGGCTTGGCCCATTCGGCGCGTTCGCCCTGCAGCAGCCCGGTCATCTGGCGCGACCAGGCCAGGTAGTCCTGCTCGAGCATCGGCAGATCCAGCAACCATTCGCCGGGATAATCGACGATCTCCAGGTACAGCGTGGAGGTGTCTTTAAAGTGGCGCAGCAGCGAGTCGTTGGAGCGGTAACGCAGCGCCAGACGAATTTCGCTGACGCCGCGCGTCGGCGTCGGCCAGGCCGGCGGCGTGCCGTATAGCTGCGCCAGCCCTTCATCATAGGTGAAACGCTGGATGCCGAGATCGCGCTGCGGGATGCGTTTGACGCCCAGCAGGCGTTCTTCGCGCACCGGTGAAAACAGCGGCATGCGCGCGCCGCTGTGCACATGCAGCAGTTGGTTGACGAAGGCGGTGATAAAGGCGGTTTTGCCGCTGCGGCTCAGGCCGGTCACCGCCAGGCGCAGATGGCGATCCATTCCGCGGTTAACCAGCGAGGTTAACTCATTTTGCAGTCGTTTCATTGCTCTCCTTGATGTAACGCCCGAATGCCTTGTTCAGGCCTTTACGGAACAGCGGTTCCAGCACCAGCGCCAGCACGAAGCGCACCGGTTTGCGGCCGACGGTCTTCAACAGCCAGCCGGCGGCGCCCGCCGGGCCATAGTTCAATAACGCTATGATGATGACTTTAGCCAATGTCTTCAACATTGCCGCCGCTCCTCGTTTAAATCCACCCGTTCTGGCGGTGTTTGCGACATCGATTTTATTCATGACAATGCCCTCCGGCACAAGACGATTAAGGTTACATTCACGGGATAACGGCGGCGAAGATACCCGGCCTATGCAGGCCAGGTATCGCAAGAAGGGTTACAGCTTGCGGAAACGGCTCTGTACGCCGAAGGTATCGGACGTCACGTAGCGCTCGACCTGACGCAGCTGCTGCTCGCCGCTGCCCAGCTCATACTCCAGCTGATCGAGCAGCTGGCGCGGCGTCTTCTGATGCTCGCCTTCGAAGCGGCTGGCCGGCGCTTCGTCCAACACGAACACCAGCGCGATATAGGCCACCAGCGTGAAGAAGAACAGCCCGAAGAACAGCGACAGCACCACCATCACGCGAATCAGGCGCACCGGCACGTCGAAATAGTGGGCCAAACCGGCGCAGACGCCTTTCACCATGCCTTCTTCGGGAACGCGATAAAGCTTTTTACTGCCCAGCGTCGTGCTCATCAGGACTGTCTCCAGTTCGGGTGTTCCGTATCGAGGATCTCTTCCAACGCCTGAATGCGTTCACGCATGCGTTTGGCGTCTTCCGCCAGCTGCGCCAGGCGCTGCATTTCTTGCTGACTCAGCTGGATGCCGGCCTGTTGCCGATTGCTGTAATGCAGCCAAAGCCAAATCGGCGCGACAAACAGCACGAAAATTGTCAGCGGAATGGCAAGTAATAAAGCACTCATTGTTATTCCTTCTTATCGGGTCCTGGATAGGCGGCCACCTCCGGCGTGTGGCCGCGGTTCGCCTTACTCTGAGCGGTTCATCTTGGCTTTCAGCGCCGCCAGTTGCTCACTGATGGCGTCGTCGGCCTTCAGTTCGGCAAACTCTTGGTCCAGCGACTTCTTTTTACCGATGCTGATGCTTTCCGCCTCGGCTTCCATGTGGTCGATGCGGCGCTCGAACTGTTCGAAACGCGCCATCGCCTCATCCAGCTTGCCGCTGTCGAGCTGGCGGCGCACGTCACGGGAAGAAGACGCGGCCTGATGACGCAGCGCCAGCGCCTGCTGCCGCGCGCGGGTTTCGGTCAGCTTGTTTTCCAGCTCGCCGATTTCGCTCTTCATGCGCGCCAGCGTTTCTTCTACGGTCGCCACTTCCTGCGTCAGCGTGGCGATCAGATCGGCCACCTTTTGTTTTTCGATCAGCGCCGCACGGGCCAAGTCTTCTTTATCTTTGCGCAGCGCCAGTTCGGCTTTTTCCTGCCAGTCGCTTACCTGGTTTTCACCCTGCTCAATGCGACGCAGCAGCTGCTTTTTCTCAGCCAGCGCGCGCGCCGACGTAGAGCGAACCTCAACCAGCGTGTCTTCCATCTCTTGGATCATCAACCGCACCAGCTTCTGCGGATCTTCCGCCTTGTCCAGCAGGGTGTTGATGTTGGCGTTCACGATGTCGGCAAAACGAGAAAAAATACCCATAATTCACTTCCTCTTGGTTCTGATGGCGTCTGAAGCGCCGCGTTAAGTCGTACAGCTTGCCCAAAGATATAATCAAAACCCGTGCCAACTTTTATATCACTGAAAAATAACGAATATTATTTTTTGACTCTCTGCACGCTTGCTGTAGAGTGATTATTTTCACCAAACATTGGCGAATTTCATCATGAACGAACAGCCAGAGAATTTGTTGGGCGAGGCAAACGCCTTTGTCGAAGTCTTGGAGCAAGTCTCCCAGGTCGCCAAGCTGAACAAGCCGGTGCTGGTGATCGGCGAGCGCGGCACCGGCAAGGAGCTGATCGCCCACCGTCTGCACTACCTCTCCAACCGCTGGCAAGGGCCGTTCATCTCGCTTAACTGCGCGGCGCTGAATGAAAACCTGCTGGATTCCGAGCTGTTCGGCCACGAGGCCGGCGCGTTTACCGGCGCGCAAAAGCGCCATCTGGGGCGCTTCGAGCGCGCCGACGGCGGCACGCTGTTTCTCGATGAGCTGGCGACCGCGCCGATGCTGGTGCAGGAGAAATTGCTGCGGGTGATCGAATACGGCCAGCTGGAGCGCGTGGGCGGCAGCCAGCCGCTGCGGGTGGATGTGCGCCTGGTGTGCGCCACCAACGACGATCTGCCGGCGCTGGCGGCGGCGGGCAAGTTCCGCGCCGATCTGCTGGATCGGCTGGCGTTCGACGTGGTGCAGCTGCCGCCGCTGCGCCAACGGCGGCCCGATATCATGCTGTTGGCCGAGCATTTCGCCATTCAAATGTGCCGCGAGCTGGCGCTGCCGCTGTTTCCCGGCTTTACCGAGCATGCCAGGAGAACGTTGCTCGAGTATGGCTGGCCGGGCAACGTGCGCGAACTGAAAAACGTGGTGGAGCGCTCGGTTTATCGCCACGGCGACAGCGACAGCCCGCTGGACGACATCGTCATCAACCCGTTTGCGCCACGCGAGGCCACGCCGGTCACGCCCGTTCCTGAAGGCGCCGGCGCGTTACCACCGCTGCCGCTGGATTTGAAACACTGGCAGCTTGAGCAGGAGAAGGCATTGATCGAAGCGGCGCTGCAGCAGGGGCGCTTCAATCAGCGCAAGGCGGCGCAGCTGCTGGGGCTCACCTATCACCAGCTGCGCGGCATGCTGAAAAAGCATGCGCTGCTGCAAAACGGCGAAGCGGACGAGGAATAACAGGCAAAAAAAAGCCAGCACCCGAGCTGGCTTAAAAAACACTGGAAGCAATGTGAGCAATGTCGTGCCTTCCACATCAGAGCCGCAAACTGTGGCCTTCCGTGAACTGCCAGGCGATGATAATAGTTATCAGTATCGTCTGTAAAGCACTTTGTTGAGAATTTTTCTCATTACCACACGAAGATTGCGCAATTACCACTCAGGGAACGGGTCTGCCATGTCCAGCCAATAATCCACGCCGGCGGCCATTTCATCGTCGCTCAGCAGGCAGTCGTCCAGCAAACGCACGATCGTCGCCTGCTGCAGATGCTGGCCGATAAACACCAGTTCCTGGCGCATATCGCCAAACGGCTCCACCCATTTTTCCTGAATGTGCGCCCGCGCTTCGGGATCCTGCGGCCAATTATCTTGCGGGATGGCGCGCCAAAAGGTGCCCGCGAGGCCGTAGTGGGCGATGCCCCCTGCCTGGCTCCACTGCCCGGCCTGCCGCGGCCGCGTCGCCAGCCAGAAAAAGCCTTTCGAGCGCAGCAGCTTGCCGCCGCCCCAGTCGCCGTTGATCACGCGGTAAAACTTGTCCGGCGCAAACGGCCGCCGCGCCTGATAGACGAAGCTGCTGATGCCGTAGTTTTCCGTTTCCGGCACGTGTTCGCCGCGCAGCTCTTTCAGCCAGCCGGGCGCCTGCTGCGCCTTTTCAAAGCTGAAGCTGCCGGTATTCAGCACCGCCTCCAGCGGCAGTTTGCCCGGCGCGATCGGCATAATGCGGGCATCGGGGTTCAGGCTGGCCAGCAGCGCCATCACTTCGCCTTGCTGGGATGGCGTCAACAGATCGGTCTTACTGACCAGGATCACGTCGCAGAACTCAATTTGCTCAATCAGCAGATCCGCCACGCTGCGCAGATCGTCCTCGCCCAGGCTTTGGCCGGCCTCCTGCAGGCTTTGCGCCTGCTGGTACTGCTGGATGAAATTCACCCCGTCGACCACCGTCACCAGGGTATCCAGCCGGGCGAACTGCGACAGGCTTTCGCCCTTTTCATCCTCAAAGGTAAAGGTTTCCGCCACCGGCAGCGGCTCGGAGATGCCGCTCGATTCGATCAGCAGGTAATCGAAACGCCCGTCCTGCGCCAGCTCACGCACCGATACCAGCAGGTCTTCGCGCAGCGTGCAGCAAATGCAGCCGTTGCTCATCTCCACCAGCTTCTCTTCCTGGCGATCGAGATGCACGGCATTTTCCACCAGCGCGGCGTCGATGTTCACTTCGCTCATGTCGTTGACGATCACCGCCACGCGCATGCCCTGCCGGTTGTTCAGGATGTGGTTCAGCACCGTGGTTTTGCCGGCGCCGAGAAAGCCGGAAAGCACGGTCACGGGAAGTTGTTTCATGGGAGCCTCATTAAAATTCATTGCGTAATGCCTGGTAACCGCGCACCAACTCGACGTTAGTGGCGGCCACTTCTTCCGAAAACTGCAGCGCGCCGCGATCGACCTGGCGATAGCGCGACAGGTCGCTGTCCGGCCCTACGCGCTCGGTCGAGGGGATATAGCGGTTTTCCGGCAGCGTCACGCCGTCCACCACCGCGTTGTAGCGCACCACGCAGCCGGACTGGATGTGGCAGTTGAACAGCACGCTGTTGAAACCGATAAACACCCGATCGTCGATGCGACACGGGCCGTGGACGATGGCGCGGTGGGCGATCGAGCTGTAACGGCCAATGGTGACCGCCGCCCCGCTCTTGGAGTGGATCACCACGCCGTCCTGAATATTGGAGTGCGAGCCGATGACGATCGGCTCCATGTCGCCGGCGGCGTTCAACTCGTCGGCGCGGATCACCGCATAAGGGCCGACGTAGACGAAATCTTCGACGATCACCCGGCCGCAAATAATGGCGGTGGGGTCGATGTAGGCCAGCGGCGAGACCTGCGGCAGATGGCCGCTGGGATTTTTACGCAGCATGATTTTCTCCCCGCCAGCTCAGCTCAGCCACCGCATTGTGGGCATGCAGGCTCTCCTGATGCTCGACGCGCAGCGAGAAGGCGCGGTAATCGCACTGGCTGCGCAGCATGCGATACAAACGACGCGCCGCATCTTCGCAAAACATCAGGTTCTGACCGTTGGCCAGCGCGAAGGCCTGCTCGTCGCGGCGTTTCACCAGCGTTTGTACCGGCGTGCCCAGCGCGTGTTCGATGCGGTCGATCAATTTCACCGGTTCGAACGCCCGTTCATTCTCGGGTGTCACGGTGACCCAGGCCCAGCTGCGCTGGCTGTGAGGGGTGGCCGGCATTCCCTGCTCCAACAGCCACTCGCTCACCTGCCGTTGGCTGACCCGCTCCGCCGCCTGTTCAAAATCAAACTGAAACTGTTGCTGCGCCAACTGACGGCTGAGCGCCGCCGAACTCGGGCAGGTAGAGGAGTAAGGCACGCCGACGGTCAGCGCCAGCGTCAGCCTGTTCGTCAGGGTTGCCTCGATGCGCAGCGGGTAAGCCTTCCAGCCGCGCTGCGGCGACAGCAACGCCGGGCGCGACAGCAGCAGCTCGCCGCCGATCGCCAGTTTGCCGCGATCGCTGTGTTCCGGCTGCGAATCCAGAAAGGCCTGCAGCGTTCGGCCGATGCGCTGCGGCGTCAGCTCGCCCTGCGTCAATTCATCCAGCGCCAGATACAGGCGCGACATGTGAATACCACGTTCGCCCGCCGCTTCGGCGCGCAGGTTGATGCAGGCGTCGACTTTGGCCATCAGTGGCTTGCCGGCCAGCTCCAGCGGCAGTGCGATCCCTTGCATCCCGACCCAATCGAGCCCGACATCACTCATTTCGCCGCGCCATGCCTGAGCGTCCGGCAGCGAACGGCGTGGTGGAAGTGCAACTTCGTTCATACATCCCCTTGCGTTATTGTGACTTTGCCGGGGAACGGTAACATGATTTTGTTATATTATAACATAACATGAAAAACTTTTTTCTTGCCCCTGAAAGGGATGATTAATCAAGTCGCAGAAAACTCAGCGATTTTGCTCAATGGATTGGGCTGCCGGTCAGAGTGCGATACACTAACGCTATTGCTGATTAACCCATGAGCCTCTATGCGTGGTTTACCCTTTTGGATACTGTCGTTGTGCCTGACGGGCTCTGCCCTGGCCGCGACAACACCGCCCGCGCCCGCCGCGGCGCCGCTGCCGGACATTCGCCAGAGCGGCTTTGTCTATTGCGTCAGCGGCATACTGAATACCTTTAACCCGCAAATGGCCAGCAGCGGCCTGACGGTGGATACCCTGGCCGCCCAGCTGTACGATCGCCTGCTGGACGTCGATCCCTACACCTACCGGCTGATCCCCGAGCTGGCGCAAAGCTGGGAGGTGCTGGACAACGGCGCCACCTACCGCTTCCATCTGCGCAAGGACGTGCCGTTCCAGACCACCGCCTGGTTCACGCCTACCCGCAAGATGAACGCCGACGACGTGGTATTCAGCTTCGCCCGCGTATTCGATCAGAAACACCCTTATCACGACGTGAACGGCGGCGAATACCCCTATTTCGACAGCCTGCAGTTCGGCGATTCGGTGCAGAGCGTGAGAAAGCTCGACGACTATACGGTGGAGATTCGCCTGCAGTCGCCGGACGCCTCTTTCCTGTGGCACCTGGCGACCCACTATGCGCCGGTGCTGTCCGCCGAGTACGCCGATCTGCTGACGCGTGAGGGCCATCAGGAGCTGATCGACCGCGAGCCGGTCGGCAGCGGCCCGTTCCTGCTCAACGAATACCGCTCGGGGCAATATATTCGCCTGGCGCGCAACGCCGCCTACTGGAAAGGGCTGCCGCGCATGCCGCAGGTGGTGATCGACCTGGGCGCCGGCGGTACCGGCCGCCTCTCCAAGCTGCTGACCGGCGAATGCGACGTGCTGGCCTATCCGGCGGCCAGCCAGCTGTCTATCCTGCGCGACGATCCGCGCCTGCGCCTGACGCTGCGCCCGGGGATGAACATCGCCTACCTGGCGTTCAACACCCGCAAACCGCCACTCGACAACCTCAACGTGCGCCAGGCGATCTCGCTGGCGATCAACAACCAGCGGTTGATGCAGTCGATCTACTACGGCACGGCGGAAACCGCTGCCTCGATCCTGCCGCGCGCCTCCTGGGCCTATGACAACGACGCGCACGTCACCGAGTACGATCCGGCCAAATCGCGCGAGATGCTGCGGCAGGCCGGCGTCGGCCAGCTGAACCTGAAGCTGTGGGTGCCGACCGCCTCGCAGTCTTACAACCCGAGCCCGCTGAAAACCGCCGAGCTGATCCAGGCCGATCTCGGCCAGGTGGGCATCAACGTCACCATCGTGCCGGTAGAGGGCCGCTTCCAGGAGGCGCGCCTGATGGAGATGAGCCACGATCTGACCCTGACCGGCTGGGCCACCGACAGCAACGACCCGGACAGCTTCTTCCGGCCGCTGCTGAGCTGCGCGGCAATCCGTTCGCAAACCAACTATGCTCACTGGTGTGACCCGGGCTTCGATGAGGTGCTGCAGAACGCGCTGCTGTCGCAGCAGCTGTCTCAGCGCATCGACAATTACCGCAAGGCGCAGAAAATCCTCGAGCAGCAACTGCCGGTGCTGCCGCTGGCCTCTTCCCTGCGGCTGCAGGCCTACCGCTACGACATCAAGGGATTGGTGCTGAGCCCGTTCGGCAACGCCTCGTTCGCCGGGGTGTACCGTGAATCCGCGCCGGAGGTGAAAAAGTGATTATCTTTACCCTGCGCCGCATTCTGCTGCTGCTGATCACGCTGTTCTTCCTGACGCTGGTCAGCTTCAGTCTGAGTTATTTCACGCCGCGCGCGCCGCTGAACGGCGCCGCCCTGCTGGACGCCTATCAGTTCTACTTCGTCAGCCTGCTGCACTGGGACTTCGGCGTCTCCAGCATCAACGGTCAGGCGATCAGCGAACAGCTGCGCGAAGTGTTCCCGGCCACCATGGAACTGTGCCTGCTGGCCTTCGCTCTGGCGCTGTTTATCGGCATTCCGCTGGGCATCATCGCCGGCGTGCTGCGCGGCAAGTGGCAGGACACCGCCATCAGCACCTTCGCGCTGCTGGGCTTTTCGATGCCGGTGTTCTGGCTGGCGCTGCTGCTGATGCTGTTCTTCTCGCTGCACCTGGGCTGGCTGCCGGTTTCCGGCCGTTTCGACCTGCTGTATCAGGTGAAGCCGATCACCGGTTTCGCGCTGATTGACGCCTGGCTGTCGGACTCGCCGTACCGCGCCGAGATGATCGGCAGCGCCCTGCGCCACATGATCCTGCCGATCGCCGCGCTGGCGGTGGCGCCCACCACCGAAGTGGTGCGCCTGATGCGCATCAGCACCGACGACGTGCTGAGCCAAAACTACATCAAGGCCGCCGCCACCCGCGGCCTGTCGCGCTTCACCATCATTCGCCGCCACGTGTTGCACAATGCGCTGCCGCCGATCATCCCCAAACTGGGGCTGCAGTTCTCCACCATGCTCACGCTGGCGATGATCACTGAAGTGGTGTTCAGCTGGCCGGGCCTCGGACGGTGGCTGATCAACGCCATTCGCCAACAGGACTATGCGGCGATCTCCGCCGGCGTCATGGTGGTCGGCACGCTGGTGATCACCATTAACGTCTTGGCCGACATTCTGGGTGCGGCAACCAACCCGCTGAAACATAAGGAATGGTATGCCCTTCGATAACGTATACCGCGAGAAAAAGATGCCAAGCCCGCTGCGCTACACCTGGCGGATTTTCTATGGCGACGCGCTGGCGATGATCGGTTTTTACGGGGTGATCGCCCTGCTGCTGCTGTCGCTGTTCGGCAGCCTGCTGGCGCCCTATGCGCTGGATCAGCAGTTCCTCGGCTATCAGCTGCTGCCGCCGTCCTGGTCGCGCTACGGCAACGTGTCGTTCTTTCTCGGCACCGACGATCTCGGGCGCGACATCCTCAGCCGTCTGTTGACCGGTACCGCCGCCACCTTCGGCTCTGCGTTGGCGGTGACGCTGGCCGCGGCGTTCTGCGGGGTGATCCTCGGCGTGTTCGCCGGCGTCACCCACGGGCTGCGCTCGGCGGTGCTCAACCACATTCTCGATACCCTGCTGTCCATCCCGTCGCTGCTGCTGGCGATCGTGGTGGTGGCGTTTATCGGCCCCAAACTTGAACACGCCATGCTGGCGGTGTGGCTCGCCTTGCTGCCGCGCATGGTGCGCACCATCTACAGCGCGGTGCACGACGAGCTGGAGAAAGAGTACGTGGTGGCAGCGCGGCTCGACGGCGCTTCCACGCTGCAGATCCTGTGGTACGCAGTGATGCCGAACATTGCGGCGGTGCTGGTGACCGAGTTCACCCGCGCGCTGTCGATGGCCATTTTGGATATCGCCGCGCTCGGCTTCCTCGATCTCGGCGCGCAGCTGCCTTCGCCGGAATGGGGAGCGATGCTCGGCGATTCGCTCGAGCTGGTGTACGTCGCGCCCTGGACGGTGATGCTGCCCGGCGCGGCCATCCTCGTCAGCGTGCTGCTGGTTAACCTGTTAGGCGACGGTATGCGCCGCGCAATCAATGCCGGGGTGGAATAATGCCGTTACTCGATATCCGCAATCTGACGATTGAATTTATGACCGCCGAAGGGCCGGTCAAGGCGGTCGATCGCGTCAGCATGACGCTGACCGAGGGCGAGGTGCGCGGCCTGGTGGGCGAATCGGGCTCCGGCAAGAGCCTGATCGCCAAAGCCATCTGCGGCGTGACCAAAGACAACTGGCGCGTCACCGCCGATCGCTTCCGCTTCGACGACATCGATCTGCTGCAGCTGAGCCCGCGTGAGCGGCGCAGGCTGGTGGGCCACAACGTCTCGATGATTTTCCAGGAGCCGCAGTCCTGTCTCGATCCTTCCGAAAGCATCGGCCGCCAGCTGGCGCAGGCCATTCCGGGCTGGACCTACAAGGGCCGCTGGTGGCAGCGCTTCAACTGGCGCAAACGCCGCGCCATCGAACTGCTGCACCGCGTCGGCATCAAGGATCACGACGACATCATGGGCAGCTTCCCGTACGAGCTGACCGAAGGCGAGTGCCAGAAAGTGATGATCGCCATCGCGCTGGCCAACCAGCCGCGCCTGCTGATCGCCGATGAGCCGACCAACGCCATGGAGCCGACCACCCAGGCGCAGATTTTCCGCCTGTTGGCGCGCCTCAACCAGAACAACAACACCACCATTTTGCTGATCAGCCACGATTTGCAGATGATGAGCAAGTGGGCCGACCGGGTGAACGTGCTGTACTGTGGGCAAACGGTGGAAAGCGCCCAGTGCGAAGAGCTGCTGGCGGCGCCGCACCACCCTTACACCCAGGCGCTGATCCGCGCTATGCCGGACTTCGGCCGCTCGCTGCCGCACAAGAGCCGGTTGAACACGCTGCCGGGTGCCATTCCTTCGCTGGAACACCTGCCGATCGGCTGCCGCCTGGGGCCGCGCTGCCCTTACGCACAGAAGAAGTGCATCGAAACGCCGCGCCTGCGCCCGGTCAAAAACCACTTCTTCGCCTGCCACTTCCCGCTGAACATGGAGGAGCAATAACATGGAAACGCTGTTGGAAGTGCGCAACCTGAGCAAAACCTACCGCTACCGCACCGGGCTGTTCCGCCGCCAGCACGTCGAGGCGGTGAAATCGGTCAGCTTTACCCTGCGCGAAGGCCAGACGCTGGCGGTGATCGGCGAGAACGGTTCCGGCAAATCCACGCTGGCGAAGATGCTCTCCGGCATGGTGGAACCGACCGCCGGCGAACTGCTGATCGACGATCACCCGCTGGAATTTGGCGATTATCGCTACCGTAGCCAGCGCATTCGCATGATTTTTCAGGATCCGAGCACCTCGCTCAACCCGCGCCAGCGCATCGGCCAACTGCTGGACGCGCCGCTGCGGCTGAACACCAGTCTGGAACCCGCCGAGCGCGAGCAGCGCATCAACCAGACGCTGCGCCAGGTCGGCATGCTGCCGGATCACGCCTACTATTATCCGCACATGCTGGCTTCCGGGCAGAAACAGCGCGTCGCGCTGGCGCGTGCGCTGATCCTGCAGCCGAAAGTGATCGTCGCCGATGAGGCGCTGGCTTCGCTGGACATGTCGATGCGCTCGCAAATCATCAACCTGATGCTGGAATTGCAGGAAAAACACGGTATTGCCTATATCTATGTCACCCAGCACCTCGGCATGATGAAGCATATCAGCGACCAGGTGTTGGTGATGCACGAAGGGGAAATCGTCGAACGCGGCAGCACCGCCGAGGTATTGGCAGCGCCGCTGCACGAATTGACCAAGCGGCTTATCGCCAGCCACTTCGGCGAGGCGCTGACCGCCGACGCCTGGCGACGCGACGGCGGCCGTTTTTGAAGGCCATCCCGGCAAGTACGGGGTGGCGGGTCATGACCCGCGAGTGCACCCTGTAGCGTCCAGCATCGCTGCTAACATCAGCAAGGCCTTGTCGCGACGTCGTTTGGCGAGCCGGTCGTTACCCACCTGCCGCTGGTGTTCACCGGCGATAAACGCCTGAATATCGGGCAGGTGGCGGATCACGCCGCGGCTACCCCACTCGCCGTCCGTGACTTCCGTCGGGAACACCCAAACACGCGCCGCTACCTCCTCGAAGACGCTACCTTCGGCCTGAGCAACGGCCTCGGTCACGGCTTTCACCAGCGTCTGTCTTGAAAGATTATCGTATTGTCCTTCCGGCACCGAAGGAACGATTCGGTAGTAAGGCACGCTAGAGCGGACGCCTCCGACGAAAATCGCCGCCGGGCGATGGAGAAAAATCACGGAAACGCTCTGGGCGATCGGGTTGGAGGGGTCGAAACCTTCCGCTCGTAACAGAATATCCGTCAGCGATTTGCACAACATCGCTTCCGCCTCCGGTTGCAACGCGCCTTCCGGAATATAGGCATCTATCATCGGCATCGTTCATCTCCTGTCAAATTCAGTTTATCGACAGGCGCATCATCAGCCTTAACAGCCGGCGCTGAAAGTGGCAGTATCGCCATTATCAGAGGATAAACGGACAAGATGATGATTCGGATTTGGGTCTACGATGGCGTGCTGGCCTCCGGCGTCGCCGGGGCGATAGACGTTTTTCACGCGGCCAATAGCGTCAAGCTCGAAGGCAGCGACGGCCCAAAGCTACATTGGCGCGTGGAGTCCCTCGACGGCCAACCGGTGCGCGCCGCATCCGGCCAAACGATCGCGGTGGACGGCAAAATCGCCGCTCGTGGGCACGGTGACATCATTCTGTTAACCGCGCCCTTTGTCGGCGATATGGAAGCGTTTATCGCCCAGCGCGAACGGATTCTGGCGATCTCCCGCGCCTTGCAAAGCCGACATGCCGATGGCGCGCTGTTGGCTGCCTATTGCACCGGCAGCTACCTGCTCGCCGAAGCCGGCTTACTCGACGGGCGGATCGCCACGACCCATTGGAACAAAGCAGCGGATTTCGCCCGCCGTTATCCCCGGGTAGAACTGCGGGCCAATGAAGTGTTAACGGAGCAAGACGGCATTCTGTGCGGCGGTGCGGTGACGTCTTGCCTGACGCTCGCCGTGCGGCTGGTCGAACATTGCTTAGGTACGGCGCGGGCGGTGAAAACCGCCAGGCTGCTTCTGATCGATACCCAGCGTATCGCCCAGAGCGCCTATGCTACGCTGGTAGCAGAAAACGAACACGCCGATCGTCTGGTGGCGCGGGCGCAACAGCGCATGCAGAACACGTTGCCACAACGCTTCAGCTTGCCGGACCTCGCCGCCCATCTCGCCGTCAGCGAAAGAACGTTAAACCGGCATTTCAAGCAGGCGACCGGTTTGTCTCCCCTTGGTTATCTGCAGACGCTGCGCGTGGAGGTCGCCAAACGCCTGCTGGAATCGGGCCACCTTTCGCTCGCCGCTATCGGGCAGCGCATCGGTTACCATGATCTCAGCACCTTCAGACAACTTTTCAAACGTAAAACCGGATTATCACCGCGCGCCTATCAGCAGCGTTTTGCCCTTTCGCCACCGGCATCTCGCTAAACGAAGTGCGGCCGACCTTACTCCCGGCTGCTCGCCGCGCTTAGCCAGAAAGCGCACATACAAATTACATTCTTGTTATATATCCTTATATTTTATTCCTTTCAGTTATTGATTAGTCCGTAACATTATTTTATCTCGCCAGGGCGATCGGTGAGGATATCCCCTACGTTGAGCCTCTCATACGACAGGATATCGCACTGATGAACAGCCTTCGCCATCGCCGCCTCACGCAGTTTCTGCTCACGCTGGCCGCCGGTTTCTCTGTTTACGGCCACGCGCTGTGCTGCGATGAGCTGCGCTAAATCCGCCTTCGCCCCGCCTGCGGGCATGTTGACTCTTTGTCCAGCCGCCGCTGCCGCACGCACCGGTGGCTGTTGCTCATGATTAAGGATTGACCCTATGGAACGACTCCGTCGACAACATAATGCCCAGTGGTATCACGAAACCCAAAGCAGCGTGCGGGGCGATGCGCCGCTGGAGCCGCAGGCGGCTACCCTGCGCGATCGTTTTCTGCTGGGGCTGGGCGCCTTCGCCGATGAAGCGTTAAACGCTGCGCTCGGCGCCCGCGCCGGGGTATTCAACGCCTCGCTGGCCGGTTACCACGCCCTGTTTCCCGACCAGGTGTCGCTATCACGATACGTGACACTGTCACCCTATGATCGCCTCAGTACCGCGCTGACCGTCGCTCAGGTGACCGGCGTGCAGTCGCTCTGTAGCCACTACGCCGCCCGCCTCGCCCCGCTGCACAGCCCGGACGCCTCCCGTGAAAGCAATATCCGCCTCGCCCAGATCACCCAATACGCCCGCCAGCTCGCCAGCCAGCCCACGCTGATTTGCCGCAGAGCGCTGCAGCAGCTTGGCGACGTCGGGCTAAGCCCGGCGGATATCGTCACCTTTTCGCAAATCATCGGTTTTGTCAGCTACCAAGCGCGCGTGGTGGCGGGCATAGCGGCGTTGGCCGGCCGACCGGCGGTAGTGGTGCCCGGCTTCCCGAATGTCGAAGACGCCGATGGCGTCACCTTCAGCACCGAAGAGTTAAGCTGGACTGCACGCCTGCCGCCAATCGACACGGAAGCCGCCGCCGCCGAACAGCTTGACGTGCTGGATCAAAGCCACCCGCAGGCGCGCGCCGAATCTTATTACCTGCTGCTGGCGCACGATGCCGCCGCACTGCGTGAGCGCAACGGCGTGTTTAACGGCATCAATGCCGAAGGGTACGGGTTGTCGAGCCGATTGAAAGCGCTGGCGACGCTGGCGGTCTCGCGCATCAACGGCAGCCGCTACTGCGCGGCTACGGTGGCACAAGAGCTACAGGATGACGGACTGGCGCAGGCGCTGTTCGCCGGGCTGCCTCAGGGATTGGCGTTTACCGAGGACACGGTCAAACGCGCGGTGATCCACACCGCCGCCGAGCTGACGCGCGCACCGGAGAAATTCACCCCGCAGAGCGTGCAGCCCTTGTTCAACAGCGGCCTGAATCAGGCACAGGCGCTGGAAGTGATCCTCACCACCGCGCTCTACGCCTGGGAAAATCGCCTGCGCCAAACGCTGGGCGATGCCGAATCTTTCATCGCCGCCGACTGAAGACCGCTACGCGGCCTGATTACCGGCCGCGATACGCCGCGTTTTAGACATTCTGCTGACGCAGCCACTCGCTGGCGGCGTCGAAGAATTTTTGCGCCAACGGCGTGGCGCGCTCTGCCATATCGACCACCACCGCCGCATGACGCGGCATGGCGCCGATGGCCACCGGACGGCGCTGCAACGCCGGCATCAGCGGCGATTGCAGCTGGCCGCGCGGAAACAGCCCGCAGCCCAGGCCGACGAAAATCCCCTCCAGCAGTTGGAAGATCGAGGCAGTCTCAAGCCGCGTGTGCAACGTCAACCCGGCGTCGCGGAAGTGTTGATCGAGATAGCGGCGGAAATAACGCGTCGGCTCGGCCAGGCACAGCGGCAAAGCGGCAACCGCCTCCAGCGGCAACGGCGTATCGCCCACCAGCTTCGGGAAGTGTTGTGGATGAAATACCAGCTCGACGCCGGTTTCCACCAGCGGTTGCGATTGGAAATGCAGCTCCTTTAAGGTCGACAGCTCGAAAAAGCCGATGCCGATGTCGACGGTATGCGCCGTCAGCGCCTCCAGCAGTTGATCGGCGCTCAGCACCGCCAGCCGGTAATCGAGATGCGGGTAACGCTCGCTGACCGCCTTGAGCATTTCCGATACCGAGATACTGCACTGCGGCACCACACCAAGGCGCAGCGTGCCGTGCAAGCCGTGCTTGAGCGACTCCACCTCCAGCTTCAGCCCCTGGTAAACCGAGACGATCTCACGGGCCCACGCCAGCACCCGCTCGCCTTCGGCGGTAAAACCGCCGAAATGGTTTCCGCGGTTAATCAGCGAAACGCCCAGCTCTTTTTCCAGATTTTTCAATCGCATGGATAGCGTCGGCTGGCTAACGAAGCTGGCCTCCGCCGCCCGGCCGAAGTGACGTTCTCGTTCTAAATTACACAAATAAATCAGTTGTTTAATATCCATAGCGCGGCTCAATGATCGGCATTCGCACCAGTATACCACCGGGCACCGTCATCCGCCCGGCGAGTCAGAGCTTCAGCTTCACGTAATCCACCAGGCGCGAGAACACGCCGCCCTGCGGCACCGCCTGCAGCGCCACCAGCGGCAAGGTTTTCACCACCTGGCCATTGTCGCTGATGCGGATCTCGCCAACGGTCTGCCCTTTGCCAATTGGCGCTTCCAGTCGTGCGGTATTGATCACGTACTGCGCCTTCAGCTTGTCCGCCTCGCTTCTCGGCAGGCTGAGCGACTGCTCTTGCGCGCTACCGACCGGTAACCGGTGATTCTCGCCGTACCAAACCGGCTCTTCCCCCAGGCTTTGGCCGGCGCTGAACAGGTGTACGGTGGCAAAGTCACGCAGCCCCCAAGTCAACAGCTTACGCGCCTGCTCCTCACGCCCTTTAGAGCTTTTGCCGCCCATCACCACGGCGATCAGGCGGCGATCCCCTTCGGTAGCGGAGGCAATGATGTTGAAGCCGGCCGAGGCGGTGTGCCCGGTTTTCAGCCCATCGACGTGCAGCGTCTTATCCCACAGTAGGCCGTTGCGGTTCTGCTGCGTGATGCCATTCCAGGTCAGCGACTTCTCGCTGTACATATGGTATTCCGCCGGTTCACTCATGATGATGGCGCGCGCAATCACCGCCAGATCGCCGGCGGTGGTGAACTGCCCCGGCGCATCCAGCCCGTGTACCGTTTCGAAATGGGTGTTCTGCAGGCCCAGCTGCGCGCTCTTCTCGTTCATCAGCTTGACGAAGTTGGCCTGGCTGCCCGCCACATAGTCCGCCATCGCCACGCAGGCGTCGTTGCCGGAATCGATGATGATACCTCGGCTGAGATCGCGTACCGTGACCCTGTCACCTGGCTTCAGGAACATCAACGAAGATCCTTTGAACACTGGGTTGCCCTGCGCCCAGGCGTCTTTCCCCACGGTGACGACATCGTCGAGGCCAATCTTGTGCTGGTCGAGCGCGTGGTCGATCACCAACCCGGTCATGAGTTTAGTCAGGCTGGCCGGGTTGCGCCGTTCGTCGGCATTGCCGGCGGCCAACACCTGGCCGGTGGTGTAATCCATCAAAACGTAAGAGGCGGCGTCTATCGCCGGCGGGGTCATGGTAGGAAAATTAGGCGTCGTTTCCGCCGCCTGCGCCGCTAAAGGCAGCAATATGCCACCGATTACCACTGATACTGAACGCTTCACGCTGTGTTCCTCAGGCCCGCAGGCTGAATAAAATGCCAATATAATCCGCGAGATAGACTGCATGAATTCACTTTCATACGAAACCATTACTCTTTTGCAGCGGGTGTCTTTATGCAACCATTTGTTTACGGCACCGCCCGCCGGCGATAGATGCGCTCTATGCCGCCATTGTCCCATTCGATTAGACGCCACCCCGCAGCGCCCCTAAACTTGTGACATAAATACGCAAGACGCATAAAAAAGCGTTTACTTTTTAGCTACAACCACCTGCGAAGTGTCACCATGAAATTCAAACCGTCAATCAAGCCTTATACCGGCCCGGCGGGCGGCTGGGGTTCACTTGAAGCCACCACCCGCTTTGTCCTCGACAGTAAACAAACGCTAAAAAACATGCGCAACCTGATGCGCGTCAACAAGGCTCGCGGCTTCGACTGCCCCGGTTGCGCCTGGGGCGACGACAATCACAGCACCTTCAGCTTCTGCGAAAACGGCGCCAAAGCGGTCAGTTGGGAAGCGACGCGCAGCGCCGTGGAGCCTGAGTTTTTCGCCGCCCACAGCGTCAGCACGCTGCAGCAGCAGAGCGACTATTTCCTCGAGTATCAGGGTCGCCTCACCCATCCGATGCGCTACAACGCCGAAACCGACCACTATGAACCTATCCATTGGCCGGACGCGCTGGCGCTGATCGCCAAACACATCAACGACATGGACAACCCGAACCAGATCGAGCTGTATACCTCGGGCCGTGCCAGCAACGAAGCGTCGTACCTTTATCAGCTGTTCGGCCGCATGCTCGGCACCAGCAACTTCCCCGACTGCTCCAATATGTGCCACGAGGCGAGCGGCGTTGGGCTGAAGCAGAGCATCGGCGTCGGCAAAGGCACCATCCGCATCGATGACTTCGAAAAGGCCGACGCCATCTTCGTGTTTGGCCAAAACCCAGGCACCAACCACCCGCGCATGCTGCACAGCCTGAAGAACGCCGCCCGACGCGGCGCGCGTATCGTCAGCTTCAACACCCTGCGCGAGCGCGGGCTGGAAAGGTTCGCCGATCCGCAGGATCCGGTACAGATGCTGACGCCAAAATCCTCGCCGATCAGCTCTTCCTATTACCAGCCGAATCTGGGCGGCGATATGGCGGCGGTGCGCGGCATGGTGAAAGCCCTGCTGGAAACCCACCGTCAGCGCCTGGCCGCCGGCGAGCCCGCCCTGTTCGACCTGGCGTTTATCGAGCGGCACAGCGTCGGCGTAGAGGCTTACCTGGCGCAGGTAGACGCCACCGAGTGGCAGACCATTACCGCGCAGTCGGGCCTGAGCGAAGCGCAGCTGCGCCAGGCGGCGGCCACCTATCAGGGCGCCGAACGGGTGATCTGCACCTGGGCGATGGGCGTGACTCAGCATAAACACTCTATTGCGACGGTACGTGAAATCACCAACCTGCAGCTGCTGTTCGGGCAGTTGGGCAAACCGGGCGCCGGCCTGTGCCCGGTACGCGGCCACAGCAACGTCCAGGGTAACCGCACCATGGGGATCGACGAGAAGTCGCCGAAGGCGCTGCTCGACAGCCTGGAGCGCCACTTTAACTTCACCGCCAATCGCGCGCTGGGCCACAACACGGTGGAAGCGATCGAAGCGATGCTGCGCGGCGAAGTGAAAGTGCTGATCGCGCTGGGCGGCAACCTGGCCGCCGCGGCGCCGGACACCGAACGCACCGCCCGCGCCCTGCGTAACTGCGATTTGACGGTGCATATCAGCACCAAGCTTAACCGCAGCCACCTGGTGACCGGCAAAGATGCGCTGATCCTGCCAACGCTCGGCCGCACCGAGCTGGACATGCAGGCCAGCGGCTCGCAGTACATTACGGTCGAGGATTCGTTCAGCATGGTCCACGCCTCGGAAGGCATCGGCAAGCCGCTGGCGGAGACCCAACGTTCGGAGACGGCGATCGTCTGCGGCATCGCCGACGCGGTGCTGGGCACCCAGCAGCTGGACTGGCTGGAATTGGCCGACGACTATTCGCTGATCCGCGATCACATCGCCGCCACCATTCCCGGCTTCGAAGATTTCAACCGGCGCTGCGACCAGCCCGGCGGTTTCTACCTCGGCAATGCCGCCGCCGAACTGCGCTTCGCCACGCCGAGCGGCAAGGCTGAGTTCAGCGCCGCCGCGCTGCCGACCACCCTGTTCCCACAGCTGGGCAGCGAAAAAGCGCCGTTCACCCTGCAAACGCTGCGCTCGCACGATCAGTACAACACCACCATCTATGGTCTGGATGACCGCTACCGCGGCGTTTACGGTCAGCGTGAAGTGTTGTTCATCCATCCGGAGGATCTGGCGGCGCTGGGCCTGCAGGATGGCGAACGGGTAGAGATAGAAACCCTGTGGAACGACGGCGTGGTGCGTAAAGTGGACGGGTTCAAGCTGGTGAGTTACGACATTCCGCGTGGCAACCTGGCGGCCTACTACCCGGAAACCAACCCGCTGGTGCCGCTGGCCAGCTTCGGCGACGGTACCGGTACCCCGACCTCGAAGTCGATCCCGGTGGCGATCCGCCGCAGCGAACGGCAACCTTCGCTGCGCATCGCCTGAAAACGCGCGCCCGGTTCACGCCGGGTGCGCCAATATCCCCAGGATGGTCTGCAACTCGTCCGACAGCTGATGCCGTCGCCAGACGAAGTACAGGTCGCTCAGCCCCTCTTCGCCCATTTCCACCACCTTCAGCCCCGGTGCCGGCATGATCAGCGGCAGCAACGAACCGGGGACGCAGGCGACACCACAACCGGCCTGTACGCAGGCCGCCATCGCGGCATAAGATTCCATTTCCAGCGTCATGCGCGGTTTCAGCCCGCGCGAGGCCAGCCAGTGATCCACCTTCAGGCGAAACGAACATTCGCGGCTGAACGTGTAAAACTCCAGCGGCGCCAGCGTGGCGGCGTCGGGTTCCCCGGCATCGGCCGGCATCAGCAATACCAGCCGTTCATCGAATGCCTTTTGGCTGGCCAGCAGCGGATGTTCAATCGGGCCGTCGGTGATCGCCAGGTCGAGATCGCTGTCGATCAGCATGCGTTCCAGCACCAGCGAGTCGCGGCTCAGCACGTTGATGTGCAGATGAGGCTGTAAACGGCGCAGCCGGGCAATGCGCGCCGGTAAATGGCTGACCAGCGAGAAATCCAGCGCCCCGAGGTTCAGCAGCCCATGCTGATGCTCGCCGGCGAACAGCTGCTTGCTGCGCTCCGCCTGCGCCACAATGTCGCGCGCCTGCTGATAGAACAGTCGCCCTTTGGGATTGACGTACAGCCGGTTCTTGTCGCGGAAAAACAGCTCGCCGCCCAGCGACTCCTCCAGTTCGCGCAGCCGCAGCGTGACGTTGGAAGGCACGCAGTGCAGCTCGCGCGCGGCGGCGGCGATGGTTTTGCACTCCACCACGGTACAGAAAAACTTCAGCTGGCTCAGCTTCATCTATCATTCACTTTTAGTTAGTGTTTTAGTTAAAAACAATCACTTTAGATTAGCATCGATTTCACCTACAGTCTGCCGACACCCTGAGGAGGATCTCTGATGCCACTGAATGATCTACTGACGCTGCCCGGCGTGGCGGCCCAACCGGAGGCGGTAACCGACGGTTACGTGTTCAACCACACCATGATCCGCGTGAAGGATCTGACCAAAGCGCTGGATTTCTACACCCGCGTGCTGGGCTTTACCCCGGTCTATCGGGAAAGGTTCGAAGAAGCCGCTTTTACCATCTGCTACCTGACGCGCAGCCCGCGTGAACAGATCCCGCAGGACGACGACGAGCGCAAACGCTGGGCGCTGAGCCAGCCGGGCATTCTCGAACTGACCCATAACCACGGCACCGAAAATCAGGCGGATTTCCACTACCACAACGGCAACGGTGAACCGCGCGGCTTTGGCCACCTGTGCGTCACGGTGCCGGACGTGCGCGCCGCCTGCGAGCGGTTTGAGCGCCTCGGCGTCACCTTCCAAAAGCGCCTGCATGAAGGCCGCATGAACTACGTGGCGTTCATTCGCGATCCGGACGATTACTGGATTGAAATTCTGCAGCCGATGCCGCTGCGGGACTGATCGCCACCCGCCCTTCACCTCGGCCTTCGCGCCGGGGTTTTCCCTCGATAGCACTCCGATTGACCATTCTTGCGCAAAATCGCGTGGCAACGCGGGGTTCCGTGACGTTAGGCTTGCTCGCAGCGGGTGATTCGCGTAAAACTGTCAGCCGCAAATCTTGCCACTCACAACCCATTCACTGGACGATATGTTTCAAGATAACCCGCTGCTGGCGCAGCTTAAACAGCAACTTCACTCTCAGACCCCGCGCGTTGAAGGCGTAGTGAAAGGGACTGAGAAAGGCTTTGGCTTTCTTGAAGTAGACGGTCAAAAAAGTTACTTCATTCCGCCGCCGTACATGAAGAAAGTCATGCACGGGGATCGCATTATCGCCACCCTGCACACCGAGAAAGAGCGCGAAATCGCCGAACCGGAAACCCTGATCGAGCCGTTCCTGTCGCGCTTTGTCGGCCGCGTGCAAAAACGCGACGATCGCTTGTCCATCGTGCCCGATCATCCGTTGCTGAAAGATGCGATTCCGTGCCGCCCGGTGCGTGAATTGACCCACAACTTCCAGGCCGGTGACTGGGCGGTGGCGGAAATGCGCCGTCACCCGCTGAAAGGCGATCGCGGCTTTAACGCCGATCTGACCCATTTTATCACCGAAGGTGAAGACCATTTCGCCCCGTGGTGGGTGACGCTGGCGCGTCACAACCTGGAGAAAGAGGCGCCGGAGATGCAGGCCCTCAGCGAGCCGGCCGCTGCGCTGATGCGTGAAGACCTGACCGCACTCGAATTCGTCACCATCGACAGCGCCAGCACCGAAGACATGGACGATGCGCTGTATGTGACTGACAACGGTGACGGTTCGCTGCAGCTGACCATCGCCATCGCCGATCCGACCGCCTACGTTGAGCAAGGTAGCAAGCTGGACGATATCGCCCACGTGCGCGCCTTCACCAACTACCTGCCGGGCTTCAACATCCCGATGCTGCCGCGCGATCTGTCGGACAACCTGTGCTCGCTGCGCCCTAACGAGCGCCGCCAGGTGCTGGCTTGCCGCGTAACCATCGCCGCCGACGGCGCGCTGGGCGAGGATATTCAGTTCTTCGCCGCCGAGATCGAATCCAAAGCCAAGCTGGTATACGACGAAGTCTCCGACTGGCTGGAAGGCATTGCCGGCTGGCAGCCGCCGAGCGATGCCATCGCGCAACAAATCACCCTGCTGAAGCGCGTTTGCGACGCGCGCAACGCCTGGCGCCACCGGCATGCGCTGGTGTTCAAAGACCGCCCGGACTACCGCTTCGTGCTGGGTGAAAAAGGCGACGTACTCGAGATCGTTACCGAGCAGCGCCGCAGCGCCAACCGCATCGTTGAAGAGTGCATGATCGCCGCCAACGTCTGCGCCGCCGTCGTGCTGCGCGATCGCCTGGGCTTCGGCGTGTACAACGTGCACACCGGTTTCGATCCTGCTCTCGTCGAGCAAGCGGTCACCGTATTGCAGGCCAACGGTGTGGAAGCCGAAGCCGAGAAGCTGCTGACCCTCGACGGTTTCTGCGAACTGCGCCGCCACCTGGATGCGCAGCCGACCCAGTTCCTCGACAGCCGCATCCGCCGCTTCCAGACCTTCGCCGAGATCAGCACCACGCCGGGGCCACACTTCGGTCTGGGTCTGGAGGCTTACGCCACCTGGACATCGCCGATCCGTAAATACGGCGATATGGTCAACCATCGCTTGCTGAAGGCGATCATCAACCAGCAGCCGGCAGAAAAGCCGCAGGATGACGTCACGGTGCAGCTGGCGGAACGCCGCCGCCTGAACCGCATGGCGGAGCGCGACGTCGGCGACTGGCTGTACGCCCGCTTCCTGCAGGACAAGGCCGGTACCGATACCCGCTTCAACGCCGAGATCATCGACGTGACCCGCGGCGGCCTGCGCGTGCGCCTGCTGGACAACGGCGCCGTTGCCTTCATCCCGGCACCGTTTATTCACGCGGTGCGCGACGAGATGCAGTGCAGCCAGGAAACCGGCACCGTGCAGATCAAGGGTGAAGTGGTTTACCGCCAGAGCGACACCTTGCAGGTCACCATCGCCGAAGTGCGCATGGAAACCCGCAGCGTGATCGCCCGTCCGGCGGCCTGAACGCCCGTCTGAAACGGCCGCAACGCAAAGCGCCGACGGTGAAAACCGCCGGCGTTTTTTTTCGGCTAGCGCAGCGGCTCGCCGCCGGTTTCACGCAGCAGCGGCAGCACCGCCAGCGAAGCCAGCGTCGCCAGCATCAGATAGACGGCGGGCGCCAGCAGCGAACCGCTCAGCGCGATCGACTGCGAAGCGATGTACTGAGCGAAGCCGCCGAAAATCGCCACCCCGAGGCTGTAGACCAAGGCAAACCCCAGCGCCCGAATGCGCTGCGGGAACAGCTCCGAAATCATCAGCATGGTCGGCACCGAACCGAGCGTGGTCAACCCGACCAGCACCGCGACAATCAGCAGCAGCACCGCCGGATGCGGTACCGCGCTCAGCCACCAAAATGCCGGCAGGGCCACGATCAGAATCGCGATCCGCGACCCGCGGATCAGCGGCAGACGGCCGTAACGATCGCACCAGTGCCCGACCAGCAGACTGCCGCCGAAGGTGACGAGCCCCGCCAGCAGCATCGCGGCATAGCCGTAAGCCTGCGCCATCCCCAGGTATTTCACCGCGTAGGTGCCGAGATAATACATCGAGATGTAAGTGGCGACGGTGGCGCCGATGGTCAACATCACGCCGAGCACCACCGCCCGCGAGTGCTTGCGCAACTGCGCAGGCGGCTCGTGAGCCCGCGCCGCAGACGGCCGATCGCTCTCCAACCCGAGGCGCAGCCAGCAACCGAGCGGCGCCAGCGCCACGCCGATAAAGAAAGGAATGCGCCATCCCCACTCGGCCATGGCGTTCGGCTCACCGGAAAGCACCGGCAAGGCCGCGCTGAGCGCCAGCGCAGTGACGCCGCCAACCACGGTGGCGATGCCCTGCGTCGCCAGCGACCAGCTGGAATAGAAGCCGCGCCGGTTGGGCGGCGCCGACTCCACCAGCAACGACATCGATGCCCCCACCTCGCCGCCCGCCGCCACGCCCTGGATCAGGCGCGCCACCACCAGCGTGACGGTCCCCCAGTAGCCGGCGCTGGCGTAGGTCGGCGCAAAGCCGATCATCGCCGTGCCCAGGCTCATCAAGGAAATCGTCAGGATCATCGCCGGCTTGCGGCCATGGCGATCGGCATAGGCGCCAATCAGAATGCCGCCCAGCGGCCGCATGAAGAAGCTGACGCCGAACGTGGCAAACGCCAACAGCAACGCCAGATGCGGATCGCTGGACGGCGGAAAGAACAATACGCTGATGTAAATAACGAAGAAGTTATAAATACCGAAATCGAAAAACTCCAGCGCATTGCCGAAGGAGGCGGCGAATATGACCTTTTTGCCGCCGGCCTTCGGGGTCGATATTATTGCCGCCTGGGTTTCAGCCGTATTTTCACTCATCATTACCTTCCCTGTTATTATTTTTGGTGTTTATTTTAAATACGCTTCCGCCAAGGCTCCCCAATACTGGCTACCGGCCGCCAGGCAGCCGTCATTGAAGTCATATCCCGGGTTATGCACCATGCAGCTGCCATCGCCGTTGCCAACGATCAGGTAGCAGCCCTGCGGATGCGCATCGAGCATGAAGGCGAAATCTTCACTGCCCATCAGCGGCCGGGCGCCGTAGTGCGCGCGGTCATCGCCGAACTGCTGTTCCGCCACGCGGTGGGCGAAACGGGTCATCGCTTCGTCGTTGACCAGCACCGGCGTGCCGTTAACGTGTTCCACCACCGCGTGAGCGCCGAAGCTTGCCGCCTGCGTCTCGATCAGCGCCGGAATGCGTGCCAGCAAGGTGGCGCGCGCCTGGCGATCCAGCGAGCGCACGCTGAGCTTCATCTCCGCGCTGTCCGGGATCACGTTGGCCGCCTCACCGGCCTTGATGCTACCGACGGTGATCACCGCCGCCTCCAGCGGATCGATATTGCGCGAAACGATGCTCTGCAGCGCGACGGTGATATGCGAAGCCACCAGCACCGGATCGACCGTCAGCTGCGGAATGGCACCGTGGCCGCCGCGCCCCTGCACCCGCACGTTGAACTGATCCATCGAGGCCATAAACGGGCCGTGCTGGAAGAAGAATTCGCCGAGCGGCATCCCCGGCATGTTGTGCATGGCGAAGATGGCGTCGCAGGGGAAACGCTCGAACAGCCCCTGTTCCACCATGCGCGCGCCGCCGTTCAGCATCTCTTCCGCCGGCTGGAAAATCAGATGCAGCGTGCCGTTGAAGTTGCGCGTTTGCGCCAGGTAACGAGCGGCACCGAGCAGCATGGTGGTGTGACCGTCATGGCCACAGGCGTGCATGCGGTTGGCCACGCTGCTGCTCCAGGGCTTGCCGTTGTTCTCCTCGATCGGCAAGGCGTCCATATCGGCGCGCAGCCCGAGGCGTTTAACGCCATCGCCCACCCGCAGCGTGCCCACCACGCCGGTGCCCGCCAATCCGCGGTGCACCTCATAGCCCCACGCATTCAGATAATCCGCCACCAGATCGCTGGTGCGAAACTCTTCGAAACCCAGTTCAGGGTGTTGATGAATATCGTGCCGAATGGCCGTGAGCTGCGGTAAATACCCTTCGATGATTTCATTTATCATAATTAAATTCCTTTCGTGACTTTATTATTTATTTTATGAATGATTAAACCTGCGGGTTGAAATAAAGGTATAACACGGCACGGATGATTTTATTTCGGCACGCCTCGACAGATAAAATAATAATTCGCCAGACGCCGTACCCTGATAAAAAACGACGATGATTCGCTGTACGCGCCGTGAAAATGCAGAATGAATAACTGCCGGGGATTGCGTGGGCGGCAGCCTGCGCCAACGCGGTTTCATCACGTTGTTTTTACACTAAAACCCCACCTGCTTCACATTTCTCATCCGACCTGCCGCAGTTCGGCGGCAAAACTTCTACTGTTAAAACGTCATTCCTAATAACAACGTCGATTTTTACCTCTGTACGCCAAGGAGTTGTTTCATGAAAAACATCAGGTCAGGACTTATCTGGCTGCTGGTGGCGTTGGTCGGCGCCTTCGCCTTCGCCATGCTGGCGCTCAGCCGCAGCGAACATGTCAACGCCGTTTGGCTGGTGGTCGCCGCCGTCGCCTGCTACAGCATCGCCTATCGCTTCTACAGCAGGTTCATTGCCGACAAGGTCTTTGAACTGGACGACCGCCGTCTGACCCCGGCAGAACGTCACAACGACGGCCTGGACTATGTGCCCACCAACAAATGGGTGCTGTTCGGCCACCACTTTGCCGCCATCGCCGGCGCCGGGCCGCTGGTGGGGCCGATTCTGGCCGCGCAGATGGGCTTCCTGCCGGGAACCATCTGGATCCTGGTCGGCGTTATGCTGGCCGGCGCGGTGCAGGATTTCCTGGTGCTGTTCATCTCCACACGCCGCGACGGACGTTCGCTGGGGGAAATGGCCAAGCAAGAGCTGGGTGCATTCGCCGGGGTGATCACCATGCTCGGCGCGCTGGGGGTGATGATCATCATCCTGTCGGCGCTGGCGCTGGTGGTGGTAAAAGCCTTGGCCGACAGCCCGTGGGGGCTGTTCACCATCGCCGCCACCATCCCGATCGCCCTGTTCATGGGCATCTACATGCGCTTTATCCGCCCGGGCAAGATCGCTGAAATTTCGGTGATTGGCTTCGTGCTGATGCTGCTGGCGATCATTTACGGTGGCAACGTGGCGCAAGATCCTTACTGGGGGCCGTTCTTCACGCTGCACGGCACCACCCTGACCTGGGTGCTGGTGATCTACGGCTTCGTCGCTTCGGTGCTGCCGGTATGGCTGCTGCTGGCGCCGCGCGACTACCTTTCCACCTTTATGAAAATCGGCGTCATCATCGGCCTGGCCATCGGCATCGTCTTCGCCATGCCGGAGATGAAAATGCCGGCGGTCTCGCGCTTCATCGACGGCAGCGGCCCGGTGTTCGCCGGCGCCCTGTTCCCGTTCCTGGTCATCACCATCGCCTGCGGCGCCATTTCCGGCTTCCACGCGCTGGTCTCCAGCGGCACCACGCCCAAGCTGGTGGAACGTGAAAGCCACATCCGCTTTATCGGTTACGGCGCCATGCTGATGGAGTCTTTCGTCGCCATCATGGCGTTGATCTGCGCCTCGGTGCTGGATCCGGGCGTTTACTTCGCCATGAACTCGCCGGCGGCGCTAATCGGCACCACGGTGGAAAATGCTTCGCAGGTCATTAACAGCTGGGGCTTTATCGTCACGCCGGAAACGCTGGCGCTGATCGCCAAAGAGGTAGGTGAGAACTCCATCCTGTCGCGCGCTGGCGGTGCCCCAACCTTCGCCGTGGGCATGGCGCACATCATCAGCGAGGTGTTCAACAGCCGGGCGATGATGGCCTTCTGGTATCACTTCGCCATTCTGTTCGAAGCGCTGTTCATTCTGACCGCCGTCGACGCCGGCACCCGCGCCTGCCGCTTTATGGTGCAGGATCTGGTGGGCGTGGCGGTGCCGCAGCTGGCCAACAACCGTTCCTGGTTCGGCAATCTGGCGGGCACCACGGTGGCGGTGGCCGGCTGGGGCTTCTTCGTGTATCAAGGCGTGGTCGATCCGCTCGGCGGCATCAATACCCTGTGGCCGCTGTTCGGCATCGGCAACCAGATGCTGGCGTCAATGGCGCTGATCCTCGGCACCGTGGTGCTGTTCAAGATGAAAAAACAGCGTTACGCCTGGGTGACTATTCTGCCGACCGCCTGGCTGTTCGTGACCTCCATGACCGCCGGCTGGCAGAAGATCTTCCATGAGAAACCGAGCATCGGCTTCCTGGCGCAGGCGAAGAAATTCTCCACCGGCATTGAGCAAGGCACGATCATTGCGCCGGCCAAGTCGCTGAAAGACATGGAAACCATCGTATTCAGCAACCAGATCAACGCCGCGCTGTGCGGGTTCTTCATGCTGGTGGCGGTGACCATGCTGATCGCCGCCTTCTTCGCGATCCGCCGGGCGCTGCGCGCCGAACAGCCGACGGCGCACGAGGTGAGCGCCGCGCTGCGAGAGGAGACCGGCCGCAGCTGAGTCCGAGTTCAAGATAAACGGCCGGCCTCTGAGCAGAAACGCTGAGAGGCTGGGCCGTTATCCAACGGGCAATATTGCGTTATCGGCGGCATCCGCTTCATCGTTCAACGAACTGCCACGGTATTTTATCTCTCGTCCACCGAACAGGTCTTTTCGACCGATCTCATGCAATATAAGCTCCGGAACATTATCCACATCCGCTATTTTTCTGCTGTTAACAATAATCTGCCTCGCATTTTCATACCCGGGCCCCCACAAATCATTATTATCCGTTACGTTTTTGTAAACACAAATCAACGTTTTATTCCATGCGGCAGAAATATGTACGATCGACGTATCTGGGGATATAACTACATCAACCTCTCTAATCAATGCCATGACATGATGCAGTGAATTAAATGGATTTATAACAACACTATCCGAAAGGGATATATCCAGTTCTTTTCGATGATCAAGAATAATTACTTTTATATTGAACGATGCTTTATTAAGCATCTCAACAAGTCGGGAGAGTTGTTCTTTAGATAGGTTTCTCTCTGGACTCCCAGTGAAAGCATTAATTATAACCGTAACTTTATCATTCCAACCACTTAAATACCCCCTTACTTCAAAAGCTATATCATCTGGGATATGCAGGTCATAGGCACGACTATTTTTAAGATTAATCCCTACGGCATGGGCAACCAAAGCAATGGCTTTAGTCACGTGCTCCTTACCATTTTCAAATGAAATAGATTTGCTGTAATGGTTAATGCAATTCCATTTATTAAGACCAAGAACAAACCTTGCGTTTATATCGCTAAAAAGCATCATCCTATGTACCGGAGTATCAAACAAGCAAAGATCGACCACAAGGTCATAGTTATTCCCCCTCAACTTTTCAACCGTTGATTTCGCAACGGTATGAGTGAATCTTTTCAAGAAAACTTCATTATTACAATCCTCTGCCTCGTAGATATTCCTGACATAGGGGTTATGTTCCATCACCACGCTACTTGATTTTGTGAGCAATAAATCCACTGTATAACCCGACTCACAAAGACATTTCACTAGCGGCGTCGTAACCACAACATCTCCTACGGTCCCTTCATTGCGAAGGAGCAATACGGTTTTGACCGATTTGATATCAAACACACTTTTTCTACGCTTATCCCAGATAAGCTTTGCAATATAAATCTTAATGTTCAGCTTTACTTTCTTGAAATAATAATTGCGCCTCCTGTTCCATTCTCTTATTTTTCTGAATCGCCCTGTTGAGATGGAAACATCCAAATCCTTATGCATAACACACTCCATTAATTTTAATAAACAAAAGCCAATATCAAGAAGAAACCGTATGAAATTTACGTAGTAATTAATCTTTTTCGGTTGCCACAACAAGAAAATTTCCATGCGGAATTATTACCCACTACTTATCCACCCACTGCGAGAAATAATAATTCACCCATAAAATGATTACTCCAAAACACATTCACCATTTTTATCGTATCCAGGCGAGAATAATATCCAATCACCTTGCCGAGGATTTAACCGTGACATGTTATCGCGTGGGTGAGTTACTTTACCACCAACATCGATGGCTGCCTAGACAGGTATTTCAGAGAAAGGATGCTTAATCTTAATTACAATTACGTTTATTTCCATACGTTCATCCAAGACATAACCCAGGTAGAAATAGATCTGAATTTTCCGACCAACCTGCTGTTTCTCGCTTTCACTCAGCTGCTGCGCCGTCTTGCCCGGGAACAGCTGGCCGGCAATGTAGCGCGCCGCCAATTCACCGCCACCCGCGCCCAGCCCCCCGGCAGCAGCCGACTGGTTGTTCAACTGCGCTGTCACTGCGTCCAGCACTGCATGCGCCATGGCGTTGGCCGCGACGTTGACCTCTTTCGTCTGCGGGTCGGTAGTCATCTCCTTGATTTTTGTTGCCAGGTACGGCGAAGCACCGCTCGCCAGCGC
>NZ_KV792504.1:0-5288 GCF_001808215.1 Serratia sp. HMSC15F11
GCAGAACCGCCGTAGGTTTTAGCCAGTACGGTAGTGATCGCTGCAGTCAGGGTAGTTTTACCATGGTCAACGTGGCCGATAGTACCGACGTTAACGTGCGGTTTTGTACGTTCAAACTTTTCTTTAGACATCGATTGTCCCTCTAAGACACGGATAAATCGGTGGTATCACCACATCAACCAAGCATTTGCTCGTTGAATCCAGAACAGAAAGAAAATCAGGGGGCGAGAAATTAAGAAGTGGTGCTGATAGGCAGATTCGAACTGCCGACCTCACCCTTACCAAGGGTGCGCTCTACCAACTGAGCTATATCAGCACATCTTGGAGCGGGCAGTGGGAATCGAACCCACATCATCAGCTTGGAAGGCTGAGGTAATAGCCATTATACGATGCCCGCATCCTGGAACTCGGCTACCTGATTTTTCTGTAGAATTTTGGGATGGAGCAGGATTGTTCATCACTCGGCTCGCATCCTTCGGGCCGGCTGCGCCTTGCGCTGCACAGCTCGAACCTTGCCGAAGGCTTTCGCCCTCTCCTCCCGCCATCAACCGTTGCGATATTTATCGCATCTCAGTTAATCGCCGAAGGCAAGATTTGGTGGTGGGTGAAGGATTCGAACCTTCGAAGTCTGTGACGGCAGATTTACAGTCTGCTCCCTTTGGCCGCTCGGGAACCCCACCAGATTTTAACTACTTGTGACTTGAATGGTGCCGGCTACCGGAATCGAACTGGTGACCTACTGATTACAAGTCAGTTGCTCTACCTACTGAGCTAAGCCGGCATCAAGTGCAGCGCATTCTAGGTAGAGCGGGCGACCTATGCAACAAAAAAATTGCTTTACGCGCACTTTCGCTCATAAATCAGTCAATTTTGCATACTGTCATGCAATTCGCAGCCTGCGGCGTGCAAACATTCATCACTCGCGGCAATCATTCTCTACAATTTTATCCACTTTTTGCAAGCCTTGAGCGCCGCTTTCTCCGTGTCGGGCTTCTCAAAACACTTAACCCGAGCAGGTAAACTGTGAGCGGGATCGATGCACCAAAAAGGGGATACCTGCCCCGGACTGCGGCGTGGGCTACACTGATCCCTCGCCCTTTTGCCGTCGCCATGCCTTTCGCCGCTGTGGCTCAGTTATTGCTTCTCTTCATTACCCCCATCCCAGGAGGAATGACCGATGAAAATAGTGCTTATCAACGCCGCTACGCTACCGATTTACCGCGATGAATTGGCCCGCCTGTTGACCGATGCCGTCACGCACGGCGCTTCTGTCGGTTACGACACCTTAATCCCTCACGAAGACGCCGAAAGCTACTTCCACAGTCTGCGGCCGGCCTTGGCCAAAGGTGAACTGCTGCTGTGGATTGCCCGTGACGAGCGCGGCGTCGTTGGCACCGTGCAACTCGAGCTCTGCCAGAAGCCGAACGGCCGTAATCGTGCGGAGGTAGTGAAGCTCTTGGTGCATAGCCGCGCTCGCCGAAACGGCGTAGGTCAGGCGCTGATGAAGTCACTGGAGCACGCGGCACTGCAACAGCAGCGCGGGCTATTGTACCTGGATACGCAGGCCGGTTCGGCGGCAGAAGCGCTTTATCGCAGCCTGGGTTATCGCTGTTTGGGCGAGCTACCGGATTATGCGGCGGGGCCCGATGGGCATTACCATCCAACCGTTATTTATTACAAACGCCTGTTCGCCGTGAACCAACCTTCGCGCGCCATCGCCAGCTAGCCTTCAGGCGGTATCCGGCCCCGATGATACCGCCTTGCAACCCCGCTTTATCAACTGCGCGCCGCTTCGCACAATTGACATAAACTGCTGCCTATCGACAACTTTTGCGAAAAAAGTCTACGCCAAAAACGAAGCTGTCTATAATATGCAGCTTGTTTATTCTCTGGAGCTGGCGTCCGGCGCCTTTCCCAACCTGCGTTAACAGGCAGAATTTGGCTTATGATAAAAAGAGATCAATCTTTAGCAACGCCCTACCTACAGTTCGATCGTACCCAATGGGCTGCGTTGAGAGATTCGGTGCCGCTGACGTTGTCGGAAGAAGAGATCGTTAAACTGAAAGGGATTAACGAAGATCTCTCGTTGGAAGAAGTTGCGCAGATTTATCTGCCGCTGTCACGACTGTTGAACTTCTATATCAGCTCCAACCTGCGGCGGCAGGCGGTACTGGAGCAATTCCTCGGCACCGATGGGCAAAAGATTCCCTATGTCATCGGCATCGCTGGCAGCGTAGCCGTCGGTAAGAGCACAACAGCGCGCTTGTTGCAGGCACTGCTGAGCCGCTGGCCGGAACACCGCAGCGTTGAGCTGATCACGACCGACGGCTTCTTGCATCCTAATAAGGTGCTGAACGAACGCGGCCTGATGAAGAAAAAAGGCTTCCCGCAGTCTTACGATATGCATAGCCTGGTGAAATTCGTGTCGGAAGTGAAATCCGGCGCCAAACGCGTCACCGCCCCGGTTTATTCCCATTTGATCTATGACGTTGTGCCCGAGGGCAATAAAGTCATCGAGCAGCCGGATATTCTGATCCTGGAAGGGCTTAACGTATTGCAAAGCGGTATGGATTACCCTCACGATCCGCATCGCGTATTCGTTTCCGATTTTGTCGACTTCTCTATATATGTCGATGCCCCGGAGACACTATTGCAAAGCTGGTATATCAATCGCTTCCTGAAATTCCGTCAGGGCGCATTTTCCAATCCTGATTCTTATTTCCATCACTATTCAAAATTGCCGGAACAGGAAGCGATTAATATCGCCACGCAATTGTGGAATGAAATTAACGGATTGAATTTGCAGCAGAATATACTGCCTACGCGCGAACGCGCCAGCCTGATCATGACCAAAAGCGCTAACCACGCCGTTGAAAACGTGCGTTTAAGAAAGTAAGCCTACCGATCGATTCAGGGGACGTTGCCGTCCCCTTTTCTCTAACTATTCCGCACTGCGCAGCGATATCTCCCCGCCGATGAAGGGTTTTATCTCCCCGTCTTGTTCCAGCAGTAGCGCCCCCTGCGAATCGATACCTCGGGCGATGCCCACAATCTGCCGCTCGCCAATCAGCAGCTTGACCGGTCTGTCGATAAAGTTATCCAGAGTACGCCAGCGACCGATAAAGGGCGCCAGTCCGTCTATCTCAAACTGTTTCAACGACTGACGCAGCTCATTGAGCAGGGTTGCAGCCAGCTCATTACGATCGATCTGAATTCCCGCTTCCTGTAGGTTAATCCAGCCCTGGGTAATGGCACTGGCGTTGGTATCCCGCATCGCCAGGTTGATGCCGGCACCGATGACCAGTTGAGCCGCATCGCCGGTTTTTCCCGTCAGTTCGACCAGGATCCCCGCCAGTTTACGATCGTTCAGATAAAGATCGTTAGGCCACTTAACGCGCACGTCTGCGGCACCGAGACGCTGCAGAACTTCCGCCATCACCATACCGATCACGAGGCTAAGCCCCATGGCCGCCGCCGGGCCTTGCTCCAAGCGCCAGAACATCGACAGGTATAAATTAGCGCCGAATGGCGAGATCCACTGCCGCCCGCGGCGCCCACGCCCCGCCTGTTGGTATTCAGCGACGCAGGCGTCACCGGAGTGCAATTCGGCGATGCGGTCCAGCAAGTATTGGTTGGTGGAATCGACCACCGGCAACACGCTTACACGCTTGTCTTCCAGCAGGCTGAGGATACGCTCGGCTTCCAACAGCTGGATGGCACCAGGCAGGCTGTAACCTTTGCCAGGCACGGTAAAAACATCCAGCCCCCACTCGCGAATGGTTTGAATATGCTTATTGATCGCAGCACGGCTCATGCCGAGTGACTCACCGAGGTGTTCCCCGGAATGGAATTCGCCGTCGGCCAGCAGCGCGATCAGTTTTAACGGAACCTTGGTATCTTTCATGACAGCACCGCCACGGCATTCAGCTCACCGGTCGCGCCAATAAAACGCACCTCAGGCTCCAGCCAGACGCCAAATCTATCGGCCACCGTCTTGCGTACGTGGCGCGCCAGCGCCACCACATCCTGGCTGTGGGCGTTGTCGATGTTCACCAGCACCAGCGCCTGCTGGCGGTGTACCGCTGCACCACCGATACGATATCCTTTCAATTCGCATTGATCGATAAGCCAGCCGGCGGCCAGCTTCACCTGGCCATCCTGCTGTGGATAATGCGGCATGCCGGGATATTTGGCGATGAGTCCTGTGGCTTTCTCTGCGTTCACCAGCGGATTCTTGAAGAAGCTGCCGGCATTGCCGGTTTCACGCGGATCGGGCAGTTTGCTGCGGCGCATGGCGCATACGGATTCAAATACCTGAAGCGGCGTCACCGTAGCGGGATCCAGCTTAGCCAGATCGCCATAGCTCAATTTGGGTTGCCACTGTTTGTTGAGGCGTAAACCCAGCCCGACAATGACATGCCCGGTTTGGAAACGGTGTTTGAAAATACTTTCCCGGTAGCCGAAACCACACTCGGCAGCTGGAATGCGATCGATAGCGCCGGTAGAGAAATCCAGCAGATCGACATACTCGCAAACGTCTTTCAATTCGACACCGTAGGCGCCGATGTTCTGGATAGGCGCGGAGCCGGCCAATCCAGGAATCAACGCCAGGTTTTCCAGGCCACAGATCCCTGCCTGCAGCGTATATTGCACCAGATCATGCCAATTCTCACCGGAGCTGACGTGGAGATGCCAGGCATCGCTATCTTCCCGAACGTCGATACCCTTTAGCTGATTGACCATGACCGTGCCTGAAAAATCCTCCAGGAACAGCACGTTGCTACCTTCACCGAGAATCAGCAGCGGCTCCTGACGCTTGCGCGTTTGTTGCCAAACCTTGAGCATCTGCTCAATTCTATCGGCTATGATCAGGTGCGCTGCGTTGACCGGGAGCGCAAACGTATTGTGGTTTTTTAAAGACGCGCTTTCAGTAGACATAACGTTCAGTACCTATACAGAAATAATCTTTCGCCTAGTCTACTCGATTCGAGGCGTCTGGCTAATATTTGTTTTAATTAACGTGAAATTTATCGAATAATACACTGAAGCATTAAGACTTATCTTTGATATAACCGGATAATTCTCATCAACATATTAATAAATAGGCATTTTTATTATTTAAATAATAATCTGAAGCTATCAATTATATATTGATCTGGCTATTTCCCCGACAAAAAACATTATGCTTCCTTATAAGACTCAGCTACATATGCCAAAAAGGTATTTTTAAAAGTAATAGATAAAGTCAGGATATTTATTTTACGCATAGCAAAAAGCCCTGAACGTCA
>NZ_KV792505.1:0-26922 GCF_001808215.1 Serratia sp. HMSC15F11
GTTCACGCTAAAGCGCGATGAACCTTTTTTTTTGCCCTTTTTCAACCGCTTCCGCCTTCAACAAATCCGTTACCCATCTGCCGCTTCATTCCATCGAAATTTTTGAACAGGGGCATGAGTTTTTTACGCTTTCTTATTCTGCCCGCAGGACTAGACTGTAAAAAAACATTGAGGAGAGTTGAATATGATTTATGTACGTAAAGCGGAAGACCGCGGCCACGCCAATCATGGCTGGCTGGATAGCTGGCACACCTTCTCTTTTGCCGACTACTACGATCCGAACTTTATGGGGTTCTCGGCGCTGCGTGTGATCAACGAAGACGTGATCGACGCGGGGCAGGGTTTCGGTACCCACCCGCATAAAGATATGGAAATCCTGACCTATGTGCTGAGCGGCACGGTGGAACACCAGGACAGCATGGGCAACAAGGAGCAGATCCAGGCCGGCGAATTCCAGATCATGAGCGCAGGCACCGGGGTGCGTCACTCCGAGTACAACGCCAATCAGGATCGTCCGTTGCACCTGTACCAGATTTGGATCATTCCGGATCAGGTCGGGCTGGAGCCGCGCTACGAGCAGCGCATGTTCGACGCGCCGCAGGGCCGTCAGCTGGTGCTGTCGCCGGATGCGCGCGACGGTTCGCTGAAGGTGTTCCAGGATATGACGCTGTCGCGTTGGGCGCTGAATAAAGGCGAACAGGGTGAGTATCCGATCGCCGCTGGCCGCCGCATTTGGATCCAGGTGGTGCGCGGCAAGGTCTCGGTCAACGGCCAGGCCGCTGGCATCAGCGACGCGTTTGCGGTGTGGGATGAATCGGCGCTGACGATTCAGGCCGACGAAGAGAGCGAAATCCTGCTGTTCGATCTGCCGCCGGTGTGATTAAGCGGTAAATATCAAGAACGCACGGCCGCTGATGCGGCGAGTGGCGCAATATGACCAGCCCAGCGCTTCAGGCTTCGCCTGGAGCGCTGGTTTGTTTTTCGCATTATGGCTCGGCTATTCCCTTCTGCTTTTCTTGCGCCCCCATCGCGCCAGGTTTCAAAAAAAATGTTTGCTTCCTTTTGACCGAAAAATTTGATTCCTATTTATCTGTGTGATTTTTATACTCCTGGCGCGAGGGTGAATACGATTAAAGTTATCGTGCTTTACATTGTTGATGATAATATTTACAGTCAGATCATTTATTGAACAATTAAATAAAGGTCTTTGAATTATTATAGGAGCTAATATTTTCCTGGTAACGTGTTAATTGCAAACATAATGCAATCGCCGATGTTTTCATAACGTTAATTTCAGGTGAAATGTATGTGAGCTGATGGATTAATAGCGTTTGATGATTGAAATATGTAAAGAAAACCGGCCATAAATCGATTCCAGGGCGGTTCCGGTTTGTTGATTGGAGGATGGTCGTTAATTAAGTTACGTGCTAAACATAGTATTAATTTCATTCGTCAATTTATTTTCGCTTTCAACTGCTTCGCCTTGGTGATGTACGCTCTCAGGTGTATGGGCTTTCTATGGCATGAATGGCGTTTGCAGAAAACAGTTTCATACCTGGAGATAGAGGAAAAATGATGAAAATTAAAAATGAACGTAACGGCACTTATGATGATTTCTTAAATGCGATACTCACTTTCGAAAGCACTATCGATCCGCAAAAAGCGCAATACTATGCCGAAAATTATGATAATCCAACCGCGACTTCTTATCAGGATGTGGAGTATCCCGGCCGGGTTATTCGGGCCCAGGATGGAACGACAACCAAAAGCAATGTCTCGATAAGAGAGTATTTCGAGCGTTTGGGCATTGGTAAATATTATACTCAAGGTTCAACGGACCCGCAGATGTTCAAGCAAATGCAGTACGCGACGATGAATTATCTCGGCTTTATCGGTTATCAGCTCAGCGAACAGGATTTTTGGGATCTGGGATATTACACGCACTATGATGAAAATCATCTTCCTAAATATTATTCCGACGTGCCGGTGTCAAATTGGGCCAACGGCGTGCGGGATAAGATCATGAATCTGCCTGGCAAAGGCGAAGTGCATGTCACGGATGTAAATACCTGGCAAGGCACCTTTACCGGCAAACACGGCATTAATAGTTTTGACGATGTTCTCGATCCCGATAAACAGGACTATGTCGCTAAAGATCATTTTGTCGATAAGTACGAGGGCATGGTGCGTTTGCTGGCGGAGAGAGGCAAAACCCTGAATGATTATTTGGGCACCACTATTCGTTGGTCTGAATGCCATCCCGTGTTGACGCCGCCGCCTGGCGTGCCGGATGCGGTGGAAATCACTATGTCGGGGTTACTCGGCGGCGCCCATCTGCGTGGTGCGGAGGGCATTACTGCCCTGTTGGTCGATCATGAAAACCGGGCGGATGAAAACGGCACGGCGATTTTGCAGTATGTCTATGAATTCGCAGGATATGACACCCCGTTTAATCCCTAATGCTCTTCAGTAGTCGCCACGGCATGACATGATTCCCCCGCGCTTGCGCACGGGGGAATCGACGCGGGCTAGGGTTACCGCTCTTGCGTTTGCTGCTGCAGTAACAGCCGATCTATCTCTCGTTTTGCTTCCCGAAATTGCTGCTGATATTCCGCGCTGGCTTGCAATCGGGCAAAGGCACCGGCCGCCAACACGCGGCCGGCTTCGACATCGCTGGCCCAGTGGACGCCGCAAATCAGCCGGCTGCGGCCAAACTCATAACCTTTGTGCATGAGTTCCGTCGCGCGTTGTGGCTCCATCGCCGTCAGCGTCATCGCCCATACGAAACCGGTTACGGCATGCCCGGAGGGATAGGAGCCGCCATCGTTGCTGAGCGCGTTGTGTTCTTTAGGGGTACAGCTGTCCACCCGTAGCGCGGAGTAGGGGCGAATGCGGGCGTAGGCCTTTTTCGCACCGTTGGAAGCATAGCCGGCGTCCGTGAGCAGCCGGCTCAGCAAAAGATGGGTATGCGGCGTGTGCTTGCGCGAAATCTCCGTACCCAACGCGTCGGAGAAAGCCCGACCGATGGCATCGAAGGACAGATTGGCATCCTCCACCGCCACCCGGCCCCGGGGCGTATCGCGCAGTTTGCGAAGCTGGTAAAAGATTTCCACGTCGGCTTTCCAGGCCGCGCTGTCTTCAACCGGTGGGGGCGGCAGGATTGCCGCGCCGTTCGGATAGTCCGCAGGTGTAAGATAACCGTTGATCCAGCCTTTGATATAGGGAGAAAAGCCTACGTTCGGATAGCCGATATCCGCATAGTCCACCCGCCAACGTTCGCGGGTATCGCTGTTGGGCGCGATGGACTCGGCATGCGCCAGCGCGTTTTGCAGGCAAATCAGGGCGAGCCCGGTAACGGCTCTTCTTATGTTCAGAACTAATGTAGCCATCATTATTCCCTTCCTGACATAATGTTGTTTCAGTAATGGCGCCGGTTTGATCACTGCGGAACAAACAGACCGATCCAGCCGAAAATATTGAGCAGAATGCCGGTGATAATTACCGCCACCACCGGCGCGGCGATTTTCAGTACCGGGCGGCCGAGCGCTTCGTTGAGGAAGTAGAGCGCCGCTGCCATGCTGAACCCCGTGTACCCGGCCATTTTGATGGCCGCGAAAATCGAGCCGATCAACAAGGCGAACTCCATCAACATGTTCATTGCGTTGCGGATATTGTCGGATGCATTGCGCACCGAAGGATATCGGCCCAGCCATTTGCCGATATAGCGGAGCAGCAGGATTTCCAGCGTGATGACGATCGCTCCCGCCGGCGCGGCAAGCCAGGGTGAGGGTGAAAGGTAACCGACGACAAAGACGAACGTGAAGCCGGCCACCGCATATACCCCGGTTGCCAATGCGGTAGTGGCGATCAGTGGAATGAATCCAAGCCCGCGCATGAATTCGGCCAGCGCTGCCTGGTGTAGGAGGGCGTCTGACTCTGCGGGCGAGATGCCGGGCGCGTAGGCTTTCGCCAGCGTATAGATCGAGACCTCAGAGCCGCCGAAGATCTTTATGCTGGCGACGGCGGAAATCAGCGCGCCGGTTATGGCGATAAGCGGCAGGTTGTTGATGATACGCTGTGTGCGCTCCTCAAACATCGACGGGGTCGAAGTCTCTTCACCCGTTGGGGAGGCCCGCCGATCTTTCAGATCGCGGAAAATCGCGATGCCCAACAGCAAAACCATACCGACGAAGATTTCGATCGATTCCGGGAACAGATGCGGGAAATAACGCACGACGATCAGGCGCGACAGCAGCACCAGCAGGGCGGCGACCACGCTTTGTTTCCAGCCAAACTGGTAGAAAATGGCGACCAGGGGAAAGAGCGCGAAGGCTGACACGACCGGGTTGCTCAGTTCCCCCAGCGCGCCAATGATGTCTACCGGCAGCGAGGTCAGGAGTTGGTTGATGGGCTGCAGGCTGGTGAAGACCAGAATGCCCCAGATTGCACCGAGAATGAATGCCAGCCACACGTTGACGGCCAGCACGCCGATGATGTCGGTAGGCAGAAACAGCAGCCAGCTGTTCAGCAGGCCGGTGGACAGCGTAAATGAAATGCCGACGGAGGCCACGAACCCTATGCTGAGGCCAAAAGCGATGCTGCCCGCTTCCCGGCGGTTCATATGGCCTTCCACCAGCTGCGGAAGAATAGGGCGAATACCGTCATGAAAGACTGCCGCCGAACGGTGAGATAACAGCGCCGTCATGCCCGTCAGCAGGGATACCAGAATGACGGAGAGGATATGGTCCATCTTCGCCTCCTTATGACAGTTGCCGAACCAACAGCGGGATCGCATGCTCGACATGCTCGACGGAAAGGCCAAAAGCGACTTTTCCTTCCGCTACCCACTTCGTGATTTGCTCTTCTTTTGCGCGAATGCCCGGCTTGGCGATCGTGCAGCATTTGTTGAAGCCGATGATGGCAATCGCGATAGACAACGCCGCGCCGGCGCCGGTATTGCAGGCGCCGATGAAATAATCCAGCTCGCCGTTTTTGACTCGGGCGGCGGCCTCCATGTCGTTTAAGATGCTGACTTCAAAAGCGCCTGGGGCGGCGGTCTCGATGGCCTGTTTGATCTGCTCCCGCTGTAAACCTGCAATTCCGATTTTTTTCATGGCTATCACCTTATTATTTGAAGAACCGATTTGGGTTGTGTTGCAGCATTGAGGTCACGGCCTGCTGACCGATCCCCGCCTCCAGCAACAGCGGAACGAAGCTGTCAAGCAGGTAGCTGAATCCGGGCCCGCCGTTGCCGCGCAGATGCGAACGGCGCGTGATATCCATCGACAGCATCACTCGATCGAGCAGGCCGCGTTGCGACAGCGCGGTCAGCATCGCCACGCGTTTTTCATCCGGGTAGTAGCTGTTTTTGCCGATGGTGTCGAACTGTACCCACGCGCCCTGATCGATCAGGTGCAGGACAGTTTCCAGGTTGTCTTTCAGGTCGCAGTGGCCAATCACCACCCGATCGGCCGGCACACCGTAAGATTGCAGCAGAGCGAGCTGCTCCGGCCCCATTGTGCTGAAACTGGTATGCGTGGAGATTGGCCGGCCCGTAGCGTGGTAAGCCAGGGCGGCGGCGTGGAACATTTTTGCTTCGTCGGGCGTGATGCGGCCCTCGCTGCTGCCGATTTCGGCAATCACGCCGGCGCGCAGGCCGCTGCCGTCGACGCCGCATTCAATTTCGGCAATCATTTCGGCGGCCAGCGTTTGCGCATCTCGGGTGGCGACGTGTTCGGGATAGAAATCCTGCTGGTAATAGCCGGTGGACAGCAGCACGTTGATGCCCGTATCGCGCATCAGCCGCGCGATGAAGTGGACATCCCTCCCCATATAGCGATTGGTGACTTCGACGATGTTGCGGACGCCCCGCGCCATTAACGCCTTCATTTCATCGCGCAGCAGAGCATAGTCGTCGAGGCGACAGTCATCGTTATGCTTGAACGGTGAAAGATCGATATGCAGATGTTCATGTGCATAGGTGTAGCCGCTGGCGTTGAGCCATTCAATCCGATCAGTCATGTGAGTTCCCCTGCAGTAATGAGAAAAAAGAGGCGCCGTTCTGCGGTGCGGGAGCGCCGAAGGCTTCGCAAACGGAAGCGCCCACGTCGGACAGGGTGGCGCGATCACCCAGCCGGATGCCGGTGACGCCCGGGCGCCAGACCAGCAGAGGCACGCACTCGCGCGTGTGCTGCGAATGCCCGATAGTCGGATCGTTACCATGATCGGCCATGACCACCAACACGTCGTCCTTATCCAGCAGCGACATGAGATGCGTCAGATACCCGTCCACCAGTTGCAGGCGCTCCGCATAACGCGCCACATCCTGCGCATGCCCGGCCAAATCGGTTTCCTGTATATTGCTGCAGATGAAGCGGGGGCCTGGCCGTTGAGCTTCGCTCAGGGTAAGCGCCATGATGTGCGCGGAGTCGACAATCCCGCCGAAGTTGTCGCCGCCGGGGTTGGCGACGATATCTGCCACTTTCCCTATCAGGGATGTGGGTATACCTTGACGTTTTAGGCAGGCGGGGACCTGTACGGTCTCATCGACGCCGTATCCCAAATGAACGACCCGGAAGCCTTGTCGGTAGACGCCCGAGAGCGGCGCATTGATGCCGGCGTACATGTTTTGCCGGCTTTGCGCTGCTGCGGCGATGGCTTCGTTGCTGGTGCTTTTTCCGCCGAAGACGATGACGCGGCTCACGCGCGCGCATCGCCGAACGATCGCGCCGATTTTTCTGACCGTGTCGTAATCGATCAGGTTCAGGTTGGCGGTCACGTTGTAGACCAGGCCTGGGTCGGTTTCAAGGTTATCGCCGACAGCCACGGCGTCGTTAACCCACAGGTATGCGGTATTCGCCGTCACCGGGAGCCGCTGTATCCGGTAGCCCGCCTTTCGCAGGGCGTCGGCCGTTTCATCCATGATTTCGCCAAACGGCACTCTGAGGGGCTGCTTGGGTTGAGTTCCCATAATTTCCTGGTGTCCCATGAAAGAGTCGGCGCCTTCATGTTGCAGCGCCGCTTTGCCGACGTTTGCCTGCGGATTGGGTTCCATCACGTTGGCCCGGTATCCCAGTGAGTTGATTAAGCCCAATCTTTCCATTGCGGGCAGACGGAGATCGGGACATTGCTGCAGAATATGGCCGCAGGTATCGGCGCCTATGTCGTTCGGCCTGACTTGCGGCACATCCTCCATGGCACCGACGCCAAAGCTGTCGAGCACCAGGACTACAAATTTGTTCATGCTGTGTTCCCCCATGACATTGGCGGCTAAGACGTCGGTGCCGTTTGGCTATTGCCGTGAGACGATAGGATTGCCCAAGCTGTCGTAGAGCCCGGCTATTGTTGGCTGGCCCGTGCTGATGCCCTGGATAAGCGCTACGTCGCTGCGGGTGACGAAGATCTGTGTGCGAAAGCACATGATGACCGGGCTGCCAACCGCGAAATTGCCCTCCAGCCCCAGGTAGTAATCGATATTGTCCGATTTGAACGGCAGCGTCCGCGTCTCGTGAAGGGCATCCCCTGCGAAAACCAGCGCATTCCGCAGGCGGCCGCGACGATAATAGCCGCCGCCGAAGCACAGGCTGTTCGGTCCTGCGTTATGAGACACTTCCGACAGATAAAGCATGGCGATGCGTTCCGGCTGCTCGCCACATTCGTTGGCAGGAATGGTGCCGGTAAACGCGTGGCCGGGTTCAATATGCGTCGCGCCACCGCGGGCAAGCGCAGGGATGGTGTCGCAGCTATTGGCCGACGGGGCGTTAATCTGTTCGATAGGAAAGCCCGCCGCGCGCAGCGTTTCCGCCGCGTTGACCAGCGTTTTAAAGTTCGGCGTGGTGAGGTTTTCACCGTTCGAGGGCGACGCCAGGACACAGGGAAAATGCGTGACGCCGGCGATTTCCACGCCGCCAAGCGCGGTGATGCGGGTGGCGACGTCAAGCAGTTCGTTAGGCTGAAAACCGCCTTCCTGGCCGGGGTAGACGATATCGCCGGTCTGGCATACCTTCAGCAGCAGGCGTTGCCGTATGCCGAGACGCCGGGCGCATTCGGCGATCCTGTGCGCTTTGTCAAATGAGAAGACCGTGATGACTTCCGGCCGGCATCGCAGCGCGCTTTCGATTTCCCCGTCCGGGATTTGCACCAGATGCCCCAGATGGCGAAGCGGCACGCCGCTATTGGCGAGGCATCGCGCTTCGCGGAAGTCCACCGCTACCGCTCCGCTGAATCCCAAGGCGATAATTTGTTGGGTCAGCCAGGGATTGCGCCCGAACTGCTTGCTCATCACATACGGCGTCACACGATATTTTTCCGCCGTTTGCAGAATGCGGCGCGCGTTCTCTTCCACCATATCCACATCGATCACCCAGGTATCCGGCGTGAGCTTGTGCTGTCGCAGCAGCCCGAGCGAAGTGTCAATCAGCGGCTGATTTTGTTTGCGTAGCGCATCTAAAAACATAGGGTTGGCGACTCCTTAATACAGCGGTTTTTGAAACATCGAACCGATCGTTGTCTAAATATTCATTTTTTTGAATATTTGGTGTGAAAAAATCAAAGCTGTTGTTGGGCGCGTAGGCCAAACAGGTTGGCCAGTAGATAGCCTTCTTCATTGGGATGCAGCCGTACGCTGAACTTTGCCAGTAGCGCATCATTTAGCCGCCGCAGGTAAGTCAGTTCGCCCGATGCGGCGATCTCCTGCAGAAAGTCTTCGCCCAGCGGTTCGATGATTTCGCCACGCCGTGAACGCATCAGCGCGTTAGCCATGTGCACGATGGCCATCCACCCCTGTTCCTCGGGTAACGGGCGCCCCCAGTGCGTTTCCAGATCGTCAATGACTTGCAACATGCCGATGAAAATGTCTTCATCTATCACTCCGGTCTGGCAAAGCAGCTTCATCTTCTCTTCCACAACGTCTCCTTCAATAGCTGGGCTCAATCTCTTCTGACACCACGGCACGCTGGTGCTGGCGAACCCGGTGCGTATCGACAAAAGTATCCAGCAGTTTCCCGGTGCTCCGGTCATCGCTGCGGATTAAAATGGTGGCCTCCGTCGCCAGCACGACGCGTTGATCTCCTTCCAGAGGCGTGGCTTCCAGCCCGTATCGAGCCAACACCTGGCGGTTCTCGACGTTCCAGACGACGGCATCGATGGTGCCGTTTTCGAGCCGGCTCAGGCAATCGTGGTAAGGGACTTCCACCCGCGCGACCCTCGCCGGGTCATAGACCATATCCGTCAGCAGCTTTTGGTCCATAGAACGGCAGTCCACGCCGACTCTACCCACTGCGCAGCGATCTCCGCGGCGGCGAATGATCTGATGCGACACCCAAGAATGTTCCCCAAGCGTCGCCGCGATCTTCACCCCGTTTTCCGGCCTGCTTGCATATTCTTCAGCGGCCAGGCGCGAGACGACCGCCAGGTCATAAATGCCATTGCGCAAACATTCCACGCGAATATCCGCTCCCCGCATATGTGCGAAGTAGAACGGCACGTCGGAAAACTCGCGCTTCAATCCGCTGGCGAGCCCTTCGTACTCGCGGGTATAGGGCAGCGGCATGGCGCAAACAACGCGGGAAATGTTGGCGTAATCCAGCAGCGACTTATAGTCCACATGGGTTAAGAAGCTGCCGTTGCGCCCGCTGCGTTGTACGGTTATGCAGCCTGCGCTTTCCAGCGTCTTGAGCGCCGCCTGCATCAAACCGATGGATAGGGTGTTGTCGCGGGCCAGTTCGCCAATCGTTTTTAATCGATCCCCCGATTGGCATCCCAGCAAGTACATCGCCAGACAGCTCAGCGATAACCCTTCTTTTTTTATAAATTGACTGCGGCTCATTTAAATATTCATTTAAGTGAAGATTTATGCCAGAGATACACTAAAAGCGTAGAGAGATCCAAAAATTACGGCGAATGTGTGATGAAGTGCACGTACCGGTGATCTGTTTCCGCTTGGCGCGGGGAATGGAATCTGTGAGTTCTGTCGACCGTCGCATAACCGACAATATCGGCCCGCCGTTTTTTTTGCTAAAATGACTGCCCATTCACGGTTAGTCAGTTCATTGATAATGAAGAAAAAACGGCCGGTACTCCAGGATGTGGCGGACAAGGTGGGCGTGACCAAGATGACGGTGAGCCGTTATCTGCGCAATCCCGACCAGGTTTCTGCCGCCCTGCAGCAAAAAATCGCCGTCGCGCTGGATGAGCTGGGCTACATCCCCAACCGCGCGCCGGACATCCTCTCCAACGCCACCAGCCGGGCGATTGGCGTGCTGTTGCCGTCGCTGACCAACCAGGTGTTCGCCGAAGTGCTGCGCGGCATCGAAAGCGTCACTGACGCGCACAACTACCAGACCATGCTGGCGCACTATGGCTACCTGCCGGAGCGTGAAGAAGAGCGTTTGACCTCGCTGCTTTCTTACAATATCGACGGCCTGATCCTGTCTGAGCGCCATCACACGCCGCGCACCCTGAAAATGATCGAGGTGGCGGGCATTCCGGTGGTGGAGCTGATGGACTGCGTCTCGCCGTGCATCGATCTGGCGGTGGGCTTCAACAACTTCGAGGCGGCGCGCCAGATGACGCAGCAAATCATCGCGCACGGCCACCGTCACGTGGTCTACTTCGGCGCCCGTCAGGATGAACGTACCATCATCAAACAACAGGGGTATGAGCAGGCGATGCGTGAATCCGGCCTGGAGCCGTACAGCATCATGACCGCGCGGTCTTCCTCCTATTCCGCCGGCGGCGAGCTGCTGCGCCAGGCGCAGCGCGATTATCCGCAGATCGACAGTATCTTCTGCACCAACGATGACCTGGCGATCGGCGCGGCCTTCGAGTGCCAGCGGCAGGGGCTGTCGATCCCGCAGGACATGGCGATCGCCGGTTTCCACGGCCATGATATCGGTCAGGTGATGGTGCCTAAGCTGGCCAGCGTGCTGACGCCGCGCGAACGCATGGGGCAGATCGGTGCCGAGCGCCTGCTGGCCCGGCTGCGCGGCGAAACGGTGTGCCCGCGCATGGTGGACGTCGGTTTCACCGTGATCCCCGGCGGCAGTATCTGAGCCATTTTAACGTTCTGTTTTAACACCCTTTCTTTTTGCAGCGCGCCCTGAGGCGCGCGGGTTATCCCGCCTGTAAGCCCGCCGCTCGTTGCCGGCATAAGTTTGATCTCTGTCCCAGAACGCGAATTTTAGCCGCTTACCCGGTTCCGGCGCTCATGTTGTTACCGGTATCATGATACCGGTAACAACGAGTGTGCGGTCATCTTGCTGCAAGACTGAACCTCTGAATCAACAACACCTACAGCTCTTCTTAAACACCGGGAAAGAGCCTAAAAATAAAACAACCGCACGCTTTACGCCTATCGTAAAGAGAGTCGCGATAAAAGGTTGGAGAAAAATTATGCCATTAGTGATTGTTGCAGGCGGCGTAGCGCTGCTGCTGCTGCTGATGATCCGCTTCAAGCTGAACGGCTTTATCTCTCTGGTGCTGGTTGCTCTGGCGGTCGGGATCGCACAGGGTATGCCGGTCGATAAGGTCATCGGCTCCATCAAGGCTGGCGTGGGCGGCACGTTGGGCAGCCTGGCGCTGATCATGGGCTTCGGCGCCATGCTCGGCAAACTGCTGGCGGACTGCGGCGGCGCACAGCGCATCGCCACCACGCTGATCGACAAGTTCGGCAGAAAACATATTCAATGGGCGGTGGTGCTGACCGGCTTCACCGTCGGCTTCGCGCTGTTCTACGAAGTGGGCTTCGTGCTGCTGCTGCCGCTGGTGTTCACCATCGCCGCCTCCGCGCGCATCCCGCTGCTGTACGTCGGCGTGCCGATGGCCGCCGCGCTGTCGGTGACCCACGGCTTCCTGCCGCCGCACCCAGGCCCGACGGCCATCGCCACCATCTTCCATGCCGACATGGGTAAAACCCTGTTGTACGGCACGCTGCTGGCGATCCCGACGGTGATCCTGGCCGGCCCGGTTTATGCCCGCTTCCTGAAAGGCATCGACAAGCCGGTGCCGGAAGGCCTGTACAACCCGAAAACCTTTACCGAAGCAGAGATGCCGAGCTTTGGCGTCAGCGTCGCCACGTCGCTGGTGCCGGTGATCCTGATGGCGCTGCGCGCGGTGGCTGAAATGGTGTTGCCGAAGGGCCACAGCCTGCTGCGCTTCGCCGAGTTCTTCGGCGACCCGGTGATGGCGACCCTGATCGCCGTGCTGATCGCTATCTTCACCTTCGGCCTGAACCGCGGCCGCACCATGGATGAAGTGATGGGCACCATCACCGACTCGATTAAAATCATCGCCATGATGCTGTTGATCATCGGCGGCGGCGGCGCCTTCAAACAGGTGCTGGTGGACAGCGGCGTCGAGCAGTACATCGCCGGCCTGATGGAAGGCAGCAACGTTTCGCCGATCCTGATGGCTTGGTCGATCGCCGCCGCGCTGCGTCTGGCGCTGGGTTCCGCCACCGTGGCGGCAATCACCGCCGGCGGCATCGTCGCCCCGCTGATCGCCACCACCGGCGTCAGCCCTGAGCTGATGGTGATTGCGGTCGGTTCCGGCAGCGTTATCTTCTCGCACGTTAACGATCCGGGCTTCTGGCTGTTCAAGGAGTACTTCAACCTGAGCATCATGGAAACCATCAAATCCTGGTCGGTGTTGGAAACCATCATCTCGGTGTGCGGCCTGGTGGGCTGCCTGCTGCTGGCGACGGTCGTATAATCGTTATCCGACGCCCTGCGGGGCGTCGGCGTTCCAGAGTATCTTTATCAGTTGGGACGCATTTGGCGCGCTCGCGCCAGTTCCCATAAGGGCATGACACAATGAGTAATCCGCAGAATCACGTATTTATCCTGATGGGGGTGTCCGGCAGCGGTAAATCCGCCGTGGCCAGCGCCGTCGCCCGGGAAGCCGATGCCGCCATGCTGGACGGCGATTACCTGCACCCGCGCGCCAACATCAACAAAATGGCCGCCGGGCATGCGCTGGACGACAACGATCGCGCTCCGTGGCTGGCTGCGCTCAACGACGCCATCTTCGCCATGCAACGCACCAATCCGGTGTCGCTGCTGGTGTGTTCGGCGCTGAAAAAAAGCTATCGTGACCGCCTGCGCGAAGGCAATCGCAACCTGCATTTTCTCTACCTGAAAGGCGACAAGACGGTGATTGAGGAGCGCCTGAAACAGCGCAAAGGCCACTTCTTCAAACCGCAGATGCTGGTTTCGCAGTTCGCCACGCTGGAAGAGCCGGGCGAGCAGGAGCCGGATGTGCAGGCGATCGACATCAACCAGCCGCTGGACGGCGTGGTCGCCGACACGCTCGCCTGCATCAACCGTATCACCGCCCGCTAAGCGCGGGCCGTCGTCGGCGCCGTCAGGCGCCTACAGCTTCATGTAAGCCCGCACGCCGTCCAGGAACATCTGGGTCGACAGCATCACCAGAATCAGCCCCATCAACCGCTCCAGCGCGCCGACGCCTTTGCTGCCCAGCAGGCGCAGGAACAGATTCGACATCAGCAAAATGGCCGCGGAGAGGCCCCAGGCGATCAGCAGCGCCGCCACCAGATGGGGCAGCTGGTGCGGATACTGGTGCGACAGCAGCATCAGCGCCGCCAGAATCGACGGCCCGGCCACCAGCGGGATCGCCAGCGGCACCAGGAAGGGTTCTTCGCCGGCGGACAGGCCCGAACTGTTGCCCTCCTGAGACGGGAAAATCATCTTGATGGCGATCAGAAACAGAATGATGCCGCCGGAAATGGAGACGGTTTCGGTACGCAGGTTGAGGAACGCCAGAATTTTCTCGCCGGCGAACAGGAAAATCAGCATCAGCAGCAGGGCGATCAGCAGCTCGCGGATCAGCACCACCCGGCGCCTGCGCGGTTCCAGGTGCTTGAGCACCGACATGAAAATCGGCAGATTGCCCAGCGGGTCCATAATTAAAAACAGCAATACCGTAGCGGAAATCATCTCTGTCATGGTGACCTCGTGATCGGGAAAACGCCTCGGCCTTTCCGGCCGCGTCCTTGCCTATACCCTATGGATTTCAAATTGCAGCTAGGCGCCCAGCGATCGCATCCCCAGGAGCTTACTCAAGTAAGTGACTGGGGTATGACAAATCTGCCGGGAGCAGATTTGAACGCTGCTCGCAGCGGCCCCTTGGGGCGTGGCCCACGGATGGGCCACGTAACTACGTGCAGGTAACAACGCTGCAGTTTGAAAGACGACGGGTATATAAGAAGGATTGCTGAGAAATCCCCAGCCATCGAATAAATTCACTTTGCGCCCGCGCTGACATTTTGTAAGGTGAAGAGATATTGCACACAACTCGTTATCACCTACATAGCCCTTATCCGGGCGGGAAACAGATATTATGAAAAACGTTGGTTTCATCGGTTGGCGCGGAATGGTCGGCTCGGTTCTCATGCAACGCATGACGGAAGAGCGCGATTTCGACGCCATTCGCCCGGTCTTTTTCTCTACCTCGCAGCACGGTTCTGCCGCGCCGGCCTTCGGCGGCCAGCAGGGCACGCTGCAGGATGCGTATGACATCGACGCGCTGAGCGCGCTCGATATCATTATTACCTGTCAGGGCGGCGATTATACCAACGAAGTGTATCCTAAGCTGCGCGCCAGCGGTTGGCAGGGTTATTGGATAGACGCGGCCTCTTCGCTGCGCATGCAGGACGATGCCATCATCATCCTGGATCCGGTCAACCACGCGGTGATTCAGCAGGGCCTGGACAAAGGTATCAAAACCTTCGTCGGCGGCAACTGCACCGTCAGCCTGATGCTGATGTCGCTCGGCGGTCTGTTCGCCAACGATCTGGTGGAGTGGGCGTCGGTCGCCACCTACCAGGCGGCCTCCGGCGGCGGCGCGCGCCACATGCGCGAATTGCTGACCCAAATGGGCATGTTGCACGCCGACGTGGCGAAGGAGCTGCAGGACCCGGCCTCCGCCATTCTGGATATCGAGCGCAAGGTGACCGAGGCCACCCGCAGCGGCAAACTGCCGACCGATAACTTCGGCGTGCCGCTGGCCGGCAGCCTGATCCCGTGGATCGACAAGCAGCTCGACAACGGCCAGAGCCGTGAAGAGTGGAAGGGTCAGGCGGAAACCAACAAGATTCTGAACACCGGCAGCGTGATCCCGGTCGATGGTCTGTGCGTGCGCGTTGGCGCGCTGCGCTGCCACAGCCAGGCGTTCACCCTGAAGCTGAAAAAAGACGTGTCGCTGCCGGAAATCGAGCAGATGCTGGCGACGCACAATGACTGGGTGCGCGTGATCCCGAACGACCGTGAGCTGACCATGCGCGAACTGACGCCGGCGGCGGTGACCGGTACGCTGAATACGCCGGTCGGCCGTCTGCGCAAGCTGAATATGGGGCCGGAATACCTGTCGGCGTTCACCGTGGGCGACCAGCTGCTGTGGGGCGCGGCCGAGCCGCTGCGCCGCATGCTGCGTATCCTGTTGTAAACCCCACTCGCCAGTTCATCTGTAGTATTTCAAAGCCCGCTTATTGCGGGCTTTTTCATATGAGTTGGGTCATGTCGGTATTGTCTGAGTGTGGTTACAAGTTAACCTGTGCTGTGGTATTTATAAACGCATTGTCTACATAGTGCAGGTATAGGGATATGATCTCCAACGAAGGATTGCAGGTTGCGCTTTCACCCGTGCAGCTAGCGGCCGTGATATCGGATAGCACGGTCACAGAAGGGGAAACCTGGAGTAATCGGCTCATGGGGGCTGGGTTTGGCGGGGGGAGTCGTCGAACTTCTTGGGGCTGGGGTTATGTGCTATGCACCTGACCCAACATTGTTAACCAAAGTGGGATGCGTGGTCGTAGGCACTCACAGCATGGATAGCATAAAAACCGCTTAAAATCAGATCATTACCGGTCGATCATTTACGACAGATACTTACAAGTCGGCGGTTGCTGGCTCAGATGTTGGGGGCCGACGAGGATACGGCCTACAACGTCGGTTTAACGGTAGATATTGCCGTTCCGCTGGTGTTTGCAAGCGCTTTAGGCGTTGCGCGCGTGGCTGCCTTCGGGTGGGGCAACTAAAATTGCTTGAGCACGAGTCTATAGCCGGTGCCAAAGGAGGCGGGCACACCATTGCTAAGCATGTCGCTAAAAGCTCAGAGGAATTGTTGGAGCGCTTGGCAAAGAGCCCTGGTTTACAATCAGCCTCGGCGTTTACAGATTTACGTACTGCTGAATACGCAATTAGTCGGGCGTTGTGAGTGAATCACTCGCTTATTAAGCACTGGGCGCAACAGCCAGCTTCGGCCAACGTGCTTGAACTCACGTATCAGGCGGGTAAAGCGGTTGGTTTTGGCTACAGGCAAGGAGGCGCAATTCAATTAACGTCCAACAGTGTGCGAGTTGTCTTGCTAAAGAAGATTTACAACGGTAAGCCATATTACATTTTAACCGCTTGCCCCATTATCAGATAAGGGACCCTATGGGCTTTTCAGTCGCTAATCTCGGTACACTTGTGCGTGTTTTTTTGGGCAAGATTATGATTTATTTGGAGAGTCGTAGAAGAGATCCTGGCCTCTTATCGGGAGACGGAAAATACTGCGACAGTGAGAAAAACCGTCGATGAAGCACGAGCGTTGCTGGCGCAATATCCTGGGGAACAACAGCTTGAACTTGCTGTTGCTGAAATTGCTATGGGGAGTTTGCACCAGCGCCATGGGGATACACAGCGCGATCGTTTCTTGAGAAGGTGATCTCTGCTTTGGAATAGGCGATACCTGCTGCTTCTGTACTTTGTTGTAAACCCGCACTTCCTGGGGGCTGGCTGATTTCAGCCCCCTAAAGCCTCATTTTCCGCTTTTTTGTTCGCCGCGCACCGCGCCGGGCAACGTCACCGCAAGCCTCGTTTCACCGGGCCCCACCCCGCATATCTCCTCGTCGGCCGCCGCATGCAGAAGCCGCCGGGCTGGCAGTTTTCTTAATGAAGAATTTTCCTGAGCAATGCTGAGCAGTTTTTAACAGACATTGGCTATGCTTAAGGCATGGGCGAACAATTTTTCACCATGACTGAAATATTTCAAAAAATAAGCATAAAGAGCGAAATTCAGGTCGGCAGAGTAAAGATTGGTCAATAACCGACCGCAATCACGCTTTAGAGTCCGAATGCATTGCATGATGACCAAAACGGCCAAGGAATAACCAACAAGCCGTGCTTAGATCATGCTGTTAATCTAAGGAAGAAGACTATGCCTGTACTTTCCGATCGTGACGTGATTGATCAGATCATCTCCGGCCATTACGCCGATCCCTTTGCTCTGCTTGGCATGCATGCGACCGATAACGGTCTGCAGGTGCGTGCGCTGCTGCCGGACGCCACCGAGGTTTGGCTGATTGAGCAGCAAACCGGCCGGCGGTTGGCGCAGCTGAACTGCGACGACCCGCGCGGCTTCTTCAGCGCCGTGGTGCCGCGGCGCAAAAATCCTTTCCGCTATCAGCTGCAGGTCAGCTGGCGCGATCACCAACAGACTGTCGACGATCCCTACCGGTTCGGCCCGCTGTTGCAGGACATCGACAGCTGGCTGCTGGCCGAGGGCACGCACCTGCGCCCCTATGAACGCCTGGGGGCTCACCTCGCCACGCTGGATGGCGTCGACGGCGTCAGCTTTGCCGTTTGGGCGCCTAACGCCCAGCGCGTCTCGGTGGTGGGGGAGTTCAACTTCTGGGACGGCCGCCGCCATCCGATGCGTCTGCGGCGTGAAAACGGCATCTGGGAGCTGTTCCTGCCCGGCGTACGGGCCGGCCAGCTGTACAAATATGAAATCGTCGATTGCTACGGCAATACCCAGCTGAAAGCCGATCCTTACGCCTTCGAGGCGCAGATGCGCCCGGACACCGCCTCGCTGGTGGCGCCGCTGCCGGAGGTGGTGCCGTCGACGCAGGCGCGCCGCCGCGCCAACGATTTTGACCAGCCGATCGCCATCTACGAGGTGCATCTCGGCTCATGGCGTCGCCACACCGACAACCACTTCTGGCTCAGCTACGGCGAGCTGGCGGTGCAGCTTATCGACTATGTGAAGGACATGGGATTCACCCATATCGAGCTGCTGCCGATCAACGAGCACCCGTTCGACGGCAGCTGGGGCTATCAGCCGCTGGGGCTGTATGCGCCGACCCGGCGCTTCGGCACGCCGGCCGATTTCAGGGCGTTCGTGGCGGCGGCGCATGAGGCGGGCATCAACGTGATCCTCGACTGGGTGCCGGGGCACTTCCCCAGCGACGCCTACGGCCTGGCGAACTTCGACGGCACGGCGCTGTACGAATACGCCGATCCGCGCGAGGGCTACCATCAGGACTGGAATACGCTGATTTACAACTACGGTCGCCACGAGGTGCGCAACTACCTGGCGGGCAACGCGCTGTATTGGCTGGAGCGCTTCGGCATCGACGCGCTGCGGGTGGATGCGGTGGCGTCGATGATCTATCGCGACTACAGCCGCGCCGACGGCGAATGGGTGCCGAATTACTACGGCGGCAACGAGAATCTGGAGGCCATCGCCTTCCTGCGTTATACCAACCAGACTATCGGCCAGGCGCAGCCGGGCGCGGTGACGTTGGCGGAGGAGTCCACCGACTACCCCGGCGTCACCCTGCCGCCGGACGCCAACGGTCTGGGGTTCCACTACAAATGGAACCTCGGCTGGATGCACGACACGCTCAATTACATGAAGTGCGATCCGGTGCACCGCAAGTATCACCACAACCAGATGACCTTCGGCATGCTGTACGCCTATACCGAGAACTTCGTGTTGCCTATCTCGCACGATGAAGTGGTGCACGGCAAAAAATCGGTCCTCGACCGTATGCCGGGCGACGCCTGGCAGAAATTCGCCAACCTGCGTGCCTATTACGGCTTTATGTGGGCGCATCCGGGCAAGAAGCTGCTGTTTATGGGCTGCGAATTCGCACAGGGGCGCGAGTGGAATTTCGATACCAGCCTCGACTGGCATTTATTGGAAGGGCTGGATAACTGGCATAACGGCGTGCAGCGACTGGTACGCGATCTAAACCACTGCTACCGGCAGCAGGCGCCGCTGTACGAGCGCGACTACCGCCCGGACGGCTTCGAGTGGCTGGTGGTCGACGATCACGACAACTCGGTGTTCGCGTTCGCGCGCTACGATTCGCAGGGCAATGAGCTGATCGCCATCAGCAACTTTACCCCGGTGCCGCGCTACCGCTACCGCATCGGCCTCTCCCGCGCCGGCGACTATCACGAGATCCTCAATACCGATTCGCACCACTATCACGGCAGCAACGCCGGCAATCAGGGGCGGGTCTCTTCCGAAGCGGTCGGCAGCCACGGCCGCGACTTTTCCATCTGCGTGACGCTGCCGCCGCTGGCGACCATTTATCTGCTGCGGGAGGCACCATGACGGAGCTGACGGCCGGCCGCGCCGCGCCGCTGGGCGCGCATTACGACGGCGAAGGCATCAACTTTACCCTGTACTCGGCGCATGCCGAGCGGGTGGAGCTGTGCCTGTTCGACGGCCAGCAGCGTGAGGTGCGCCTGCCGCTGCCGGCGCGCAGCGGCGATATCTGGCATGGCTATTTGCCGGGCGGCAAGCCGGGACAACGTTACGGTTACCGGGTCTACGGCCCGTTCGACCCGGCGAACGGACAGCGGTTCAACCCCAACAAGCTGGCGCTCGATCCGGCCGCGCGCGCGGTGGAAGGGCCGGTGGCGGACCACCCGCACCTGCACGGCGGTTACGATCGGCCGGATCCGCACGACAGCGCCGAGCTGATGCCGAAATGCGTGGTGGTGGACCAATGCTACGACTGGCAGGACGATCGCCCGCCCGCCACGCCCTGGGGGCAGACGGTGATTTACGAAGCGCACGTACGTGGCCTGACGCTGCTGCACCCGAAGCTCCCGCCGGCGCTGCGCGGCAGCTTCGCCGCGCTGGGGCACCCGGTGATGATCGCCCACTTCAAACGCCTCGGCATCACCGCGCTGGAACTGCTGCCGGTGCAGCAACATACCTCCGAACCGCGTCTGCAGCGGCTGGGACTGATCAACTACTGGGGCTATAACGTGCTGGCGCCCTATGCGCCGGACAACCGCTACGCCAGCCTGAGCACCGACGGCACGCCGCTGAACGAATTTCGCGATGCGGTCAAGGCGCTGCACCAAGCCGGCATCGAGGTGATCCTCGACGTGGTGTTCAACCACAGCGCCGAGCTGGATATGGACGGGCCGATGCTGTCGCTGAGCGGCATCGACAACCAGAGCTACTACTGGCTGACGCCGGAAGGGGACTACGTCAACGACACCGGCTGCGGCAATACCCTGCGGCTCGATCAGCCGCAGGGCGTGGCCTGGGTGATGGACTGCCTGCATTTTTGGGTGCGGGAGTGCCATGTCGACGGCTTCCGCTTCGATCTGGGCAGCGTGCTCGGCCGCACGCCGGGATTCGATCGCGATGCGCCGCTGTTCCAGGCGATGCTGGCGGACGATGTGCTGTCGCGCTGCAAGCTGATTGCCGAACCCTGGGACGTTGGCCCCGGCGGCTATCAGGTGGGGGCGTTTCCCGGCCGCTTCGCCGAATGGAACGACCATTACCGCGACGACATGCGTCGTTTCTGGCTGCAGAGCGGCGTGTCGCTCGGCCAGTTCGCCCGGCGTTTTGCCGCCTCCAGCGATGTGTACAACCAGCGCGGGCGAGCGCCTTACGCCACCGTCAACATGCTGACCGCCCATGACGGTTTTACCCTGCAGGATGTGGTCAGCTTCAACGAGAAACACAATCAGCCGAACGGCGAAGGCAACCGCGACGGCAGCGATCGCAATTTCAGCAACAACCACGGCGTGGAAGGCCTGGTCGCCGACGACGCCATTGTGCAACGCCGCAGGGCCAGCCAGCGGGCGATGCTTGCCACGCTGTTGCTGTCCCAGGGAACGCCGATGCTGCTGGCCGGCGATGAACAGGGACACAGCCAGCAGGGGAACAACAACGCCTATTGCCAGGACAACGCCACCACCTGGCTCGACTGGTCCACGGCGGATGACGCGCTGACCGATTACGTCGCGGCGCTGATCGCGCTGCGCCGTCGGATCCCCGCGTTGCAACAGGACCGCTGGTGGCAGCAGGACGACGGCAGCGTGCAGTGGCTGAACGCACAAGGGCAGGTGCTCGACGCGCAGCAGTGGGAGCAAGGCGATCTGTTCATGCAGATCCTGCTGTCGCAGCGCTGGCTGCTGCTGGTCAACGCCACGCCGCAAACGGTGGAGATGAGGTTGCCGGAAGGCGATTGGCAGGTTGTCGCTCCGTTCACTCAGGAAGACTCACGGGCGGTGTTACCCGCCTGGCACCAGGACGCGCGCTCGCTTTGCGTTCTGGTACGGAAATAATAAAAGGAGTCCGCTATGGTTAGGTTTGAAAATAAAGACCCCCTGATGTTGGCGCGCCAGCTGCCGATTAAATCCGTAGCGCTGATCCTGGCCGGCGGCCGCGGCTCGCGCCTGAAAGATTTGACCTCCACCCGCGCCAAGCCCGCCGTCCACTTTGGCGGCAAATTCCGCATCATCGATTTCGCCCTGTCGAACTGCCTGAACTCCGGCATCCGCCGCATCGGCGTGATCACCCAATACCAGTCGCACACGCTGGTGCAGCACATTCAGCGCGGCTGGTCGTTCCTCAACGAAGAGATGAACGAGTTCGTCGACCTGCTGCCGGCCCAGCAGCGCCTCAGCACCGAACATTGGTACAAAGGCACCGCCGACGCGGTCTACCAGAACCTGGACATCATCCGCCGCTATGAGGCCGAATACGTGGTGATCCTGGCGGGCGACCATATCTACAAGATGGATTATTCGCGCATGCTGATCGACCACGTCGAGAAGGGGGCCCAGTGCACCGTGGCCTGCCTGCCGGTGCCGCGCAGCGAAGCCGGCGAATTCGGCGTGATGAAGGTGGATGAAAGCGACCGCATCATCGAGTTTCTGGAAAAGCCCGCCGATCCGCCGGCGATGCCGGGCAACCCGGATATGTCGCTGGCCAGCATGGGCATCTATATTTTTAATGCCGCCTACCTGTTCCAACTGCTGGAAGAGGATATGTCGACCCCTGGCTCCAGCCACGATTTCGGCAAGGATCTGATCCCGAAAATCACCGCGCAGCAGGCGGCGTGGGCGCATCCGTTTACCTTGTCCTGCGTGACATCCAACCCCGATCTGCCGCCGTACTGGCGCGACGTGGGCACGCTGGACGCCTACTGGCGCGCCAACCTCGATCTGGCGTCGGTAACGCCGGGGCTGGACATGTACGACCGCGCCTGGCCGATCCGCACCCACATGGAGCCGCTGCCGCCGGCCAAGTTCGTGCAGGATCGCTCCGGCAGCCACGGCATGACCATGAACTCGCTGGTGTCCGGCGGTTGCATCGTGTCCGGGTCGGTGGTGGTGCATTCGGTGCTGTTCCCGCGCGTGCGAGTGAACTCGTTCTGCACCATCGACTCTACCGTATTGTTGCCGGACGTGAACGTCGGCCGTTCCTGCCGCCTGCGGCGCTGCATCATCGACCGCGCCTGCCACATTCCGGAGGGCATGGTGATCGGGGAAAACGCCGATGAGGACAGCAAGCGCTTTTATCGCTCGGAAGGCGGCATCGTGCTGGTGACGCGCGAAATGTTGTCAAAATTGTGAGTTAACGTGGGCGGCAGAACGATAGCCTGCCGCCTGATGAACGGTTCGATGGCTTGCGCAACGCGGCACGCATAACAGCGGCAAGCCTGCTTTATTTATTTCTTATCCAGAGGCCTTTGGCCGACTTTCAGGAGTGATAATGCAGGTCTTACACGTATGTTCTGAAATGTTCCCCCTGCTGAAAACGGGCGGACTCGCAGACGTGGTTGGCGCGTTGCCGGCGGCGCAAATCGCCGAAGGCGCCGATGTTCGGGTGCTATTGCCCGCTTTCCCTGACGTACGCAACGGCATTCCGGACACCGTGCTGGTGGCGGAAATCGACTCGTTCGCCGGCCGGGTCGGCCTGCGTTACGGCACCTACCATGGCGTGGGCATCTATCTCATCGATGCCCCCTGGCTGTATGACCGGCCGGGTAGCCCGTACCACGATCAATCCATGTATGCCTACCCCGATAACCACCGCCGCTTTGCGCTGCTGGGCTGGATGGCCTGCGAGCTGGCCAAGGGGCTGGATCGCTACTGGCGACCGCAGCTGGTGCACGCTCACGACTGGCACGCCGGCCTGACCTGCGCCTATCTGGCCGCCAACGGCCACCCGGCGCGCTCGGTATTCACGGTGCACAACCTGGCCTATCAGGGGCTGTTCTCTGCCCATCACGTGACCGAGCTGTGGCTGCCGGCGTCGTTTTACGACGTTTATGGCCTGGAGTTCTACGGCCAGATGTCGTTCCTCAAGGCCGGGCTGTTTTATGCTGACCACGTGACCGCCGTCAGCCCGACCTATGCGCGCGAGATCACCCGGCCGGAGTTCGGCTATGGCATGGAGGGGCTGCTGCAGGAACGGCAGCGGCAGGGCAGGCTGAGCGGCATCCTCAACGGGGTGGACGACAAGATTTGGGATCCGGCCCACGACCCGCGGCTGAGTACCCGCTACGACGCCGACGATCTGAAAAGCAAGGTCAAAAACAAGCTGCATCTGCAAAAGGCCATGGGGCTGAAGGTGGACGAATCGCTGCCGGTGTTCGCGGTAGTGAGCCGCTTGACCAGCCAAAAAGGTCTGGACCTGGTGCTACAGGCATTGCCTGAACTGCTGGCGCAGGGCGGGCAGCTGGCGCTGCTGGGCGCCGGCGATGCGGTGCTGCAACAGGCGTTTCTGGCCGCCGCCGCCGACTATCCCGAGCAGGTTGGGGTGCAGATCGGCTATCACGAATCCTTCTCCCACCGCATCATCGGCGGCGCCGACGTGATTCTGGTGCCGAGCCGCTTCGAGCCCTGCGGCCTGACGCAGCTCTACGGCCTGAAATACGGCACGCTGCCGCTGGTGCGCCGCACCGGCGGGCTGGCAGACACGGTGGTGGACTGCGCGCTGGAAAATCTGGCCGACGGCACCGCCAGCGGCTTCGTGTTCGACGATTGCGATGCCGTCGCGCTGGGCAACGCCATCCGCCGCGCCATGGTGCTGTGGAGCCGGCCGAAACACTGGCGCCACGTTCAGCGCCACGCCATGAGCGTGGACTTCGGCTGGCCGGTGGCGGCGAAAGAGTATCTGTCGCTTTATCAACGTTTGTAGCCCGCGTTTCGCGTCGTGGGTTGACGCGCGGCGGGCAGCCGTTTGGGTTGATTGTCGGGGCGCGGCGTACCGCGTCCATGTTCAGCGGGGCCAGCTATTCCGCGGCGAATGGCTGGGCTCCCTAAAAGGGATCAAAAAGCCATGACTTCACCGTTTAGTTACACCTCACCTACGGTCAGTGTGGAAGCGCTGAAACACTCCATCGCCTATAAGCTGATGTTTATCGTCGGCAAGGATCCGGCCATCGCCAACCGGCACGACTGGCTGAACGCCGTGCTGTTCGCGGTGCGCGATCGCATGGTTGAACGCTGGCTGCGCTCCAACCGCGCCCAGCTGTCGCAGGACGTACGGCAGGTGTATTACCTGTCGATGGAGTTCCTGATCGGCCGCACCCTGTCGAACGCGCTGCTGTCGATGGGCATCTATCAGGACATCGACAACGCGCTGAACGAAATGGGGTTGAGCCTGGGTGAACTGCTGGAAGAAGAGAACGACCCAGGCCTCGGCAACGGCGGTCTGGGGCGCCTGGCGGCCTGCTTCCTCGATTCGCTGGCGACGCTGGCGCTGCCGGGGCGCGGCTACGGCATTCGCTACGAGTACGGCATGTTCAAGCAGAACATCGTCAACGGCCAGCAGATGGAGTCGCCGGACTATTGGCTGGAGTACGGCAATCCGTGGGAGTTTCCGCGCCACAACACCCGCTACAAGGTGCGCTTCGGCGGCCGCGTGCAGCAGGAGGGCGCCAAGGCACGCTGGCTGGAGACCGAAGAGATCGTGGCCATCGCCTACGATCAGGTGATCCCCGGTTTCGACACCGACGCCACCAACACCCTGCGGCTGTGGAGCGCGCAGGCCAGTAACGAGATCAACCTCGGCAAATTCAACCAGGGCGATTATTTCGCCGCAGTGGAGGATAAAAACCACTCGGAGAACGTGTCGCGCGTGCTGTATCCGGACGACTCGACCTCCTCCGGGCGCGAGCTGCGGCTGCGGCAGGAGTATTTCCTGGTGTCGGCCACGGTGCAGGACATCCTCAACCGCCATTGGCTGATGCACAAAACCTTCGACAACCTGGCGGACAAGATCGCCATTCACCTCAACGACACTCACCCGGTGCTGTCGATTCCCGAACTGATGCACCGGCTGATCGACGAGCACAAATTCAAGTGGCTCGACGCCTGGGAAGTGGTGGAGCAGGTGTTTTCCTACACCAACCACACGCTGATGAGCGAGGCGCTGGAAACCTGGCCGCTGGACATGATAGGGCGCATCTTGCCGCGCCATCTGCAGCTGATTTTCGAAATCAACGATCACTTCCTCAAGATGGTGCAGGAAGTGGCGCCGGGCGACAACGACCTGCTGGCGCGGGTCTCGATCATCGATGAAACCAACGGCCGCCGGGTGCGCATGGCATGGCTGGCAGTGGTGGCCAGCCACAAGGTCAACGGCGTTTCCGCCCTGCATTCCGAGCTGATGGTGCAGTCGCTGTTCGCCGACTTCGCCCGGCTGTTCCCCAATCGTTTCTGCAACAAAACCAACGGGGTGACGCCGCGCCGTTGGCTGGCGCTGGCCAACCCGCCGCTGGCGGCGGTGCTGGACGACTGCATTGGGCAAACCTGGCGCACCGATCTCAGCCAGCTGAGCGAGATCAAGGACAACGTCGATTACCCGAGTTTCCTGCAGGCAGTGCAGCGCGCCAAGCGGCAGAACAAGGAGCGGCTGGCGCTGTACATCGCCAAAACGCTCAACGTGGTGGTCAACCCGGATGCGCTGTTCGACGTGCAGATCAAGCGCATCCACGAGTACAAACGGCAGCTGCTCAACGTGTTGCACGTCATCACGCTGTATAACCGCCTGCTGGACGATCCGGAGATCGAGCGCGTGCCGCGGGTGGTGATCTTCGCCGGCAAGGCGGCCTCGGCCTACTATGCCGCCAAGCAGATCATCCGCTTGATCAACGACGTGGCCAAAGTGATCAACAACGATCCGCGCGTGCATACCCAGCTGAAGGTGGTGTTCATTCCGAACTACGGCGTCAGCCTGGCGCAGATCATTATCCCGGCGGCGGATCTGTCGGAACAGATCTCGCTGGCGGGCACCGAAGCCTCAGGCACCAGCAACATGAAGTTTGCGCTGAACGGCGCGCTGACCATCGGTACGCTGGACGGCGCCAACGTCGAGATGCGCGAGCACGTGGGGGAGGAGAACATCTTTATCTTCGGCAATACCGCCGAACAGGTGGAGGAGCTGCGCCGCAACGGCTACAACCCGCATCAATACTACGAGCAGGATCCCGAGCTGCACCAGGCGCTGACGCAGATCGCCACCGGCGTCTTCAGCCCGGACGAACCGAAGCGCTACAGCAACCTGTTCGACTCGTTGGTGAACCTGGGGGATCACTACCAGCTGCTGGCAGATTACCGCAGCTACGTGGATACGCAGGACAAGGTGGACGAGGTGTATCTCAATCAGGACGAGTGGACGCGGCGCGCGGTGCTGAATATTGCCAACATGGGCTACTTCTCCTCCGATCGCACCATTCAGGAATATGCGGACGAAATCTGGCACATTCAGCCGGTGAAGCTGTGATGTTTTATTAATGTCACCCGTTCTGGAAAACACGCCCGATAAATTCTATCGGGCGTGATTTTATTGTAAGCCTTAAACCACCTCCTAAGG
>NZ_KV792506.1:0-672 GCF_001808215.1 Serratia sp. HMSC15F11
TTTTCTGGGGAACAAAGTAGAATTTCATTTAGGATTCTGTCGCCGAATTCTCTTTGTACTGGGATTTCTGATGCAAAGGCTAATTCAATTAGTTTTTTACTCTGATTGATTTGGCTGGTTTCCATCTCCCTCTTCATTTGGTTTTGGTTGTTCATCTATTTTGTTATCCTTAACATTTAGATAATTGTCTATTTCATCTTTTTCAAAGTCCTTTAGAACGTCGCGGTAGTCCAGACCAAGTTCAGAAATAAGCTGTTGGCGTGATTTCAATCCATTTTGCAATAGTGCAATTTGGTACTGTGCGTCTTTATTCGGATCTAGGCTTAATGAAACAACTGGCGTATAAGTTGCTTTGATTAACTTCTTAAAGTCTTTAAAATTGAGCTTTAACTCATTCTTATTTATCATTTCGACTTTCAAAAACTCTTTATAGATTGGTTTCAATACTTGAACGATAAGTGCATTTTGTTTTCCCTTAACAACCTGTTGCATCATTCTGTCTGATAATTTTGCAGCACTGAAAGAACTGTTCTTTGTGTCGTATAGTAGATTCATCTTGGTCACGTTCAACGCCATTGCAATTTGCCCTAACATTTGATCCATGAATGAATCTAGGCCATCAGTACTTGAAGTTGGATTAACAGTCTGGATCTTTTTACCCGGATCAAGTTC
>NZ_KV792506.1:692-1189 GCF_001808215.1 Serratia sp. HMSC15F11
ATGCTTCCTAGTAACTCTGTAGTACTGTTAGTAGGCTTTTCATCACTAGTAATAAAGGCCATTGAGCTTGCAGATACTTTCTTCTGTACAATAGAAGCATTAACAAACTGTTCTAGTTCTTTAATCAAATTGGTACAGGCGATAATGTCGGGAATACCCCTTTCTTGGTCTGGGTAATCTTGAATAAAGAAGTGAATAATTTCTTCTGCTGGTACTACTTCAATGTCAGTCTGATAGTATGAATAGATTGTTGGGTCTACTTTACAGATATTGTATGAAATAGGACGTTTGAACTTGTTAAATCTAATACCATTACTGATATAGTCGCCGTTACTGAACTTTTGATTGTTGATTACTGGTACTCGCAGACTGTCGATTATTTCGAGTCTTAAACCACCTTCAACTTCATGTAACCTGATAAAACACTCTCCGTCACGTGCTCTAGTACGGCACACTAGATTTTGAAAAGTACTGATATCGTGTCTGCCGTTAGTACT
>NZ_KV792507.1:0-1389 GCF_001808215.1 Serratia sp. HMSC15F11
CCTTCCTTAGCAGTACTGGCACTTGCACATCCAATAGTAATAATCTGGTTCATTCTCGTTGTATGGTCACTACGAGGTGAAACAGCATGAAGAAGCTTAATCTAATTACTGCTACTGCATTAGCGTATGAAGTACTAACCGGATTACCAGAATTACAAGATTGCGTGAATACTCTAATGAAGCAGTTAGAAGTACTCGGATATGAACTACATCCACTAGACGAAGAAAGTACTCAAGACGATATTGATAAGTACAATGCAGTATTTTGGCCCGTATTATTCTGTACTTTCGACTGCGAATTGATAAATAAAGATGTAAAATACGACGATATAGGTTTTATTCGTCGTGGTGATATATACGGATTACTGTTTGGATGCGTATTTTATCATAAATGAATAAATAGATTTGTAATCTCCATAGACAAAGTTGCCGCCTCGTGACATTGGCGGTACTTTTTTGTAATTAAAAAATAAGGAAAGGTGCACAAGATGAAAGAAAAGAAAAATACATCATTCGGTATTAGATTGAATGATCGACAAGTGGAAGTACTGGATGGTCTGATTAACGATGGCAAAGCGAAAACTAGATCAGCAGCAGTACAGTACATATTGAATCAGTACATTATTCTAGGAGGTGACAAGAAGTAATAGGCAGTAAAGGGAGTATCACCCGCACGTGGTGATACAAGTAAACGGAATTTTAAAATGAAAAAGGGAAATAAACTAGTAGCCGGGATTGGCACGAATGACTTAGCAAACGATATTGAAAAACAACAAGAGATTGGACTGACACCAGAGCTTCAGCGAAAGTGCTACCAAGCGTGGAAGAGTCGCCTAGAAGCAGAAACCGTCGAGAAAAGGGCAAACGTCAGTACTGAATGGTTGTTCTATTCGAATTTCGCCCGGTGGTGGCTTGATACTCGCATAGAAGGATGGTGCATCGATAAGGACTGGCTTGTAGTTGGTAATAAAGAATACAAAGCTGATAAGTGTTGTTGGCTTCCGAACAAAATCAATTGCCTGATGAATGACGGCAGGCCGGATAACGGCTTACCAAAGGGTGTCTCTGTAGAACGTAAGAGGTATAAGGACGCAGTTTATGAATACTATAAAGCACAGTGCTGGGTTAATAGTGTTCATGAAGCCAAGAACTTCAAGACTGCACACGACGCACATAGACAATGGCAACAGTGGAAGATTCAAGAACTCGATAATGTAATCAACGAGTTCAGTACTGATACACGCCTAGATAAACGTATTATCACACGTCTGAATGAAATTAGAAACGATATCCAATCTGATTACGACAACAATATTGAAACACAATAAAAAGAAGCCCCGTGCGTGGGGCTTATTCAAACTAACTAAACTATTTATAGGAATGCAAAAT
>NZ_KV792508.1:0-11507 GCF_001808215.1 Serratia sp. HMSC15F11
GTTCACGCTAAAGCGCGATGAACCTTTTTTATTACTGTCGCGGCTGCTGCGCCATCGCCTCGTTCACCGCGTCCAACCGTTCCTGCATTGCCGGATGGGTGCTGAGCCAGGCCGGCGGCGCCCATTCATTGGCCTTTTCTCGTTCAGGGGCCTGCGCCAACGCGCGGTAGATCGCCGCCATTTGCGCCAGCGAACGCCCCTGGCGCTGCATTTCCGCTATCGCGAACGCATCCGCCTCGCGCTCCATCCCGCGGGAAAACTGCATCTCATTCACGAAGGACGCAGACTGCAGCAGCGTATCGCCGATGCCGCTGACGTCGCCGGTCATCCACATCAGCGTCAACGCCACCAGCGACGAACGCACCAACATGCGCATCGGGTGACGATGAGCGTGGTGCCCCATCTCATGCAACATGACTGCCGCCAGCCCATCGTCGTTTTTCGCCAGGGCGACCAGACTATCGCTGAGCACCAGCGTGCCGTCCGGCAACATAAAGGCGTTCGGCGCACCGGGCACCGCCATCAGCTTCAACGACAGCGGCGTACGCTCCTCGCGCATCTCAGCCGGCATCACCTGCCGGAACAGCTGCTGCAACGCCCGCTGCCGCTCGGCCGGGAGTGCAGAGGGCTTGAAGCCGCTCTGGCTTAAAAACGTCTGCGTGTGTTCGCCCAGCGTTTGTTCTACCGAGGTGGGGATTCGCATGGCGATCTCGCTGCTCGCCCACGGCAGCACGACGTAAATGTAGGCCACGGCCGCCAGCAGCGTCATCAGCAGCGCCAGAGCGACGCCGCGTTTGTGGCGTTCCAGACGATGCACCCAGCCCGGCGAACGGCGCTGATAGAACCAGCGGCGAAACGCCGCGTCGTCGTCCGGCACAAAGCGCGCGCCGTCCTTAAAGGTCAGCGTCAGCGGAATATTGCCCAGCGCCGCAGAGACGGTGATGTCCGCCAAGGGGATGTAACGTTGCTCATCCTGCCGCTGCAGCGTCACGCCCTCACCGCTTTCGTTCACCAGCAGGCGGGCCGCCTCACGTGCGGCCCGCCCCGGCAACTGGTAGGCGCCCTCAAGGATCATTGGCGCCTCAGAAGCTGCCGCCCAGATCCAGCGCCTGCACCGCTTCTTCGGCCACCGCGCTGTTGGCGGTTTCCTGATGCGCCGCGATGTCCAGCAATGCCAGATCGCCTTCAACCGCCGTGCACTCCGCCAGATAACGGGCGTGACGCACTTCCGCCACCGGCGCAGCAAAGCCGAGAGAGAACAGCGTGATCAGGGTATTGGTGATCAACAGCCCCATATACGGCAGGGTTTGCATGGAAGAGCGCAGTTTAACGTTGCCATTCAGCGTCGCTTGGTTATACAGATAGTTGCGTTGGGCGACAATCTGGTAGCTGCCGGCAATCAAGGCGCCAACCAGCAACACCACCATCATCAGCAGCAGGCTGCCAATATTCTCCAACACCAGCAAGTCAGCGGTTTCATCCGTCAGTATGCCCATCAATACCATTTGGTACAGCGACAGCATGAACGACCCCATACACACCAGCGCCGCCAACATAAACGGCAGGAAAATGAGCAGGCCGATCAAGGCAAATTTGATAAAGGCCGACTTTTTCAGCTCGGCAATAAACGGCGTGCGGCCGAAGAACAGATTATTAACGTACAGATCGTGCTGCAGCGCGCTAATAATACCGTTGACGGCGGCGAATGCCGGCACGGCCAACAGCAACGTCAACACCAGCATCAGGCCGATGGCGTTAATGCTGTCAAAGCTGCTGCCAATACTGAGCAAAATGATTAAGCCGACATAAAGCCCGATAATCAGTAACAGCGGGCAGAACAGTAGCGACCAATAAGCACGCCCGGTGCGGCAAACATAATTAAAACGTACGCCGCGATAGCTCGACATAATCGCATTGTAGCGCCAGCTGCGAATCACCACCCATGGCAGCAGGGCAAGCAACGCCAATAAGGCCAGCAGCCCCAGCAGCGGCGCCACCGCCAGCAGGATATAAAACACGATGATGCCACCGATCACCAACAGCCGCCCTTTCAGAATTTGCAGCGGCTGCGCATGGTAATCGAAACGATCGCCGTCCAATTCCGTGTTGCCGTAAAAATAGCGGCGACGACGCACCGTCGCCCAGGCGGAATAGATGCCCAGGGTCACGATGGTCAATAATGCATTGACTAACCAAATAGCGAAGTACTCGCCGCCTTTCCCATGGAATTTAATCCGGTGCAGCCCCAGCGGCTGCGAGGTATTGCTTGTCATAATTCTTTCGTCCTGAAAGGAATAGGTCATACCACTCCCCGCTTATTTGTCATGCGGGGTTTGTGGAATAAAAAAGCGTCTTATATAAGCACAATGCCATGAGCAGTGACAATTATTCTTTTATTAAATAGGAATAATGCGAAGAAGGTCGCTTAATGATTTCATTGGCCTATTAATTGTAAGCCTTAAATTATCGGAAGGGGGAGATAGAGAAGTGCAATGATGAGAATTAAAACAAGGGCCCACTGCCTGGCCCTTGTCATTTTCGCGATTAACCGCGGCGCGCTTTCACCGCCGCTGCCAGATCGCGCAGCACGGTTTCGGTGTCCTGCCAGCCGATGCAGCCGTCGGTCACGCTCTTGCCGTAAACCAACGGTTCGCCGCTTTCGAGGTTCTGGTTGCCTTCCACCAGGTGACTTTCGATCATCACGCCGATGATCGCTTTTTCACCGCCGCTAATCTGCCCGCAAACGTCAGCGCTCACGTCCATCTGCTTTTTGAACTGTTTACTGCTGTTGGCATGGCTGAAATCGATCATCACCTGCGCCGGCAGCCCGGCTTTGCTCAGGCCGGCTTTGACGTCCTTCACGTGCGCCGCGCTGTAGTTCGGCTCTTTGCCGCCGCGCAGAATAATGTGACAGTCGCCGTTGCCGCTGGTGTTAACGATCGCCGAGTGGCCCCACTTGGTTACCGACAGGAAACAGTGCGGCGCGCCGGCGGCGTTGATGGCGTCGATCGCCACCTTGATGGTGCCGTCGGTGCCGTTCTTGAAGCCGACCGGGCATGAGAGGCCGGAGGCCAGCTCGCGGTGCACCTGCGATTCCGTGGTGCGCGCGCCGATGGCGCCCCAGCTCATCAGATCCGCCAGGTACTGCGGCGTGATCATGTCGAGGAATTCGCCGGCGGCCGGCAGGCCGCTGTCGTTGATCTCCACCAGCAGCTTGCGCCCCAGGCGCAGACCGTCGTTGATGTTGAAGCTGTTGTCCATCTGCGGATCGTTGATCAGGCCTTTCCAGCCCACGGTGGTGCGCGGTTTTTCGAAGTAAACGCGCATGACCACTTCCAGCTCACCCTTCAGTTCTTCACGCAGCGCCAGCAGGCGCCCCGCGTACTCTTTGGCGGCTTGGGTATCGTGAATAGAGCAAGGGCCAATCACCACCAGCAGGCGATCGTCGCTGCCGCGGAGGATATTGTGAATTGCGCTGCGGGCCTGGGACACCGTCTTTGCTGCGCGTTCAGTGGCCGGGAATTTCTCCAGCAAAGCCACCGGCGGCAAGAGTTCCTTAATATCATTAATGCGTAAATCGTCGTTTTGGTAATTCATAGCTTTTCCATTCGGTATCGAGGGGTATTTCGCAGTGCGTAACGGTGTAGATCCCAACAATCTAGCCTGTGGGAATGGCGCTGTAAATCACCTTTGCCCCCCTCCGCTGGAACCGCCAAATTAACAGCATATTGTGCTGTTTCATCAGGGGAGCGCAGAGCCTCCTTTTTCGCTATGCTAGCGATCGGAATATAAAGCGACCCGAGTTGAACATGCCCTCTCTGTTATTAGTTGATGACCACCCGGTGGTTCATGTCGCACTGGAAGCGGCGCTAATGAAATCATCCCGCCCCTACCGCCTGCAGGCGGCGCAGGACGACGTCCAGGCGCTGGCCCTGCTGGCCGAGGCCGCTTTCGGCCTGGTGATCCTGGATATCGGCCTGCCGCAGGTCGACGGGCTGCAGCTGTTGAAAAAAATCCGCCGCCGCTACCCGCAGCAGCCGATCTTGATCTATACCGCGCAGGAGGCCGAGGTCTATGCGCGCATGGCCCATGCCGCCGGAGCCAACGGTTTCGTCAATAAAGGCAGCTCGTTGGCAGAGCTGGTACAGGCGATCGAGCAGGTGCTGGACGGTGAAACCCACTTCCCCGCCGCCGCGCTGGCCGAAGAAGCGCCGACGGCAGACGGCGGGCTGCTCACTCCTAAAGAGCTCGAAGTGCTGGGCTTGCTGAGCCAGGGGCTGTCCAACCTGCAGATCGCCGATCGGCTGCACATCAGCAACAAGACCGTCAGCACGCACAAGAAGAACATCCAGCGCAAAACCGGCGCCGGCAACCTGCTGGAGCTGGTGGCGGTGTTTAAAGAGCTGGCGCCATGATGCGCCGCGCTCTGCTGCTGCTGCTCCTGTGGTGCGGTCTGGCGCAGGCGGCGGAGCCGGTACGCTATCAGCTGGTCAGCAACCTGAATACCCCCGAGAACATGCTGATCGTCGGCGAGAAAAACCCCTGGCGCGACCGAACGCTGCGCATCGGCATCATCAGTGAGAACACCAGCCCGTACAACATCATCGTGGACGACGATCTGTACGGGCTGAACGCCGACTACCTCGGCTATATCCAGCAGGTAACCGGCATTCGCTTCGCCATTTACGGCTTTGCCGATCTGACGCAGCTGGAGCAGGCGCTGCACGACGGCAAGATCGATCTGCTGTATGGCATCCCGCAGAGTGAGGCGCTGCACGGCCTGGCGATCTCTCAGCCCTATTACGTCAGCAACCTGCGCGTATTGCGCGATCGCAGCAACGATCGGCCGGTGATGCTCAACTCCGCCAACGCCCGCGTCGCGATCGGCGCGCTGACCGACATGCAGTCCGGCGGCGCTCTGCAGGCCGTGGCGTCGCAGATCCAGCGCTACGACAACAATCTGCAGGCGGTCTACTCGCTGCTCAACGGCAGCAGCGACTACTTTATCGCCGACGAGGCCAGCGCCAGCTTTATCATCGACCAACTGCAGCTCGGCCAGCTCTATCAGATTGAAAGCAACGAGAATCTGGGCAACCTGTCCTTTGTGTTCGCCGCCGCCGACTCACGGCTGATAGACACGCTGGACACCGCCATCGCCGACGCGCCGATGGAGCTGATGAACGCCCTGCAGAGCCGCTGGAGCAAAAAGATCCCCAGCTACCTCGACACCGGCAATGCCGACCTGACGACGATGGAGAAGAATTGGGTGGCGAGCCACCGCGTGGTTTACTACGCCGCCATCGAGAACAACTTCCCGTTCGCCTACCGCGGCTCTGACGGCCAGCCGCGCGGCTACGCCATCGACATTCTCAACATCATCGCGCAAAACACCGGGCTGCGTTTCGCACCGCTGTGGGCGCGCAACGCCGAGCAGGCCGATCAGCTGGTGCAGTCCGGCCAGGCCAGCTTCCGCGCCGCCCTGCCGCTGGCGCGCGGCGTCAAGGCGCGCTACGGCGCCAGCATGCCGATCCACCGTTCGCTGTGGGGCGTTTACGTTGGCCAGCACGCCGACGGCATTTCCACCTGGAGCGATTTGGCCGGCAAGCGCATCGGCGTGCTGCAGGGCGATTTGGCGCAGGGGCTGGGGCTGGTGCCGGAACAGGAGCAGACCGTCAGCTTCGCCGACAGCAAGTCGATGTACGACGCGCTGGCCAACGGCCAGCTGGATGCGCTGGTGGATAACGTCATCTCCGCCAACTTTTTGGCGCTGTCGCGCTATTCCGGCGCCATCAAGCTGGCCTTTGCCGCCAACAACATCCCCTACCCGGTGGCCTTCGGCGTGCGCCGCGATCAACCTCTTCTGTTGGCGATCCTCGATAAGAATCTGATGCAGATCCCGGCGGACACCCTGCAATCGCTGCGCGACGAGTGGATCGTCGACCGCAGCAATCTTATCGACGCAGTGAATGACAACCGTATGCCGCCGCAGACCACCTGGCTGCTGGCGCTGCTGGCCGCCGCCACCGTGCTGCTGCTGGCGCTAACGCTGCGCCGTTTCATGCTGCAGCGCCGTGAAAAACGCGAACGCGAAGAACTCGAGCACGCGCGCCGCCGCGCCGAGGCGGAAAACCGCATGAAGAGCAAATTCCTCGCCACCGTCAGCCACGAGCTGCGCACGCCGATGCACGCCATCCTCGGCCTGCTGGAGCTGGAGCTCAAACGCCAACCCGCGCCGGAAGGCCTGCCGGTGATATACAGCTCGGCCTCTTCGCTGCTCAATCTGCTCAACGACCTGCAGGATCACGCCCGGCTGGAAACCGGTTCGCTGACGCTGGCGCCGAAACCGGTGGCGCTGCACCCCTGGGTAGCGCGCATCGACGCCCTTTACCGGCCGCTGATCGGCGAACGCCCGTTGACGCTGAGCGTGCTGGCGGATCCGGCGCTGCCGGAGGCGGTGATAATTGATGGTGAGCGTTTACTTCAGGTGGCTAACAACTTGATAAACAACGCGATAAAGTTTACACCGCGCGGCACTATTCAGGTCGAGATCGGCTGGCGCGCGCAGGATGAGCGGCAGGGGGAATTGCGATTAACGGTGAACGACAGCGGCTGCGGCATCGCCGCCGATGAGATAGGCAAGCTGTTCCAACCGTTTTACCGCGCGCGCGGCGCGCAACGCATTTCGGTGCAGGGCACCGGTTTGGGACTGTCTATCTGCAAAGAGATCGTCGAACAGATGGGCGGCCGCATCGAGCTGCACTCGCAGCCGGGCGTCGGCACCCGCGTCGAGGTCGCGATACCGGTCGAGCTGAACGGCGCCGCGCCGGCTGTCGCCCAGGAGGAGCACACCTATGCTCTGCCGTCTTCCGCCTTGCGTACCGCGCTGATCGACGATCACCCCACCAATTTGTTGCTGCTGGAACGCCAGCTGCGCCACTTCGGGCTGCAACCCGCCCGCTTTGAACAAGGCTATGCGCTGTTGAAGGCCCAGCGCCGGCAACCGTTCGATCTGCTGTTTATCGACTATAACATGCCGCGCCCGGACGGGCTGACGCTGGCCAGGCTGATCCGCCGCGACGAACATCGGCTGCAACGCCCGCCTTGCCGCATCGTGCTTTGCTCGGCAGACGTGCAGGAGTTTACCCGCATCCCGCCGGGGCTGGTGGCGATCGACCACTTCCTGACCAAACCGATTTCACTGGCGGCGATCGGCCAGGTATTGGCTCAGCAACCGCAGGCTCAGGAAGAAAAGTCAGTCCTTACTGACCTGCGACAAACGCTGGCCGAAATGGCAGGTGGCGATCGCGCCATGCTGCAGCGGCTGGCGCAGACGCTCGGCGATACGCTGCGCCAAGACCGGCAGCGGCTCGCGGACGCCGTCGCCGCGAGCGACTGGCCGCGCCTGGAGCAGGCGGCGCACCGCATCAAGGGCAGCCTGCTGATGCTGCAGCTGCCGGAAGCCGCGCAGCTGTGCCAGCAGCTGGTGGATACCGCACGTCGGGGCGAGCTTGCCGCCGCCGCTTATACTAAATTAAAGGCGTTAGTGGCGCAGATAGAAACGGAGCTGGACGCCCTGCTCGCCGCCGCCCCCTCTTTCGCTATGCATAAGGATGAATAATGTCGGACACTCCACACGTACACCTGCCGAAAGACAGTAATAGTAAACGCCTACTGACCGCTTTTTTAGTCACCGCCGTCTTTATGGTGGCCGAGGTGGTCGGTGGCCTGTTGTCCGGCTCGCTGGCGCTGTTGGCCGACGCCGGCCATATGTTGACCGATGCCGCCGCGCTGCTGGTGGCCCTGATGGCGGTGCACTTCTCCCAGCGCAAGCCCAACGCGCGCCACACCTTCGGCTATCTGCGCCTCACCACCCTGGCGGCCTTCCTCAACGCCGCGGCGCTGCTGGTGATCGTGGTATTCATCCTGTGGGAGGCGATACGGCGTTTCTTCGCACCGCAGCCGGTGATGGGTACCCCGATGCTGATCATCGCCGTAGCGGGGCTGCTGGCGAACCTGTTCGCCTTCTGGTTGCTGCATCGCGGCAGCGAAGAGAAAAATATCAACGTGCGCGCCGCCGCGCTGCATGTGCTGGGCGACCTGCTCGGTTCGGTGGGTGCTATCGTCGCCGCCATCGTCATTCTTGCCACCGGCTGGACGCCGATTGACCCGATCCTGTCGGTGCTGGTCTCCTGTCTGGTGCTACGCAGCGCCTGGCGGCTGCTGAAGGAGAGTTTCCACGAGCTGTTGGAAGGCACGCCGCAGGAGGTCGATATCGCCAAGCTGCAAAAAGACCTGTGCCTGAATATCCCGGAAGTGCGCAACATCCATCACGTGCATGTCTGGCAGATCGGCGAACAGAAGCTGATGACGCTGCATGCGCAGGTGATCCCGCCGCATGACCACGATGGGCTGTTGCAACGCATTCAGGCTTATCTGTTGGAACACTACAAGATTGGCCACGTGACCATTCAGATGGAGTACCGGCACTGCGAGACACCGGACTGCGGTATCAACCGGGCGCCGGAGCCGAGTGAACACTCACATGCCGAAGCGCACTCCCATCTGGGACATCGTCACTAAGCCAAGAGGGCGCCACCACGGCGCCCTCTGCCGTTGCTACGGTGCGGACGAGAGCGGGTTGGAACGGTTGCGCCCGGCGCTCTTGATCCACAGCCAGGAGCCATTCAGGGCAATCAGCGTCAGAATGACATACTCCAGCGCCATCGCGTACACCCCCTGGTAGGCGAAGATCGCCACGCTGATGACGTCGATAACCACCCACAGCAGCCAGTTTTCCACGTACTTGCGCGTCATCAGGATCATCGCCACGATGGAGAGCACCATCATCGCCGAATCCCAGAACGGGAACGCGTCCGGCTGCAGCTCGGGCATCTGCACGTTCAGCCCCAGCCCTTGCATCACCGCCACCGCAACCTGCGTCAGCCAGGCGAACACACGGTCGATGTTAAAGGTCATCAGGCCAATGCCGATGACGCAAACCGCCGCCCAGGCCAACGCTTTCGGCAACGGCAGCCAGCGGATCTGCAGCTCAGCCTGATTATCCTGGGTTTGGCGGCTCCAGGCATACCAACCGTATATGTTGGCGCCGAAAAAGAACAGCTGCAACAGCAGGCTGGCGTACAGCTGGATCTGGAAGAAAATCACCGCGAACAGCGTGACGTTGATCAGGCCGAACAGGTAGTTGATGATTTTTTCCTTGCTGGCGTACCAGATGCACAGCAACCCGAACAGCGTGCCGATGGCTTCGATCCACGACAGATCGTAACCGCCCGCGCCAAGCGGAATGTGCACCAGAATATTGCTGGTACTGAAGAAGCTCATGAAGTCATCCTTTTAAACGGTTAAGCGTTGCCTTTAACCTGCATCTTAAGCTGAGCGGCGAAATCCAGCATGCGGTTCAGCGGCACCAGGGCCTTCTCACGCAGCGCGGCGTCCACGTGGATCTCATGCTGCGCGCCCCCCTGCTCCAGCCCTTCGGCAATCGCCTTCAGGCCATTCATCGCCATCCACGGGCAATGCGCGCAGCTGCGACAGGTCGCCCCCTCTCCGGCGGTCGGCGCTTCGAACAGCTCCTTGTCCGGGCAGGCCTGCTGCATCTTGTAAAAGATACCGCGATCGGTGGCGACGATCAGCTGTTGATGCGGCAATGTTTTCGCCGCCTGAATCAGTTGGCTGGTCGATCCCACCGCATCCGCCAACTCAACTACCGCCTGTGGCGATTCGGGATGCACCAGGATGGCCGCCTGCGGATAAAGCGCCTTCATGCGCCGCAGCGCCTGAGTCTTGAACTCGTCATGGACAATGCAGGCGCCTTGCCAGCACAGCACGTCGGCGCCGGTCTGCTTCTGCACGTAGCTGCCGAGATGGCGATCCGGCGCCCAGATGATCTTCTCGCCCAGGCTGTCCAGGTGTTCGATCAGCTCAACGGCGATGCTGGAAGTGACCACCCAGTCGGCGCGCGCTTTGACCGCCGCCGAGGTGTTCGCATAGACCACCACGGTACGATCGGGGTGGCTGTCGCAAAACGCATGAAACTCCTCTTCCGGGCAGCCCAGATCCAGCGAACATTCGGCAAACAGCGTCGGCATCAGCACCTGCTTTTCCGGGCTGAGGATCTTGGCGGTTTCCCCCATGAAGCGCACGCCGGCCACCAACAGCGTGGAAGCCGGATGGGCGCTACCGAAGCGCGCCATTTCCAGCGAATCCGCCACGCAGCCGCCGGTTTCTTCCGCCAGCGCCTGGATTTCCGGATCGGTATAATAGTGGGCGACCATCACCGCATTGCGCTGCTTGAGCAGGGTTTTGATCTTCTCGCGATAAAAGGCTTTTTCGGCTACGTCCAGCGGAACCGGTTTAGGCGGGAAGGGATACACCGCCGCATTGACATCAAACATTTCACTCATCGCTGCAATCTCATGCTAGGCTGGGCGCCTGCCGCGTGAATATCGCCTGCCGCAACGCCCTTCGTTTTATATACTAAACAAAATACCTAAAACCGCGCGAAAAGTCCGCTGATATTTTCATATTTGCGCACCTATTGTTTAATGAATTAAAAAACACAGACATTGGCTGCACAGCTCACAGCGGATAATGGCCTGACGAGACCGTATAGCCGTTCAGAGAACAGCGTGATGACGATCGGTGCGGTGTTGAAACGAGAAAGCGCGAATGTAGGTGACGGTGCTGGCGAGAAGATAAGGTCAGGTTTAGATGTTACAGAACGAAAAAAGCGCCAAAAGGCGCTTTTCTCTGAATTGGTGGGTCGTGCAGGATTCGAACCTGCGACCAATTGATTAAAAGTCAACTGCTCTACCAACTGAGCTAACGACCCATAACAGTGGTGGGTGATGACGGGCTCGAACCGCCGACCCCCTCCGTGTAAAGGAGATGCTCTACCAACTGAGCTAATCACCCACTTCTGTGGTACTGCTATTTTTCACTCTCAAAGAGTGGTGGGTCGTGCAGGATAACTCGGCCTTTGGCCTCGCCCTTCGGGCCATCACCGGAGTGATGTTGTCTCGCGTTGCGAGACTCGAACCTTTACGGTTCTCATCCTGACGATTTAACACCTTGCTCTATCAAAGAGTGGTGGGGCGTGCAGGATTCGAACCTGCGACCAATTGATTAAAAGTCAACTGCTCTACCAACTGAGCTAACGACCCACTGATGTGGTTTACTGCTGATGGCGAATAGGCTATTGAAACCGACTCGCGGAAAACAAGGATGGGGATGTTCAGGACAACTCGACGGGTACTCGACTCGGACCTTTACTTTGCCACATCAAACCGATCCTGAAGCTGCCATTCTTAAAGAACGGTGGATCGTGCAGGATAACTCGGCCTTTGGCCTCGCCCTTGCGGGCCATCACCGGAGTGATGTTGTCTCGCTTCGCGAGACTCGAACCTTTACGGTTCTCATCCTTTACGATTCTCTATCGCAGCCATTCTTAAAGAATGGTGGGTCGTGCAGGATTCGAACCTGCGACC
>NZ_KV792508.1:11527-78272 GCF_001808215.1 Serratia sp. HMSC15F11
GATGCTCTACCAACTGAGCTAATCACCCACTGTTGTGGTTACTGCTACTTCAGAAATTGGTGGGTCGTGCAGGATTCGAACCTGCGACCAATTGATTAAAAGTCAACTGCTCTACCAACTGAGCTAACGACCCATTTCCCTGCCGCTTTAACATCTTGCAAGATGTCTTGGCAACGGCGGCATATATTACTAATTTATCTTGGCAGCGCAACCTAAATTTTTTACTGATGCGTTCAACTGCTTGTTCTTCACGCGAATGAGCCCAGAAATCGGTCAAATCGACTAACTTCTGGGCTCATTTTTCTGACTGTTAACCGCCTACGCGGCTTTTCGCCTGTTTGGCCGCCGCACTGGTTGGGTACTGTTTAATCACCTGCTGGAACACGGCTTTGGCTTTATCAGCCTGCCCTTTCTCCTGCATGATGATACCCACCTTGTACATGGCGTCCGGCGCCTTCGGTGATTTCGCGTAATTCTTCACCACCACCGCAAAATAGTAGGCCGCGTCGTCTTTTTTACCCTTGTTGTAGAACAACTGGCCCAGCCAATAGTTGGCGTTGGGCTGGTAGGTAGACTTCGGGTACTGTTTTACGAAGGACTGAAAGGCGGAAATCGCCTGGTCATACTGTTTTTTTTCCAGCGCCAGAGAAACAGCGGCGTTGTAGTCGCTGTTCTCATCACCGCCGCTCGGCGTTGCAGAAGCGGCTGCAAGCGCGCTGCTGCCCGCATCGGAAGATGCGCCTGCGGCTGCCCCGCCGGCAGCGCCCGCTGCCGCAGAGGCGCTCTGAGCGCCGCCCTGGCTTAGGCTATCCATCTGTTGATAGATTTGCTTCTGGCGTTCAACGACCTGATTCAACTGATACTGGCTTTCCTGGATTTGCCCACGGAGAGAATCAATGTCGCGTTGATTGTCAGAGAGTTGTTGCTGGAGTTGGTTTAAAAGCTGGCCTTGAGCATTGCTGATGCGCTCAAGCGAGGTGACGCGGTCTTCGACCGAGCCGGAGCCGACATTACTGATTGGCGCTTGGGCAGTAGCGGCCCAAGGGGCCGCTACGCCAACCAGTAACGACAGACTCAACAGGTGACGTCTGAAGTTACTGTTCATGCGATTCTCTTAGTAAACCAGAACGGCACGACGGTTTTTAGCATAAGCCGCTTCGTCGTGGCCCAGTACTGCTGGTTTTTCTTTACCGTAAGAAACGATAGAGATCTGGTCAGCGGAAACGCCTTTACCCTGCAGGTACATTTTAACGGCGTTAGCACGACGCTCACCCAGAGCGATGTTGTATTCCGGCGTGCCGCGTTCGTCAGCGTGGCCTTCAACGGTCACTTTGTAAGACGGGTTGTTACGCAGGAATGCAGCGTGCGCGTCCAGCATCTGAGCGAATTCGGAGCTTACGTCATACTTGTCCAGGCCGAAGTAAACGATGTTGTTCTTCTGCAGTTCTTGCATCTGCAGACGAGCTTGTTCTTCGGAAGACAGGTTGCTGCTGCCGTTTTCCATACCAGTGCCGGCGCCAGCGCCCATACCAGATTGGTCGTTGTTCGCGCTTTTGTTAGAACTACAAGCTGCTACAGCCAGAACTGGCAGTGCCAGCAGAAGCCCTTTCAGCACTTTGTTCAGTTGCATTTCTTTGATCCTTTTATAGTTTGCCATACATATTTACACATGCATCACAGATACGGCGACCAGGCAGGGAATTTGACCTGTCCATCAGTTGCCGGAAGACGCGCTTTGAAACGCCCATCAGTTGACACCAACTGCAGCACGGAGCCCATACCTTGCGTGGAGCTATAGATCACCATGGTGCCGTTTGGCGCAATACTAGGCGTTTCATCCAGGAAGGTGCCGGTCAAAACCTGAACGGCGCCTGATCCAAGATCTTGTTTGGCGATGTGTTGTGCACCACTGTTGGTGCTGACCATCACCAGGAATTTACCATCGGAGCTGACTTCAGAATCCTGGTTCTGAGAGCCTTCCCACGTCAGACGCTGTGCGGCACCGCCGCTGGCGCTGATTTTATAAATCTGCGGACGCCCGCCCTGGTCGGAGGTAAACGCCAGAGACTGGCCATCCGGGAACCAGGTCGGTTCGGTGTTGTTGTTGCGGCCATCGGTCAGCTGCGTGATCTGGCCGGAGCCGAGGTTCATCACGTACAGGTTCAGGCTGCCGCTCTTGGACAGCGCGAAGGCCAGCTTGCTGCCGTCCGGCGAGAACGCCGGCGCACCGTTGTGGCGCGGGAACGAGGCGATCTGGCGGATAGCACCGTTAGCCAGGGTCTGTACCACCAGCGCGGAACGGCCGCTTTCGAAGGTTACGTAAGCCAGTTTGCTGCCGTCCGGCGACCAGGCCGGTGACATCAGCGGCTCAGGCGAACGGTGCACCGTGAATTGGTTGTAACCGTCGTAATCCGCTACGCGCAGCTCATACGGGAATTTCCCGCCGTTGGTCTGCACGACGTAGGCGATACGGGTACGGAACGCGCCCTTGATGCCGGTCAGCTTTTCGAACACTTCGTCGCTGGCGGTATGGGCAGAATAACGCAACCACTGTTTGGTTACTTTATACTGGTTCTGCGCCAGTACGGTGCCCGGCGAACCCGAGGTATCCACCAGCTGGTAGGAGATCAGGTAGCTGCCGTCGGCGCCAGGTTGAACCTGGCCGACAACCACGGCGTCGATGCCCAGCGCAGTCCAGGCCGCCGGCGTCACTTCAGACGCGGAGGTCGGTTGCTGCGGCATGCGCGCCACGTCGATCGGGTTGAATTTGCCGCTGTTGCGCAGATCCGCGCCGACAATCTTGCCGATATCTTCCGGCGGCGTGCCTGGGCCCGCCCATTTAAACGGCACCACGCCAATCGGACGAGCGGAGTCGACCCCTTGGGTGATTTCAATGCGAACTTCCGCGTGCAGCACGGACGCCCACAGAATTAAAAAACCTAGCGCTACTCGAAATGCCTGCTTCATCTCATCTCCCTTATCCAGGCGGGATGCCTGCGATAAATTAGCAGAATTTTAACAAACCAACTTACGTAAAACTACATAATCCCTGTTGGTTACCTTAGTACATCCCTGTGATATTACTCAGCTCAAACAACCATTATTGCGGCTTGAACGTAAGGGGAGCATTCTTAAACACCTCATACACCGCCAGAGAAGTCATTACCGAGGATTAAAATCAATTGGTGCATTTTTAAATGCCTCGTAAACCTCTTTACTTGGTGGTTTAGGCATTTTCGCCTGCCGAGCTGCCGCTGCAGCTGCTTGGCAAAGTGCAGGATCGCCACCCTCCACTTTCACACCAATCACGAGACCATCAGGGGCCATATTGATTCTCAACGTACAAGTACGTCCCTTGTATGAGTCCCAATCATAGAACTTGTTCTGCACCGCAATTTTTATCTGGTTACCGTAGCTGGCCAAATCCGCCCCGCTGGCGCCTGCCGCCTTGGCATTGCCCTGCCCGGCCGGTTTACCGTCGCCCTTCGATTTGGCACCGCCGCCTTTCGGCGCGTTCTTGCCATCCGCCAAGCCGCCAAACAGATCGCTAACTTCCTCCGATTGTTTCGCAGCCTCGGCGGCGGCCTTCTTCTTGGCGTCCGCAGCGGCTTTTTTGGCGGCAGCGGCTTTCTCGGCCGCCGCTTTCTTCTCTGCCTCGGCGGCAGCCTTCTTCTCGGCTTCCGCTGCGGCTTTTTTCTCGGCTTCAGCAGCCGCTTTCTTCTCTGCGGCCTCTGCAGCTTTCTTTTCTGCCGCGGCGGCGGCGGCTTTCTTCGCCTCTTCCGCCTGTTTCTTGGCGGCGGCGGCAGCGGCCGCTTCTTTCTTGGCTTCCGCTTCGGCTTTCTTCTGCGCGTCCGCCTGCGCCTTGGCGACCTTGTCCGCTTCGGCCTTCGCCTTGGCGGCGGCGGCTTCGGCGACCTTCTGTTGCTCTTGGGCCTTCGCAGCGGCGGCTTCCGCCGCTTTTTGCTGCTCGGCGGCCTGCTTCTGCTGCTCCGCCGCCTTCTGCTGTTGCTCAGCCTGCGCCTTGGCGTTCTGCGCGGCTTTCTCCTGCGCCGCCAAACGCTCTTTCTCCAGCTCCTTCAGGCGCTGTTGCTGCTCCGCCTGCTTCTGCTGAAGCTCTTCGGCCTGTTGCTCCGCCTTTTTCTGGCGCTGCTTCTCGGCACGCTGCGCATCGTTGCTCTGCTGCTGCTGGCGGTTGTATTGCTCCACCACCGCGCCAGGATCGACCATCACTGCGCCCACCACGGTGCCATCACCGCCACCGCCGGCGCCCATGTCGACCTTTTCCTGCAGCGATCCCCAAATCAGCAGGGCAATCAATATGAAGTGCAGAACGACCGAAACAATAACGGCGCGGTTCAGCTTATCGTTTTGCTCAGTTGCCTTTACCAAAATAGATTCCCAAAAACTGGTGTTGCTTATACGGGGTTCCTGGGCCGCAGCGCAGGAACCGGGTTGCCGTTCGCCTTACGGTCAGATCGGCTGGGTCATCAGCCCCACGGAAGCCACGCCCGCCTGATGGAGAATATTCAATGCCTTGATAATCTCATCGTAAGGGACTTCCTTCGCACCGCCGATCAAAAAGACCGTTTTCGGGTTAGCCGCCAAACGCGACTTGGCTTCGGCCGCGACTTGCTCAGGCGGCAGCAGCTCCATACGGTTGTGATCCACCACCAGGGTGTATTGACCTACGCCGGAAACCTCGAGGATCACCGGCGGATTGTCATCGCTGGACACCGTTTTGGAATCGGTGGCGTCCGGCAGGTCAACCTCCACGCTCTGCGTGATGATTGGCGCGGTTGCCATAAAGATCAGCAGCAGCACCAGCAACACGTCGAGCAGCGGAACGATGTTAATTTCGGACTTCAGCTCGCGCCGACTACGTCCACGTACTCTCGCCATGCTACCTCCTACTTATTTGCTGTCGCTGGAGAAGGCCTGACGATGCAGAATAGCGGTGAACTCTTCCATAAAGTTGTCGTAATTCTGCTCAAGCTTGTTGACGCGCTGGTTGAGACGGTTATAGGCCATTACCGCCGGGATGGCGGCGAACAGACCGATCGCGGTGGCGATCAGCGCTTCGGCGATACCCGGCGCCACCATCTGCAGCGTGGCTTGCTTCACCGCGCCCAGCGCGATAAAGGCGTGCATGATCCCCCACACGGTGCCGAACAGGCCGATGTACGGGCTGATCGAACCGACGGTGCCGAGGAACGGAATATGGGTTTCCAGCGTTTCCAGCTCGCGGTTCATCGAAATGCGCATCGCGCGCGACGCCCCTTCGATCACCGACTCCGGCGCATGGTTGTTGGCGCGGTGCAGGCGGGCGAACTCTTTGAACCCGGAATGGAAGATCTGCTCGGAACCGGTCAGGCTATCGCGACGCGCCTGACTTTCCTGGTACAGACGGGAAAGCTCGATACCGGACCAGAATTTGTCTTCAAAGGCTTCGGCGTCACGCGTCGCCGCATTGAGGATGCGGGTGCGCTGAATGATGATCGCCCAAGAGGCTACCGAGAAGCATATCAAAATCAACATGATAAGCTTAACCAGCAGGCTCGCCTTCAAGAATAAATCTAGGATGTTCATGTCAGTCACTGCTTAAACTCCGCGACAATAGACTTAGGAAGCGCTCTTGGCTTCATTTGGTGTGGATCAATACAGGCAATCAGGACATCTGCCTGGCTCAGTAGGGCCCCGTCAGAATTGACAATGCGTTGAGCAAACGTGAGAGAAGCCCCGCGCAGACAGGTGATTTCGCTCTGGACCTCCAGTTGCTCGTCGAGACGAGCCGGAGCCAGATAATCCACCGTCATGCGCCGGACGACAAAAGCGACTTGTTCACTGAGCAGCTGCTGTTGATGAAAGTTGTGCTGACGCAGCATCTCTGTGCGCGCTCTTTCAAAAAAGGCGACGTAGCGGGCGTGATAGACCACACCACTGGCATCGGTATCCTCGTAGTAAACGCGAACCGGCCATCGAAACAACGTATTACTCACTCTACTTCCCAGCAATGCAATTTAACGCTGCTACTATACGCAAGACGGATCGGGTTGGGAATGGGTTACAAGATGGGAATGAAAATAATTATGGGCCGTGAGGGCCCATAACGTGGGGACATCAGGGAGATTATAAAGAAACGTAAAGTAATCCTGCGCACAGGATCACAATTGCGGGAAGTGGCGCGAAAAAGGCGCGCCAGATGCTGCGCTGCGGGCGGAATCCGAAACCGTGGATCACCCCGGCGCACACCGCCCAAATCAGCAACAGCCCTTCCCAAATCTCCAGCGAGCTGGTTTTGGCGGCGAAACGCGTCGGATCCCAGAACACGCACCCCGCCAAAATCAACGCCAGCACCAGGGAAAGGGCCCGGATCGGGCCCTTGTCAGTGACAGCGTACAGCTTGTCAATCACGGACGAGCTCATCACTTACCGTCTTGCTGAGCTTTGGTCGCTTCGCTCTGCTCAAGCGCCAGCGCCGTGATGATGCCGAAGGCGCAGGCAAGAAGCGTTCCGAGAATCCAGGCAAAATACCACATGGTTTAGCTCCTTATCCTTAGTACAGCGAATGCTTGTTGTTTTCGATGTAGTTCTTGTCGAGGCGACCGAACATTTTGTAATACGACCAGCTGGTGTACGCCAAAACGATAGGCACGAAGATCGCCGCCACGACGGTCATCACTTTCAGCGTCAACAGGCTCGACGTCGCGTCCCACATGGTCAGGCTGACGTTAGGCACGGTGCTGGACGGCATCACGAACGGGAACATGGTGACCCCGGCGGTGAGGATGACGCAGGCGATGGTCAGCGACGAGGTGACGAACGCCAGCGCGCCTTTCTCCAGACGCGAGAACAGGATGGTGAACAACGGCAGCACCACGCCCAGCGCAGGCAACGCCCACAGCAGCGGATACTTGTTGAAGTTGATCAACCAGGCACCGGCCTGATGCGCCACTTCTTTACGCATCGGGTTGGATTCCGCCAGGGTGTCCAGCGCCGACGTCACGACGAAGCCGTCGATGCCTTTCACCAGCCATACGCCCGCCAGCAGGAAACACACCGCCATGATCAGCGTCGCGATCTGCGCCGCAGCACGTGAACGCAGGTGGATCTCGCCGGTGGTGCGCATTTGCAGGTAGGTCGCACCCTGGGTAACCAGCATGGTCAGGCTGACCACGCCCGCCAACAGACCGAACGGATTCAGCAGTTGGAAGAAGTTGCCGGTGTAGAACAGGCGCATGTACTCGTCCATGTGGAACGGCACGCCCTGCAGCAGGTTGCCGAACGCCACGCCGAATACCACGGCAGGCACGAAGGAGCCGATGAAGATGCCCCAGTCCCACATGTTGCGCCAGCGGCTGCTCTCCAGCTTGGAGCGGTAGTCGAAACCGACCGGGCGGAAGAACAAGGCGGCCAGCACCAGGATCATGGCGACGTAGAAGCCCGAGAAGGCCGCTGCGTAGACCATCGGCCAGGCGGCGAACAGCGCGCCGCCGGCGGTGATCAGCCACACCTGGTTACCGTCCCAGTGCGGGGCGATGGAGTTGATCATCACCCGGCGTTCGGTATCGGTTTTCCCGATGATGCGCACCAGAATGCCGACGCCCATATCGAAACCGTCGGTGACGGCGAAGCCGATCAGCAGTACGCCAACCAGGACCCACCAAATAAATCGCAGTACTTCATAGTCAAACATACGTGGACTCCTGTTTAGCGCGCTTCCTGCACGGCGGCAGTCGGTTGTTCAAAGTGATAGCGGCCGGTTTTCAGGCTGCTTGGACCCAGACGCGCAAACTTGAACATCAGGTACAATTCAGCCACCAGGAACAGGGTGTACAAGCCGCAGATCAGCCCCATCGAGAACAGAATGTCGCCCGCGGTCAGCGAAGAGTTGGCGACCGCCGTCGGCAGCACCTCACCAATCGCCCACGGTTGACGGCCGTATTCCGCCACGAACCAACCGGACTCGATCGCGATCCAAGGCAGCGGCAAACCGTACAGCGCCGCGCGGTGCAGCCATTTTTTCTGGCCGATGCGGCCGCGGATCACGTTCCAGAACGACAGGCCGATGATCAACAGCATGATCACGCCACAGGCCACCATGATGCGGAAGGCGAAGTACAGCGGGGCCACGCGCGGAATGGAGTCCTTGGTCGCCAGCTGGATCTGCGCTTCCGTCGCGTCGGTGACGTTCGGGGTATAGCGCTTCAGCAGCATGCCGTAGCCCAGGTCTTGCTTGGTTTTGTTGAATTCGGCGCGCACCGCAGGATCGGTGTTGCCGCCGCGCAGCTCTTCCAGCAGCTGGTAGGCTTTCATGCCGTTGCGGATACGCACTTCATGCTGCGCCATCAGATCTTTCAGGCCGGTGACCTGAGTGTCCGTGGAGCGGGTGGCGATCAGGCCAAGCGCATACGGGATCTGAATAGAGAAGGAGTTTTCCATCTTGTCCTGATCGGGAATGCCGAACAGGGTGAAGGACGCCGGTGCCGGCTGGGTGTCCCATTCCGCTTCGATAGCGGCCAGTTTGGTTTTCTGCACGTCGCCCATTTCGTAGCCGGATTCATCACCCAGAACGATAACGGACAGAATGGCAGCCATACCGAAGCTGGCAGCGATGGCGAAGGAGCGCTTGGCGAAGGCGATGTCGCGGCCTTTCAGCAGGTAGTAGGAGCTGATGCCCAGAACGAACATCGCGCCACAGGTGTAGCCGGAAGCCACGGTGTGAACGAATTTCACCTGTGCAACCGGGTTAAGCACCAGTTCGGAGAAGCTGACCATCTCCATGCGCATGGTTTCGAAGTTGAAATCCGAAGCGATCGGGTTCTGCATCCAGCCGTTAGCGACCAGGATCCACAGCGCGGACAGGTTGGAGCCGAGGGCCACGAACCAGGTTACCGCCATGTGCTGCACCTTGCTCAGACGATCCCAGCCGAAGAAGAACAGGCCGACCAGCGTCGATTCAAGGAAGAACGCCATCAGACCTTCGATAGCCAGAGGGGCCCCGAAGATATCGCCGACGTAGTGAGAGAAATACGACCAGTTAGTCCCGAACTGGAACTCCATGGTCAAACCGGTGGCCACACCCAGAGCAAAGTTAATCGCAAATAACTTTCCCCAGAATTTGGTCATGTCTTTATAGATTTGTTTGCCAGACAGGACATATACCGTTTCCATAATTGCCAGCAAGAACGCCATACCGAGCGTTAATGGGACAAATAAGAAATGGTACATCGCCGTTAAAGCAAACTGTAAGCGCGACAGTTCGACAATATCAAACATCTTGACTCCTTGCTCCTCGCAGGAAGACTCCGACACGCGGTTATCGGCACGCTTCTTTCAAAGCCGCCAGTAACGCCCCGCAGTGAATGCCCTTAAACACAACAAATTTGATCCAGCTTCTCCGCTTTCAACCGCACACTCGGCCAATAGCCCCACGGGCCGCCGACAAGCACGCCACTGAAAACCGACAACGGGTAACAAATGCAACAAGATCAACCATCCATAATCACAACATGGATGATACTCGCCCAATCCCACACAATAAATAGGTTTTTACGTGACGTGGGTTAGACTTTTGGTTACAGGTCAAATCTTAGCCGAAAGAGGTACTTCGGGCTAATTTGATCTGAGACAATTTAAGCCTATCCGCATCTTATTTCCATATTCATCAGCACATTTCGCATAATTTTCTTAGGGGTATGTTGCGCAATGGTTTAATTGTTTTTTAATGATATTTTTGTGTTAAATAAATGTAATTTAAAAGAGCCACCATTGTATTATTACGCGCTTATTATGCGACATAATTAACCTTTTATTTCCAATAAGCCGTGACAGTGATAGCAGTCACAAAACAACAAATCTCTCTCCAATATTAGTCTATTTCTCGCGATAGGATCGTAAAGGTTGCTATTTTGTAGCAAAATGACCACTTATGTTAAAATTGCATTGAGTGACAATAACTTATGAAAAAAATCATCTTTGCCTCTGTCTTGGGACTCTCGGGAAACGTCATGGCCGCCGAAACGGTAAATATCACCCTGCTGGGCACCTCCGATCTGCACGGCACCTTCGTGCCCTGGGACTACGCCAGCGACACGGAAAATCTGGCGGGCAGCCTGAGCCAGATAGCCACTCAGGTCAAAAAGGTACGGGCCGAGCAGCCCAACCTGATCCTGGTGGACGCCGGCGACACCATTCAAGGCAACTTCGTCGAAACCTTCAAGCATGAGGCCGTCAGCCCGATGATGCTGGGCCTCAACGCGCTCAATTACGATGTCTGGGTGATGGGCAACCACGAGTTCGACTTCGGCCTGCCGGTGCTGGCTACCCCGCTCAAGCAGTTCAAGGGCGCGGCGCTGGCGGGTAACATCGTCTGGGACAACGGCAATCCCTATCTGCCCGCCTACACCATCGTCGAACGCCAGGGCGTGAAGATCGGCATTATCGGCATGGACACGCCGATGACCGCGGAATTCGCCAAGGGCACCGATCGCATCAAAGGGCTGAACTTCACCGATCCGGTGCAGGCGGTGAAACAGGTCATCAGGCAAATCGACGGCCAGGTCGACGCCATCGTGCTGGTGGCGCATATGGGCATCGACAACGAAAATCAGCGCCCCGGCACCGGCGTGGCCGACATCGCCAACGCCAACCCGGAGCTGGCGGCGATCGTCGCCGGCCATATGCATGTGAAGATCGACAAAGCGGTGGTTAACGGCGTCATCATCACCGAGCCGGATAAATACGGCCGCGCGCTGTCGCGCATCGATCTGCAGTTTGAACGCCGCGACGGCAAATTCACGCTGATCGACAAAAACAGCTACACCTACTCCATCAAGGGGATGACGCCGGACAGCGCCATGCAAGCGCTCTACCAGCCGTACCATGACATTCTGCGCGCCAATGCCAACCGGGTCGTGGCGAAACTGAGCGGCAGCGATCTGGTGCCCGCCGACGAATTCCGCGGCATTCCCCAGGTACACGTGCAGGATACCGGCATCAGCGCGCTGTTCCAGCAGGCCGCCCGCCACTATGCGCCGCTGGCGCAGGTGATCGCCCTGCAGATCGACAACGATCGCGCCAAGCTGGACGTCGGCGACATCAAGGCCAAGGATATCGCCTTTAACTACCAATACGCCGGCGGCGAGATCACCGTGTATCAGCTCAACGGCAAAGCGCTTAAACGCTACATGGAATGGTCCGCCGACTATTTCAATCAGCTGCAGCCGGGCGATGTCACCTACAGCTTTAACCCGGCGCGGCGATCGTCCAAATATTCCACCAATGATTTCTTCGACGGCGTCACTTACACCATCGACCTGCGCCAACCCGCCGGCTCGCGCATCGTCGATCTGCGCCTGACGGACGGCACGCCGGTCACCGACGATATGCCGATCCGCCTGGGCATGAACAGTTACCGTATGGGCCACCTGACGCAAAAGGGTGGCGCGCTGGAGGGGCAATCCTTCCCGGTGCTGTTCGACAGCAAAGCGCAATACGGTGAAGAAGAAGGCACCATTCGCCACCTGACTCTGCGCTACCTGACGGAGGTGAAACACGGCCACTATCAGGGCGTGCCGCCGCAGCGCTGGAAGCTGATCGGCATGGAGGGTTACGAACCGCAGCGGGCGATCGTCAAACGGCTGCTCAATGAGGGCGTTATCCAGGTACCGACCACCGACGACGGCCGCTACACCAACGTCGCCTCGATCAACGTCAAAGACGCGCTGTTCCGCAACGCCGACGATTACCGCGCCGCCCTCACCTCGCTGGAGCAACAGCGCCAGGCCGCTACGGATCCGGTGCAACAGCGCCGCCTGCAGGATCGGATCGCACTGATCAAGGCGATCAACCACTTCTGATCTGCGACCATAAAAAAGGCCACCCAATGGGTGGCCAAACATGTCGAGATATTGTTATTTCGTACTAAATTCTTAGCGCTTCAGCACCGCTTTTACCGCGTCACCGATGTCCGCCAGGCTGCGAACGGTTTTCACGCCCGCGGCTTCCAGCGCAGCGAACTTCTCGTCCGCCGTGCCTTTGCCGCCTGCGATGATGGCGCCCGCGTGGCCCATACGCTTGCCTTTCGGCGCGGTCACGCCGGCGATGTAGCCGACAACCGGTTTGGTGACGTGTTCTTTGATGTACGCTGCCGCTTCTTCTTCAGCGCTGCCGCCGATCTCACCGATCATCACGATCGCTTCGGTCTGCGGATCCTGCTGGAACATCTTCAGGATATCGATGAAGTTGGAACCCGGGATCGGGTCGCCGCCGATGCCCACGCAGGTGGACTGGCCCAGACCGGCATCGGTGGTTTGTTTCACCGCTTCATAGGTCAGGGTGCCGGAGCGGGAAACGATGCCCACTTTGCCCGGCAGGTGGATGTGGCCAGGCATGATGCCGATTTTGCACTCACCTGGGGTGATCACGCCAGGGCAGTTCGGCCCGATCATGCGCACGCCGGCTTCGTCCAGCTTCACTTTCACGGTCAGCATGTCCAGGGTCGGGATGCCTTCGGTGATGGTGATGATCAGTTTGATGCCGGCATCGATCGCTTCCAGGATCGAGTCTTTGCAGAACGGCGCTGGAACGTAGATCACAGAGGCCGTCGCGCCGGTCGCTTCAACCGCTTCGCGCACGGTGTTGAACACCGGCAGGCCCAGGTGCTGAGTGCCGCCTTTGCCCGGGGTTACGCCGCCAACCATTTTGGTGCCGTAAGCGATAGCTTGTTCGGAGTGGAAAGTCCCCTGGCTACCGGTGAAGCCCTGGCAAATTACTTTGGTGTTCTTATCGATTAAAATGGACATTATTTACCCTCCACTGCTGCAACAACTTGCTGAGCCGCATCAGTCAGGCTGGTCGCAGCAATGATATTCAGGCCGCTGTCCGCCAGTTTCTTGGCGCCCAGTTCGGCGTTGTTCCCTTCCAAGCGCACCACCACCGGGACGTTAACGCCCACTTCGGCCACTGCGCCGATGATGCCGTCGGCGATCAGATCGCAACGCACGATACCACCGAAGATGTTAACCAGAACCGCTTTCACCTTGTCGTCAGACAGGATGATTTTGAACGCTTCGGTCACGCGCTCTTTGGTCGCGCCGCCGCCAACGTCCAGGAAGTTGGCCGGTTCGCCGCCGTGCAGTTTAACGATGTCCATGGTACCCATCGCCAGACCGGCGCCGTTAACCATGCAGCCGATGTTGCCGTCGAGGGCAACGTAGTTCAGTTCCCACTGAGCCGCACGGGATTCGCGCTCGTCTTCCTGGGAAGGGTCACGCATTTCACGCAGTTCAGGCTGACGGAACAGAGCGTTGCCGTCGGCGCCCAGTTTACCGTCCAGGCATACCAGATCGCCCTGCTTGGTGATCACCAGCGGGTTGATCTCAACCATCGCCAGGTCGCGCTCCAGGAACAGCGTCGCCAGACCCATGAAGATCTTGGCGAACTGGCTGACTTGCTTACCGGTCAGGCCCAGTTTGAAGGCCAGTTCACGGCCCTGATAAGGCTGTGGACCCGCCAGCGGATCGATGGTCATTTTGTGGATCAGTTCAGGGGTTTCTTCCGCCACTTTCTCGATTTCCACGCCGCCTTCGGTAGACGCCATGAACACGATGCGACGGGTCGCGCGGTCTACGACGGCGCCCAGATACAGTTCCTTATCGATGTCGGTCGCCGCTTCAACCAGGATCTGGTTAACCGGCTGGCCCAGCGCGTCAGTCTGGTAAGTCACCAGACGCTTGCCCAACCAGGCTTCCGCGAAAGCACGGATATCTTCTTTGCTGTTGACGACTTTAACGCCGCCCGCTTTACCGCGGCCGCCAGCATGAACCTGACATTTCACCACCCACGGGCCGGAGCCGATTTTGGATGCGGCTTCTTCTGCTTCACGCGGAGTGGTACAGGCGTAACCGGTTGGTGCCGGCATGCCATACCGAGCAAACAGCTGTTTTGCCTGATATTCGTGTAAATTCATGATGTTCTATCCATTCAGTTCTGAAGGTTTTTAGCCGGACCATTATTACGCGGTAAACCGCATGGTTTTCCGGCCACATAGCACAGAGTGCGGGCGCGGCATGCCGCGCCCGGCAAGGGTTACTAGACGTCCAGCAGCAGACGAGCCGGATCTTCCAGCATCTCTTTGACCGTCACCAGATAACCGACGGATTCTTTACCGTCGATCAGGCGGTGGTCATAAGACAGCGCCAGATACATCATCGGCTGGATCACCACCTGACCATTGACCGCCATTGGGCGATCTTTAATGGCATGCATGCCCAGGATGGCGCTCTGCGGCGGGTTGATGATCGGGGTGGACATCAGGGAGCCGAATACGCCGCCGTTGGTAATGGTGAAGTTACCGCCGGTCAGCTCTTCCACGGTCAGTTTGCCGTCGCGGCCCTTAACGGCCAGCTCTTTGATTTTCTTCTCGATGTCAGCCATGCTCATGGCGTCCACATCGCGCAGTACCGGCGTCACCAGGCCGCGCGGGGTAGAAACCGCGATGCTGATGTCGAAGTAGTTGTGGTAAACCACGTCGGAACCGTCGATCGACGCGTTCACTTCCGGGAAGCGCTTCAGCGCTTCAACCACCGCCTTGATGTAGAAGGACATGAAGCCCAGACGCACGCCGTGACGCTTCTCGAAGGCTTCGCCGTACTGCTTGCGCAGGTCCATGATTGGCTGCATGTTGATTTCGTTGAAGGTGGTCAGCATCGCGGTGCTGTTCTTCGCTTCCAGCAGACGCTCGGCGACGCGTTTGCGCAGGCGAGTCATCGGCACGCGTTTTTCGCTGCGACCGGCCAGAGCAGGCTGCGGTGCGGCTTCAGCGGCGGCGGCCGGTTTGGCAGCGGCGCCGCCTTTGGCCAGGTGCGCTTCCACGTCTTCACGCGTGATGCGGCCACCCACGCCGGTGCCTTTGATGGCGCCGGCATCGAGATCGTGTTCGGCGATCAGGCGACGAATCGCCGGGCTGAGCGCGTCATTGCTTTCTTCTTCCAGGCTCGCGGTAGCGCGCTGGGCAGGCGTGGCTTCTTTCTCTTGGCTCTTCTCAGCGGTCGGCTTGCCGGAGCTGTCGCCCGGACGGATGCGGCCGAGCAGCTGGCGAGACAGCACGGTCGCGCCCTCTTCTTCCACGATAGCATCGAGAATGCCCGCTTCACTGGCCGGCACTTCCAACACGACTTTGTCGGTTTCGATTTCAACCAAGACTTCATCACGCTGCACGCTGTCGCCCGGTTTTTTGTGCCAGGTGGCTACGGTCGCATCAGCAACCGATTCAGGAAGGTCAGGAACCAGAATATCTACGCTACTCATTTAGCTTTCCCTTAAGTTTTTTATCATCTGCTTGCCGGCCCCTCGGCCGGCAAGCGAGCGAACATTAGTCAATATTCAGCGCGTCGTTCACCAGAGCCTGCTGCTGCTTCTGGTGTACGGACATATAGCCCACCGCCGGAGAAGCGGAGGCCGGACGTCCTGCGTAACGTAAAGAAGCCCCGAACGGTACCACTTCACGGAAGTTGTGTTGGCTGCAGTACCAGGCGCCCTGGTTCAGCGGCTCTTCCTGACACCAGACGAAGTCATGCACGTGCGAGTATTGCTCCAGCACGGCCTGCACGGCCTGATGCGGGAACGGATACAGCTGCTCGATACGCACGATGGCCACGTCTTTCTGCTCGTTCTTGCGACGCTGTTCCAGCAGGTCATAGTAGACCTTGCCGGAGCACAGCACGACGCGCTTGACCGCTTTCGGATCCAAGTCGTCGATCTCGCCGATCGCCGGCAGGAAGGTGCCGTTGGCCAGTTCGTCCAGCGAAGAAATCGCCAGCGGGTGACGCAGCAGTGACTTCGGCGACATCACCACCAGCGGACGGCGCATACCGCGCAGCGCCTGACGACGCAGCATATGGTAAACCTGCGCCGGCGTGGACGGGACGCACACCTGCATGTTCTGCTCTGCGCACAGCTGCAGATAGCGTTCCAGACGCGCGGAAGAGTGCTCTGGGCCCTGGCCTTCATAGCCGTGCGGCAGCAGCATCACCAGGCCGCACATACGGCCCCATTTTTGCTCGCCGGAGCTGATGAACTGGTCGATAACGACCTGCGCGCCGTTGGCGAAGTCGCCGAACTGCGCTTCCCAGATGGTCAGCGTGCGCGGTTCCGCTGTCGCGTAGCCGTATTCGAACGCCAGCACCGCTTCTTCGGACAGCACGGAGTCCCAGACCTTGAATTCGCCCTGGCCGCTGTGGATGTTCGCCAGCGGAACGTAGACAGAACCGTTTTTCTGGTTGTGCACCACCGCGTGACGGTGGAAGAAGGTACCGCGGCCGGCGTCTTCGCCGGAGATGCGGATTGGAATGCCTTCATCCGCCATGGTGGCGTAGGCCAGCGTTTCGGCGGCGCCCCAGTCGAACGGTTTGTTGCCCGCTGCCATCTCGGCGCGGTCCGCGTAGATTTTCGCCACGCGCGACTGCATTTCGATCGCTTCCGGCACGGTGCTGATGCGGCGTGCCAGCTCCTGCAGGCGCTTCATCTCAACCTTGCTCGGGTACTCTTCGTCCCACTCGTGGTTCAGGTACGGAGACCAGGTGAAGGAATGCAGGTTCATCGGACGCCACTCTTCAACCACGCAATCGCCGCGGTCGAGCGCGTCACGGTACAGGTTGACCATTTCCGTGGCATCTTCCAAGCTGGCCACTTTCTGCTCGGTCAGAACGTCAGCGTAGATTTTGCGCGGCGTAGGGTGTTTCTTGATCTTCTGATACATCACCGGCTGGGTGGCGCTCGGCTCGTCGGCCTCGTTGTGCCCATGGCGACGGTAGCAGACCAGATCGATCATCACGTCACGCTTAAAGGTGTTACGGAAATCCAACGCCAGGCGGGTGACGAAGGCCACGGCCTCCGGATCGTCCGCGTTAACGTGGAAGATCGGCGACTGAACCATTTTGGCGATGTCGGTGCAGTATTCGGTAGAGCGCGCATCCAGCGGGTTGGAGGTGGTGAAACCAACCTGGTTGTTGATGACGATGCGCACGGTGCCGCCCACTTCGTAGCCGCGAGCCTGAGACATGTTCAGGGTTTCCTGAACCACACCCTGGCCGGTGATGGCGGCGTCGCCGTGGATGGTGATCGGCAGCACCATGTTGCTGCGCGCTTCGTCCAGACGATCGCGACGGGCGCGAACCGAACCCATGACCACCGGGCTGACGATCTCCAGGTGCGACGGGTTGAACGCCAGCGCCAGGTGAACCATGCCGCCTTCGGTTTCCACGTCGGAAGAGAAGCCCTGGTGATATTTCACGTCACCGGTGCCGAGGTGTTCTTTATGCTTGCCGGCGAATTCGTCGAACAGATCGGCCGGCTTTTTGCCCAGCACGTTGATCAGCACGTTCAGACGGCCGCGGTGGGCCATGCCCAACACCACTTCGCGCGTGCCGTTCTTACCGGCGTGGCGCACCATCTCTTTCAGCATCGGCACCAGCGCGTCGCCGCCTTCCAGCGAGAAGCGCTTAGCGCCCGGGAATTTGGCGCCCAGGTAACGTTCCAGGCCTTCCGCCGCGGTCAGCTCGTTCAGGAAACGGCGTTTTTCGTCGGCGGTAAAGCTGGCGCGCCCCACCACCGACTCGATGCGCTGTTGGATCCAGCGTTTCTCTTCGGTGTTGGTGATGTGCATGTACTCAGCACCGATCGACCCGCAATAGGTCTGCTTCAGCGCGGCGTACAGATCGCCCAGCTTCATGGTTTCTTTGCCGATGGCGAAAGAGCCCACGTTGAAGGTTTCCTGGAAATCGGCTTCGGTCAGGTTGTGGTAAGCGGGATCAAGGTCAGGAACTTGCTCGCGCTGCCACAGGCCGAGCGGATCGAGGTTGGCATGCTGATGCCCGCGGAAGCGGAAGGCGTTGATCAGCTGCAGTACCTTGACCTGTTTGGCGTCGGTTTCCGGATCGGTGATGGTGGTGTTATAGCGCGCGGAGTCTTTCGCCAGGCGGCGGAAGTAATCGCGCGTTTGAGAGTGAAGCTGATCGGGTTTGACACCCGCGGTTGGTAGCTGTTGAAAAATGGAACGCCAGCTATCTTCAACGGAACCCGGATCGGTTAAGAAGTCTTCATAGAGCTGCTCTATGTAAGACTGGTTCGCGCCCGCCAGATAGGAGGAATCCAGCCAGGCCTTCATTGCGCCGTTCTGCATCATGATCCCTTAAGCTTTGAAGCTTTAGTTTTCGCCGTGGTTAACATAATTACCGTGATGAATACGGTTTGCCGTAAAACGGTTCACTCGACGTACTTGCGGCCATGACGGCCCGATACGTTCTGTTATGGACCTTGCGGTCCCTTACAAGGAACCTCTAAAAACCGGCGGAAGAACCAGGCTGCATAGCGCCGCAGCCGCGGGTCAGTTTTTAGAGGTTCCCTCCCCTATGGGATGTGCGCCGGAAAAGAGCCCGGCGCAGCATCTCATTCCGTTTATGCGCCGCGTTGCAGCAGCATGGACTTGATATGCCCGATCGCACGCGTCGGGTTCAAGCCTTTAGGACATACACTGACACAATTCATAATGCTATGGCAGCGGAAAACACTAAAAGCGTCGTCCAGATCATCTAAACGTTCTTGCGTTTCCGTGTCACGGCTGTCGATCAGGAAGCGATATGCCGCCAACAGACCGGCAGGCCCGATGAACTTGTCCGGGTTCCACCAGAACGATGGGCAAGAGGTCGAGCAGCAGGCGCACAGAATGCACTCGTACAGACCGTCCAGCTTGGCGCGCTGCTCCGGCGACTGCAGGTGCTCGCGCGCCGGCGGGTTCTTGCCGTCGTTCAACAGGTATGGCTTGATCTTTTCATACTGGGTGTAGAACTGGCCCATATCCACCACCAGATCGCGCACCACCGGCAGGCCCGGCAGCGGACGGATCACGATCTTGCCGCTGCCTTTGCGCAGCGACGAAATCGGGGTGATGCACGCCAGGCCGTTTTTACCGTTCATGTTCAGGCCATCGGAACCGCAGACGCCTTCGCGGCATGAGCGACGGAACGACAGGGTCGGGTCTTTTTCTTTCAGCTGGATCAACGCATCCAGCAGCATCATGTCACGACCTTCTTCCGCTTCCAGGGTGTAGTCCTGCATGTGCGGTGCGTCATCGACATCCGGGTTGTAGCGATAAATGGAAAATTCGAGTTTCATCTGTCGATCTCCGCAATTAGTAAGAACGCACTTTCGGCGGGAATGCCGGGCGCAGCTTCGGTTGCATGTTCACTTCACGACGCGTCATGCTTTCCGATTGCGGCAGATACAGCGAATGGCACAGCCAGTTGGCGTCATCGCGTTCCGGGTAGTCGAAGCGGCTGTGTGCGCCACGGCTCTCGGTACGGAAGTTGGCCGACACGGCGGTGGAATACGCGGTCTCCATCAGGTTATCCAACTCCAGGCACTCGATGCGCTGGGTGTTGAACTCGCTGGAGGTATCGTCCAGGCGTGCGTTCTTCAGACGTTCACGGATCACTTTCAGTTCTTCCAGGCCCTTGGCCATCGCATCGCCTTCGCGGAATACCGAGAAGTTGTGCTGCATGCAAGACTGCAGCGCCTTGCGAATTTCGACCGGGTCTTCGCCGGAACGGGTGTTGTTCCAACGGTTCAGACGATCCAGCGAGGCTTCCACGTCGGAGTCGCTGGCGTCACGGCTCACGCCCTGCTCTTCCAGCGATTCCTGCAGGTGCATGCCGGCGGAACGGCCGAACACCACCAGGTCGAGCAGCGAGTTGCCGCCCAAGCGGTTGGCGCCGTGCACCGATACGCAGGCTATTTCGCCCACGGCGAACAGCCCCGGGATCACCACGTCTTCGCCTTTCTCGTTCACGGTCAATGCCTGGCCGGTCACCTTGGTCGGAATACCGCCCATCATATAGTGACAGGTTGGGATAACCGGGATCGGCTCTTTCACCGGATCGACGTGCGCGAAGGTGCGGGACAGTTCCAGAATGCCCGGCAGACGGGATTCCAGCACCTCTTTACCCAGGTGATCCAGCTTCAGCTTGGCGTGTGGGCCCCAAGGACCGTCGCAGCCGCGGCCTTCGCGGATTTCGATCATGATCGAACGGGCAACCACGTCGCGGCCCGCCAGATCTTTGGCGTTCGGCGCATAACGCTCCATGAAGCGCTCGCCGTGTTTGTTCAGTAGGTAACCGCCTTCGCCGCGGCAGCCTTCGGTCACCAGCACGCCCGCGCCGGCGATGCCGGTCGGGTGGAACTGCCACATTTCCATGTCCTGCACCGGCACGCCGGCGCGCAGCGCCATGCCGACACCGTCGCCGGTGTTGATGTGGGCGTTGGTGGTGGACTGGTAAATACGGCCTGCGCCGCCAGTCGCCAGCACGGTGGCCTTGGCTTTGAAGTAAACCACTTCACCGGTTTCGATGCAGATAGCCGTAGTGCCGACCACCGCGCCGTCCTGGTTTTTCACCAGATCGAGCGCATACCACTCGGAGAAGATGGTGGTGTGGTTTTTCAGGTTCTGTTGGTACAGGGTGTGCAGCAGCGCGTGGCCGGTACGGTCGGCTGCGGCTGCGGTACGCGCCGCCTGCTCGCCACCGAAGTTCAGCGACTGGCCGCCGAACGGGCGCTGGTAGATGCGGCCGTCGTCCAGACGAGAGAACGGCAGGCCCATGTGTTCCAGTTCCAGAATCGCTTCCGGGCCGGTTTTACACATATATTCGATGGCGTCCTGGTCACCGATATAGTCGGAACCTTTCACCGTGTCGTACATATGCCATTCCCAGTTGTCCTCGTGGCTGTTGCCCAGCGCGACGGTGATGCCGCCCTGTGCGGACACGGTATGGGAACGGGTCGGGAAAACTTTGGACAGCAGGGCACAGGTCGAGCCCGCTTGGGAAATTTGCAGCGCGGCACGCATGCCTGCACCGCCGGCGCCGATTACGACGGCATCAAACTCTCTGACTGGCAGTTTCATTTAAGCCCCCCACACTACGATTGTTCCGTACAGTAAATAGACCAGCAACGCGACCACGACAGCCAGCTGCAACACCAGGCGAACCGCCAGCGGCTTGACGTAGTCCGTCAGCACCTGCCACAGCCCGATCCAGGCGTGCACCAGAATCGACAGCAAGGTCAGCAGAGTGAACACTTTCGTAATGGAAGTGGCGAAGAAACCGCGCCAGATGTCATAAGTGAGTTCCGGAGCCGTGACGAAGAAGCCCAGGATATACAGGACGTACAGGGTGATGATGATAGCGGAAGCGCGCAGCAGCAGCCAATCGTGCACGCCGTTGCGCCCTAATGCAGAAACGTTGTTTACCATACGAGGACTCCAGCCAGAACTGACAGCACGACGGTCAGACCGATCGCCACCTGGGCGGAACGGGTACCGGCGGCCAAACTCTCTTCGATGTAGCCAAAATCCATTAACAAGTGACGGATGCCACCGCAAATGTGATAGGCCAGCGCCGTGAGGATGCCCCAGAATATGAATTTGACGATGAAGCTATTCATGATGGCGGCCGCCTGCAGGAACCCCTCTTGGGAAGAGAGTGACAGGCCCAGCAGCCAGAGGAGGATACCCACGGCAACGAAGGTAATTACGCCAGAGACTCGGTGTAAGATAGACGCTATCGCAGTTACGGGGAACCGGATCGTTTGCAGATCCAAGTTGACAGGTCGTTGTTTTTTCACGTATTTGCCCACACAGCTCTTATTATTTTCCTTCCTCCGGGCCTGGGCGGGGATCAGACAGCGTTAAGAGCCTAAAACCCTTACACGTCACGCGCTCAAACATCAACATCCTCTGTGCTCAAACGGCGCGCATTTATAACGCTGGGTGCTCCTACTTCAGGGTAATCCGGAGACCTGGCGGCAGTATAGGAGGATCACATTCTGATTACAATTCTCATACAACCGCTTTGATAACATTTCCCCCGAACAGTGATTCAGATCACGGATTTCACAATTAGTGCAAAATTAATTATCTGATTTGACAAGAGATCAACATTTCCATTACATATAGGGGCACAAACGGTCCTATGATGCGCTATGGGTCAGCAGATACACTTCCCCCCGGGTTCGAGTTATGCAACAGTGTATTTGACGAACCTATCCCAATAGCCGTTGTTTCCCGCTCGATTTTGCCGGCGTCAAAAAGCAAATAAAGCAAATAAAAACAGATTATTGGGATAGGTTCACATCTCTTCGAACAGCTCATAGGTAAGATTAACAGACTATAACGAATTACTATGAATCGTTAACAACTGGTCACCCGTCTCGTTCGCCTGGTCAGCACTCTGTACCCTACCCGCGCACAGTTGCGCAGTCGCTCACAGAGTTAGCGTCCGCACCATTTTTTTGCGGGCAACCTGCAGAGATTTAAGGTATTTCAGTTGTTAGTGGTTTTTAAAATAAGGCGCTAAGGAGACAGTAAATGACTGATAAGAAAGCGACGCTAACCATTAACGACAGCGAAGCTCCGATCGAACTGGGCGTATTGACACCGACACTGGGCCCTGATGTCCTCGATGTCCGCGCTCTGGGTTCCAAAGGTTATTTCACATTTGATCCCGGCTTTACCTCCACCGCTTCTTGCGAATCCAAGATTACCTTCATCGACGGCGACAAAGGCGTGCTGCTGCACCGCGGCTTCCCTATCGAGCAGCTGGCGAAAGAATCTTCCTACCTGGAAGTGTGCTACATCCTGCTGTACGGCGAGACCCCAACGCCGGAAGAGTTCGAGACCTTCAAGACCACCGTCACCCGCCACACCATGATTCACGACCAGATCACCCATCTGTTCCGTGGTTTCCGTCGCGACTCGCACCCGATGGCGGTGCTGTGCGGTGTGACCGGCGCGCTGGCGGCGTTCTACCACGATGCGCTGGACGTCAACAACGAGCGTCACCGTGAAATCACCGCGTTCCGTCTGCTGTCCAAAATGCCGACCGTGGCCGCGATGTGCTACAAATATTCCCTGGGCCAGCCGTTCGTTTACCCACGCAACGATCTGTCCTATGCCGGCAACTTCCTGCACATGATGTTCGCCACTCCGTGCGAAGAGTACGTGGTGAACCCGGTGCTGGAACGCGCCATGGACCGCATTCTGATCCTGCACGCCGACCATGAGCAGAACGCCTCTACCTCTACCGTGCGCACCGCCGGCTCTTCCGGCGCCAACCCGTTCGCCTGCATCGCGGCCGGTATCGCCTCCCTGTGGGGACCGGCGCACGGCGGCGCCAACGAAGCGGCGCTGAAAATGCTGGAAGAGATCAAGACCGTCGAGCACATTCCAGAATTCATCAAGCGCGCCAAGGACAAGAACGACTCCTTCCGCCTGATGGGCTTCGGCCACCGCGTGTACAAGAACTACGATCCGCGCGCTACCGTGATGCGCGAAACCTGTCACGAAGTGCTGAAAGAGCTGAACAAGAAGGACGACAACCTGCTGCAGGTCGCGATGGAGCTGGAACACATCGCGCTGAACGACCCGTACTTCATCGAGAAGAAACTGTACCCGAACGTCGACTTCTACTCCGGCATCATCCTGAAGGCGATGGGCATTCCTTCTTCCATGTTCACCGTGATCTTCGCCATCGCGCGCACCATCGGCTGGATCGCCCACTGGAACGAAATGCACGACGAAGGCATCAAAATTGCCCGTCCGCGTCAGCTGTACACCGGCTATGCCGAGCGTGATTTCAAATCCCAGCTGAAAAACAAGTAAGCCGCTTTCCCGGCTGAAACCGCACAGCGCCGCCCCTTCGGGCGGCGTTTTTTTTGGTTATTTCTGGCAGCCCGGGCACCAATAAAACGGCCGCGACGACAGTTCGGTACGCACGATCATCCCACCGCAGCGTTCGCAGGGCTCGCCGCTGCGATGAAATACCTTGAAGCGAAACAGCGCGCCGTGATGCCGGTTGTCATCCGCCTGCCCGCGCGTCTGGTAGGAAAGGCGCGGCACCGCCAGCAATGCCTCCGCCAGGCGGCGCAGCGCCTCTGGCGTCAGATCCTGCGGTTTGTGCTGCGGCGCCAGTTCGGCCTGCCACAGGATTTCGGCGCGCAGATAATTGCCCAATCCGGCAAGAAACGCCTGGTCGAGCAGCATGCCCCCCAGCTGCCTGCGGCGAAAACGCGGCGTCAGCAACCGCTCCTCCACATCGTCTACCGTCAGCGACATGTCCAACACGTCGGGGCCGATGCGTTGCAAAAACGGGTGTTGCTCTATTTCCTCGCGCGGCCCGACGGTAATGTCGGAAGCGCTGTAAAGCAATATCGCGCTGCGGGCGGTTTCCAGCCGCACCCGCAGATCGCGCTTGGTCTCCGGCGTCTCCCCTGCCGCCGCCACTTTCCACACGCCGTACAGCTGGTTGTGGCTGTACATTGTCAGCCCATTGGAGAAATGGGTCAGCAGCGCCTTGCCGCGCGGCTCGATGGCGACGATGCGCTCGCCGAGCAGACGCTGGCGATAGTGTTTCAGCTGGGGAAAAGCGAAATCGACGGCGGTCAGCGGCTGATCGATCACTGCCGCCGCCAATTTGTCCGCCGCCCGGCGAATCTCCGGTCCTTCCGGCATAGACCACTCCTTGCGTAGACCCGGCGCAGCCCGATGCGCCGGGGATGACATGATTAATGCGTCGCGCCGCCCACCACTTTCAGATCGTGCTCCACCTGCAAAGCGATGGAAACGGCCAGCTCCAATGCAAACAGCACCGTCGAGGCCGCCATGCTCGGCGCACCGGGGTGTGCCGCCGCCTGTTCCGGCAGGTACGGGATATGGATAAACCCGCCCTTGACCTCGTGCTGGCCGCTCAAACGGTGCAGCAGGCCATACATGACATGGTTGCACACATAGGTGCCGGCGGTCTGCGAAACGGCGGCCGGAATGCCGGCCTCGCGCATCGAACTGACCATCGCTTTAATCGGCAAAGTGCTGAAATAGGCCGCCGGACCGCCGGCGACGATCGGCTCATCCACCGGTTGCTGCCCCTGATTGTCGGGGATACGCGCGTCGTCGACGTTGATCGCCACCCGTTCAATCGTGATGTTGGTACGGCCGCCGGCCTGGCCGATAGCCAGCACCATTACCGGCTGCACCTCGTCGATCGCCGCATTGAGCGCGTCCAACGCCGCGCCGAACACGCACGGCAGCTGGCGCGCCACGATGCGCGTGCCGACCAGCTCCATATCATTGAGCTGCTTCACCACTTCCCAGGAGGGGTTGAGGCGCTCGCCGCCAAACGGCTCAAAGCCGGTAATCAATACTTTTTGCATCCTTACTCCTACAGGAACATCAGGAAATACAGCAGGAACACGTTAACCAACAGCAGCAGCACGCCGGTCGGCACCTGCGCCTTGATCACCGCATTCTTGTCCGGCAGCTCCAGCAACGCCGCCGGCACGATGTTGAAGTTCGCCGCCATCGGCGTCATCAGGGTGCCGCAATAGCCGGAAAACATGCCGATCGCCGCCATCACCGCCGGGTTGCCGCCGTGCTGCAACACCAGGATCGGAATGCCGATGCCGGCGGTAACGATCGGGAAAGCGGCGAAGGCGTTGCCCATCACCATGGTCAGCACCGCCATACCGATAGCGTAGACTGCCACGGCGATAAAGCGGTTATCGACCGCCAGATACTCCTGGGTCAAATGCGAGATCGCGGTGCCGACGCCGGCGACGGTAAACAGCAGCCCCAGCGTGGCGAGGATCTGCGGCAGAATGAACGCCCAGCCGATCGAATCCAGCAAGCGCCGCGCTTCCTGCACCGGCTGCAGCGCCTTCTCGTGGGGCATTTTCACCGCGATCGCCAGGCCAATCAGGCAGCCGACGGTCATCGAGAACAGGGTGATCAACGTCGCATGGTTGCCGCTGCCGAACACCGCGGTTTGCAACGCCGGCACGTTGTTGAACAACAGCACGCCGATCACCGTCACCACCGGGATCGCCAGGGCGGGGATAAACAGCTTGTTGCCCAGGCGCTTGGCGCTGGCCTCGCGCTCCTGCGGCGTCCGCTGGTGATAGCTGCCGAGGCGCACACCGCCAAAGCCGGCAATCAGGGCCATCACCACCACCACCCCGCCAACGATGATATGCAGCATGCGTTTTTCGTTGCTGCCCTCGCCCAGTACGTCGCCCAGCAGGCGGTAAGTCCAGTCGCCGACCAGGAACACCAGGCCGTACAGCCCCCAAAACAGCCCGGTGGTGATGCGGCGCGGGTTGGCGCGATCGCGGAAGGACATCACCGCCACAATCAGCAGCACCGCGCCGGCCAGCCAGTAGAGATATTGTTGCTGGAAGTTCATCGTGCCTCCCCCTTCGCCTGCAGCGCCGCCTGATTCAGCTGCGCCAGCTCGGCGCTCAGCTGCTTATCCATCCGATACAGCCGCAACGCGTGGATCAGGAAAGCGAAAATCGCGGTCGGAATGCCCCACAGCGCGATATGCAGCGGCTCGGTCTGAATGCCGCCGGACTCCAGCATAAAGTTGTGCATGAAGATGATCGCGCCGAAGGCGACGAAGATATCTTCGCCGAAGAACAGCCCGACGTTGTCGGTCGCGGCCGACATGGCGCGCAGACGGTGGCGGGTGCGCTCCGGCAGCTCGCCGTAGCGGTTTTCCGTCGCTCCTTCCGCCATCGGCGCCAGCAGCGGCCGCACCATCTGCGGATGCCCGCCCAGGCTGGTCAGCCCCATCGCTGCAGTAATCTCGCGCACGAACAGGTATACGATCAGCAAACGGCCGGCGGTGGCGCTTTTGATCTTGGCGATCCACGCCTGCGCACGCTCTTTCAGCCCGTGGCGCTCCAGCAGGCCGATCACCGCCAGCGGCAGCAGCAGGATCAGCGGCAGGTTACGGGTGTTGAGAAAGCCCTCGCCGAGCTTTTCCAGAATGACATCCAGCGGCATCAGCGCCGCCAAACCGGTGATGATGCCGGCGGCGATCACCACCAGCACCGGGTTGAAACGCAATACAAACCCGACCACGATGGCGGCGATGCCAATCAGTGGCCAGAGATTCACGGCCTGTTCCATAGTCTTCCCTCGATATTTTCTAATAGTTTTTTGCTTGTGATGTTGTGTCTTGCTTTATTGCTTTATTGCTTTATTGCTTTACTGCTTTACTGCTCCGCGCTGACGCGGATGCCCTGCTGAACAAAACTGTCCCGCAGCCTGCGCGCATACGCCAGCGCATGCTCGCCGTCCCCATGCAGGCAGACGGTTTCCGCCTGAACGGCAGTCCAGACGCCATCCACGCTGCGCACCCGGTGATGGCGCACCATCTCCAGCGTTTGCGCCAGCGCCTGTTCGTCATCGTCGATCAACGCCCCCGGCAAACCGCGCGGCACCAGCGTGCCGTCGGCCTGATAGCCGCGATCGGCGAATACCTCCTGCCGGGTGGTCAGACCGAGTTGTTCCCCGGCGCGAATCAGCTCGCTGCCGGCCAGCCCCACCAGCCGCAGCGCCGGATCAACCGCCTGCACCGCCCGGGCGATCGCTTCCGCCAGCGCCGGCTCAACCGCCGCCTGGTTGTACAGCATGCCATGCGGCTTAACGTGCACCATCACTCCGCCCTCGGCGCGGGCGATCGCCGCCAGCGCCCCGAGCTGATACACCACCTGCGCGTAGACCGTTTCCGGCGGCAGCTGCATGCGGGTGCGGCCGAAGTTCTCCCGATCGGGAAAACTCGGGTGAGCGCCGATCGCCACGCCGTACTGCAATGCCCAGCGCACCGACTGACGCATGGTCTGCGCATCGCCGGCGTGGAAGCCGCAGGCGATGTTGGCCGAACTCACCAATTGCAACAGCGCCTGGTCGTTGGCGCAGCCTTCGCCGAGATCGGCGTTTAAATCAACGATCATGTAACCCCCAGGCAATCTGTCGAAGGAAGAGATCCTGCTCGGCTTTGGCGCGCTGCGCCTCGGTCAGTGAGCAGAGAACGAAGTGGATCGGTTCGCCGAGACGGATCTGCGCCAAGTGGTAGAGATCGGCCTCGATCACGCAGGCGATACGCGGGTAACCGCCGGTGGTTTGCGCATCGGCCATCAGCACGATCGGCTGGCCGTTGTGCGGCACCTGCACCACGCCGGGCAGCAGGCCGTGCGACAGCATCTCGCGGTCGGTGGTGCGCTCCAGCGGCGTGCCGCCGTGCAGGCGGTAGCCCATGCGGTTGCTCTGCGGGCTGAGCTGCCAGGCGGTGCGCCAGAACGTGTCCTGCGCCTCTTCGCTGAACTCAGCGTACTCCGGCCCCGGCAGTGCGCGGATGCGGTTGGTGAACAGCAGCTGCTTCACGCCACAGCGGTGTTGCGGCAGCGCGTGGGATTTGCCCAGCGGCAGCCGATCGCCGTCCTTCAGATTACGGCCTTCGTGGCCGCCAAAGGCGGCTTTCATATCGGTGCTGCACGAGCCCAGCATTTCCGGCACGGCGATGCCGCCCGAGATCGCCAGGTAGCTGCGCATGCCGCGTTTCGGCGTGCCCAGCGCCAGCCGCTGCCCCTTTTTCACCGGGTAGCGCCAGCCGGTCCACAGCGGCTTGCCGTCCAGCTGCGCGTCGCAGCCGGCGCCGGTCAGGGCGATCCAGCCAGGGCGGGTAAACTCGGCGCTGAACTGGCCGAGGGTGATCTCCAGCCCGGCGGCCTCCGGCGCATTGCCCACCAGCAGGTTGGCGATCTTCAACGCCGGTTGATCCAGCGCCCCGCCGGTGCTGATGCCCAGACGTCGGAATCCCTCGCGGCCCAAATCCTGCACCGTGGTATAGATGCCGGCACGCAGAATAATCAGCATACGCCCTCCTTCTGCGGCACGAAGCGCACGTTATCGCCCGGGCGCAGCAGCGTCGGCGGCATTTCATGCGGATTGAACAGCGCCAGCGGCGTGCGGCCAATCAGCTGCCAGCCGCCGGGAGTCACCAGCGGATAGATGCCGGTCTGGCCGCCGCCGATGCCGACGGAGCCGGCCGCCACCGCCAGACGCGGCTCAGCGCGGCGCTGCGTCGCCAGCTGTTCCGGCATGCCGCCCAAATAGGAGAAACCCGGCTGAAAGCCGAGGAAATAGACCACGTAGGCCGCCGCCGCGTGGCATTCCACCACCTGCCGCGGCGTCATGCCGATATGGCGCGCCACTTCATCCAGATCGGGGCCTTGCTCCCCGCCGTAGACCACCGGAATATCCACCTGACGCGATTCCGGCGTCAGGCTCTCTTTGCTTTCCCAACCTTGTTGCAACAATGCGAGCATCGCTTCGGCGTCGGCCTGCGGCGTATGCAGCAACAGCGTCAGGTTATTCATCCCCGGCACCACTTCCCGCACGTCGGGGTGGTGATTCAGCTTTTCCGCCAGCGCCCAGATGCGCTGCTGGCTCGGTAAGGTCACCGGCGGCGACAGTTCAAGCACTACCGCTCTTTCACCCAACAGGTAATAACGTGCTTGTTGCACCCTTATTCTCCTTATTATTATCGCGATGAAAAACACACCAGTTATGCGTGACGCGGCCCCGGCTGTCAATAGAACGCAACCATAAGGAAAATAAGGAAATAGCGCGGTAAAAGGATTCAGCCGGCGCACAGGCCGGGCTGGATCCGGGGAAGAAAAAAATCAGGCGGGATTCGGGATATCGATAAAGGTCACATCAAAGCCGTGGTGCTGCGCCAGCCAGTCGCCCAGCGCCTTCACGCCGCCGCGCTCGGTGGCGTGGTGGCCGGCGGCGAAGAAATGCACGCCCATTTCGCGCGCGCTGTGAATGGTCTGCTCAGACACTTCACCGCTGATGAACGCATCGACGCCGAAGCGCGCCGCGCTGTCGATAAAGCCCTGGCCGCCACCGGTGCACCAGGCCACCCGGCGAATGTGCTCAGGCGCGTTATCGCCGCAGTGCAGCACCGCGCGCCCCAGCCGGCTTTCGATTCGCTGCTGCAGCGCTTCGCCGGTCAGCGGCTGTTCAAATTCGCCGTGCGGCACCAGCGGCTCGACTTCGCCAATCACCCGAATGCCCAGCGCCTGCGCCAGCTGCGCGTTGTTGCCCAGCACCGGATGCGCGTCCAGCGGCAGGTGGTAGCCGTACAGGTTGATATCGTGGGTCAGCAGCGTTTTCAGGCGGTTGCGCTTCATGCCGCGCACCGCCGGCGCCTCGTTTTTCCAGAAATAGCCATGGTGCACGATAATCGCGTCGGCCTGATGCGCCACCGCGGCGTCCAGCAGCGCCTGACAGGCGGTGACGCCGGTCACGATACGCTGCACGTGCGGGCAGCCTTCTACCTGCAATCCGTTGGGGGCGTAGTCCTGAAACGCCGCGACGTTCAGTTCCGTGTTGATCAGTTGTTCCAGATCGAGGTTACGCATTCTCTTCTCTCTTCATAGTCAAAATGTCTGCCGGTCGCCCTGCGCCATCAGGATAAATTTCACGCCCAGATCGTTGCCCTGCGCCAGCTGTTGCGCAATGGCGGCGCGCGTGTCTTCGCCCTGTTTCAGGCTGGGCTTGATGTGGCTGATCACCACCGGCAAACCGTTCAGCGAGCCATCGCCGCCGCTGTACTGCGTCAGGTTCTTCAGCTCCTTCAGCAGCCAAGCCGGCGTCAAATGACCGTACAGATGTTTATCCTCCACCCCGTTAGGGTAAGAGGTTTCGATAATCATGCCCTTGAGCTTCTTCTGCTCGACAAGCGGCCCCAGCGCGCGCCAGACGGTATCGAGATCGCGCGACTGCTCCACCTTATCCGGCCCGGTATCGCCGAAGTAGGCGAAGAACTCGTTGCCGTTGGAAATCAGCAGCATCGACGACGGATAGCGATCGTGGCTGAGCGGGTACATCACGCCGGTCAATCCGGTCAGGCCGAGGGTAAACCGCTGCTGCGGCCGCACCGTTTGCAGCCGGTAGGTGCCCAGCCGCGAGCCGTTGCCGGCGTCGGTAAAGTTCGGCCACGCCTTCCAGTTGAAGTAGTGATTACGCAGGGTCAGTACCGTGTCCGCCTGGGCGTAAACGGTTTTTTTATTGTCCTCGGGTGAGCCGACGATCAGCCCCGCCACGTGGTCCAGGTGGCCGTGGCTGATAAAGTAGCTGCCGATCAACTGCCGGAACACATAGCCCTGCGGCGTGTAAGGCGCGGCCAGCTCGGGCGTCACCTGCGGGAAGCTGCCCTTCTCCAGCCCTTTGGCGATGCCCGGCAGCAGCGAACCGGCGTCCAGCGCCACATAACGCGGCTGATTGTCGCTGCGGATCAGGTAGGAGGTCAGATTCCCGTCGCTGACGCCGCCGTCGACGCCGAGCGCCACCACGTCAAAGCCGGCGATCGCCAGCGCCGAATAGCCGCTCAGGCACAGGGCCAGCACCTTTTTCATCATTGCGTCGCTCCTTGCAGTTGCCTCAAGACTCTCCCCGTTTTGCCGCCTCGAACGCCGCCAGCGTCTCCAGCCGGGCTTGCTTATGGTCGACGATCGGCAGCGGGTAGTTCAGCGTGCATCGCTGCTTTTCCGCCCAGCGATGGGGATGATGGATGTCATTGTCGGGCACATCCGCCAGTTCCGGCAACCATTTACGGATAAAAGTGCCTTGTGGATCAAAACGTTCACCCTGAGTCGTCGGGTTGAAGATGCGGAAATACGGCGCGGCGTCGGTGCCGGTAGAGGCCGCCCACTGCCAGCCGCCGTTGTTGGCCGCCAGATCCCCATCCAGCAGTTGCGACATGAAATAGCGCTCCCCGGCGCGCCAGTCGATCAGCAGATCCTTCACCAGAAAACTGGCGCTGATCATGCGCAGCCGGTTGTGCATCCAGCCGGTGGCGTTGAGCTGGCGCATGGCGGCATCGACGATCGGGTAGCCGGTCTCGCCCCGCTGCCAGGCCTGCAGCTTCGCCGCGTCATCGCACCAGCGCACCTTGTCCGTCCAGGCAATAAACGGCCGATGGCGGCACAGATCGGGATAGGCCACCAGCAGATGGCGATAGAACTCGCGCCAAATCAGCTCGTTGAGCCAGGCGAAGGCACCGCTTTCGCGATCTTCCAGCAGCTGCGGGCATTCGGCGCGCAGGCGATTGAAGCACTGGCGCGGCGACAGCACGCCGATCGCCAGATAGGGCGACAGGCTACTGGTGCCGGCGAGGGCCGGCAGATCGCGCTGCCGGAGGTAATCCTGCACCTGCTCGCGGCAAAAGGCGCGCAGCCGCTGCAACGCGGCCTCCTCACCGGCGGGATAGCCATCCCCGATGTCTGCCACGGGATAATCGAACGCCACCGGCGCTTCAGGCATGGGTAACGCACCACCGGCGCGGATCTTCGGCGCCGGCAGGCAACTCACGTCGGACTCGGTCAGGCGTTGAAGAAAGGCGTTGCGAAACGGCGTATAGACCTTGTACATCTCGCCGCCGCCGGTGAGCACGCTGCCCGGCGGCAACAGCAGGCTGTCATCGAAACCGTGGCACCTCACCCGGCCACTCAACCGCTGTTCCAGCCGCGCATCTCGCCGCCGTTCGTTCAGTTCGTATTGGCGATTGTAAAACAGCGCATCCACCTGCTCCCGCTCACAATAGTCCGACAGCCAATCAATCGACGCGGCAAAGTCCGCACAGGAATGGCAATGCAGCGCAATGCCCTTGTGCGCCAGCGCCTGCTGCACCGCCTGCAGGCTGGCGTGGATCAGCGCCGCCTGCCGCGGCGCCATCTCATGTTGCCGCCACTGCTGCGGCGTGGCGATAAACACCGCCAGCACCCGGGCTTCGGGATCGCTGCAGGCCGCCTGCAGCGCTTTGTTGTCGGTGATACGCAGATCGTTACGCAACCAGACCAGATGCGTGGTCATAAAACTCCTTGTCAATCAATGGCCGTAACGCAAACGCAGCGCCTCCGGATAAGGTTCGAAATAGCGTTGTTCCGCCAGATAGCGATCGGGGTATTCCGCCATGTAATGCTTGAGCAGCGCGATCGGCGCCAACAGCGGCTGCATGCCCTGCCGGTAGCGGTCGATCAGGTGCGCCAGCTCCTGGCGCTGCGCCGTACTGAGCTGACGGCGGAAGTAGCCCTGCACGTGCATCAGCACATTGGTGTGGTTGCGGCGCGTTGCCTTGTGCGCCAACAGCGCCATCAGGCGGCTGCGGTATTCCACGGCGAAGGCCTCCAGCGAGTCCCAGCGGTGAATATCGGCGACGAAGCGCCCCAGCTCCCGATACGCAGGCTGCGAATGCGCCAGCAGCGACAGCTTATAGCGGCTGTGAAACGCGATCAGCCCGCCGCGGGTCAGCCCCTGACGCCACAGCATGTTCAGCTCGTACAGCGCGTATACCCGTTCAATGAAGTTTTCCCGCAGTGCCGCGTCCTGCAATCGTCCATCCTCTTCCACCGGCAGCCACGGCATCTGGCGCAGCAGTTCGGCGGTAAACAGACCGACGCCGTTTTTACGCGAGTCCTTGCCGTTTTCGCTGTAGACCCGCACCCGCTCCAGGCCGCAACTCGGTGACTTGGCGCAGACGATATAGCCGCACAGATGCTGCAAGGCCGCCACGCGCTGCGCGGAGAAGCCGCGCATCTCCTCGGTCAGATCCACGCCGGCGTCGTTGCTGTAGCGCATCGCCGGCCACGGCTGCGCCTGCTTCACCAGGCGCAGCGCCGGGCGCGGCGTGGGCAGGCCAATCGCCATTTCCGGGCAAACAGGCTCAAAGCGCACATAGGGCGCCAACTGTTCCACCGCAAAGGCCAGCCGCTTGTGGCCGCCGTCGAAACGCACCGCTTCGCCCAGTAAACAGGCGCTGATACCGATAGGGATCTTGTCGCTCATACCGCTCTCCCGTGTTGTTGGCCGATGAGGAAAGTGTAGAAGAATGGCTTGCCGAATACGACCTTGCGCTTGATAGGGGCGGCTATAGGCGTAAAAAAACCCCCGCCGTAGGGCGAGGGTTTTTCGTGAATCGGCAATGGCTCAGTAGAAATCGCAGGACGCCAGTTCCGCCTGCTGCAGCCAGACCGGCTTATCGCTGGTTTTTGACCAGACGCGGTGCAGGTAGCTGTAAAAACGCCCGCGATCGCTGCGGAACAACATCACCGGCAGGGCCAAAATGCCCGCGAGGACGACTGCGCTGCGGCGCAGGAGAATCCGATGCAGTGAATAAGCGTGATAGGTAGTAGACATGCGAACCTCCTTAAAAACGCCTGCCGTTGATTTGTCAGGGAAAACGGCGTCGGCGTATCAAATGAACAATCGGTAATTTGGTAACTGGGCAAAATTTTAGCGCACTTGATGAAAGTTTACTACTCATCCGACCACTAAATCGCACAAAAAATCGCTAATCGCCGCAGCGATCCGTAATTTTGTTACAGCAAGGTTAATTTTTAACTTACCATGGGTTACATTGTGGTTATTATCCGGGTGGTTATTTCCCGCTTACGCCCGTTCACCCTCCTCCATCAGGGGCAATCTCGCCACCGGCCTGATGGTTGAAGCGCTGAATTTCCGCTGAAATTTCAGCCATTTTTATACTTTTTTTACACCCATCCGCGCGATTTTTTCATCTTCTTTCTACCCCTCTCCCTACACTGCCTCTATCAAAAACAACACCTCTGGAGGTGTCCCGTGAGTTTCAGCGTTATTGGTGGTGCGCTGTTGGTTCTGCTGCTGTTGGCCTATTTGGTCTACGCCCTGTTTAACGCGGAGGATTTCTGATGGCGGCTTCAGCCTTTTTACTGATCGCCAGCTTCCTGCTGGTGCTTCTGCTGCTGGCCCGGCCGCTGGGCGGCTTTATGGCGCGCCTGATCGAGGGTGAGCCGCTGCCTGCGCTGCGCGGGGTGGAAGCCGGCGTCTGGCGCGCCTGCGGCATCCGCGCCACCGAGATGAACTGGTGGCAGTACGCGCTGGCGATCCTGGCGTTCAACCTGCTCGGCCTGGCGCTGCTGTTCGCCCTGCTGATGACGCAGGGCTCGCTGCCGCTCAACCCGCAAGGCTTCCCTGGCCTCTCCTGGGATCTGGCGCTCAACACCGCCGTCAGCTTCGTCACCAACACCAACTGGCAGGCCTACAGCGGCGAAAGCGCCCTCAGCTATTTCAGCCAGATGGCCGGGCTGGCGGTGCAGAACTTCGTCTCCGCCTCCACCGGCATCGCCGTGGCCTTTGCGCTGATCCGCGCCTTTACCCGCCGCGCCGGCAACACCGTCGGCAACGCCTGGGCCGATCTGTTCCGCATCACGCTGTATGTGCTGCTGCCGATCGCGCTGCTGATCGCCCTGTTCTTCGTCAGCCAGGGCACGCTGCAAAACTTCCTGCCTTACCTGCACGTCACCACGCTCGAAGGCGCGCAGCAGACGCTGCCGATGGGGCCGGTGGCCTCGCAGGAAGCGATCAAGATGCTCGGCACCAACGGCGGCGGCTTCTTCGGCGCCAACTCCGCGCACCCGTTCGAGAACCCAACCGTGCTGACTAACTTCGTGCAGATGCTGGCCATCTTCCTGATCCCCTGCGCGCTGTGTTTCTCTTTCGGCCAGTTGGCCGGTGAAAACCGCCAGGGCCATGCGCTGATCTGGGCAATGGCGCTGATCTTCGTGGTGGCGGTGGTCGTGGTGATGTACGCCGAACTGGCGGGCAACCCGCACCTGAGCGCGCTGGGCGCCGACAGCAATATCAATATGGAAGGCAAAGAGTCACGCTTCGGCATTCTTGCCACCAGCCTGTTCTCGGTGGTGACCACCGCCGCGTCCTGCGGGGCGGTTAACGCCATGCACGACTCCTTCACCGCGCTGGGTGGCATGGTGCCGATGTGGCTGATGCAGATAGGTGAGGTGGTATTCGGCGGCGTCGGCTCCGGCCTGTACGGCATGCTGCTGTTCGTGCTGCTGACGGTGTTTATCGCCGGTCTGATGATCGGCCGCACCCCGGAATATCTGGGCAAGAAGATCGACGTTTACGACATGAAGATGACCGCGCTGGCGATCCTGGTCACGCCGACGCTGGTGTTGCTGGGCAGCGCGCTGGCCATCGGCACCGACGCGGGCCGCGCCGGCATCCTCAACCCGGGCGCCCACGGCTTCAGTGAAGTGCTGTACGCCCTGTCCTCCGCCGCCAACAACAACGGCAGCGCCTTCGCCGGGTTGAGCGTCAATACGCCGTTCTACAACCTGCTGTTGGCCTTCGCCATGTTTGTCGGCCGCTTCGGGGTGATCCTGCCGGTGCTGGCGATCGCCGGTTCGCTGAGCGCCAAACAACGCCAACCGGCGGGCAACGGCACCCTGCCGACCTATGGGCCGCTGTTTATCGGCCTGCTGATCGGCACCGTGCTGCTGGTGGGCGCGCTGACCTTCGTGCCGGCGCTGGCGCTGGGCCCGGTGGCCGAGCATTTGCAGCTTTGGTTGGCAAACTAACAGACGTCACAGAGAGAGAATAAGAGATGACTCGCAAACAACGCGCGCTGTTTGAACCGGCCCTGGTGCGCACCGCGCTGATCGATGCGGTGAAAAAACTGGACCCTCGCGTTCAATGGCGCAACCCGGTGATGTTCGTGGTGTATATCGGCAGCATTCTGACCACCGCCATCTGGCTGGCGATCCTCACCGGCCAAACCGACGGCGCCGCCGCCTTTACCGGCAGCGTTTCCCTGTGGCTGTGGTTCACCGTGCTGTTCGCCAACTTCGCGGAAGCGCTGGCCGAAGGGCGCAGCAAGGCCCAGGCGGAAAGCCTGAGGGGCACCAAGAAAACCAGCTGGGCGAAAAAGCTGGCCGGCCCGCGCCGCGACGGCGCCACGGAGAAAGTGGCCGCCGAAAGCCTGCGCAAAGGCGATATCGTGCTGGTGGAAGCCGGCGACACCATTCCGTGCGACGGCGAAGTGCTAGAAGGCGGCGCCTCGGTAGATGAAAGCGCCATCACCGGTGAGTCCGCGCCGGTGATCCGCGAGTCCGGCGGCGACTTCTCCTCGGTCACCGGCGGCACCCGCGTGCTGTCCGACTGGCTGGTAGTGCAGTGCAGCGTCAACCCGGGGGAAACCTTCCTCGATCGCATGATCGCCATGGTGGAAGGCGCCAAACGCCGCAAAACGCCGAACGAGATCGCACTGACTATCCTGCTGGTGGCGCTGACCATCGTGTTCGTCTTGGCCACCGCCACCCTGTTCCCGTTCTCGCAATACAGCGTGGAAGCGGCCGGCAGCGGCAGCGTGGTCACCATCACCGTGCTGGTCGCGCTGCTGGTCTGTCTGATCCCCACCACCATCGGTGGCCTGCTGTCCGCCATCGGCGTGGCCGGGATGAGCCGCATGCTCGGCGCCAACGTGATCGCCACCAGCGGCCGCGCGGTGGAAGCCGCCGGCGACGTGGACGTGCTGCTGCTGGATAAAACCGGCACCATCACGCTGGGCAACCGCCAGGCTTCGGAGTTCCTGCCGGCGCCGGGCGTGAAAGAGCAAGAGCTGGCGGATGCCGCGCAGCTGGCCTCACTGGCGGACGAAACGCCGGAAGGCCGCAGCATTGTGGTGTTGGCCAAACAGCGATTCAACCTGCGCGAACGCGATCTGCAGGCGCTGAACGCCACCTTCGTGCCCTTCTCCGCCCAAACCCGCATGAGCGGCGTCAACGTGCAGGAGCGCATGATCCGCAAAGGCGCAGTGGATGCCATTCGCCGTCACGTCGAATCCAATCAGGGGCACTTCCCGCGGGCGGTGGACGATCTGGTGGAAAGCGTGGCGCGCACCGGCGGTACGCCGCTGGTGGTGGCGGAAGGCGCCCGGGTGCTGGGCGTGGTGGCGTTGAAGGATATCGTCAAGGGCGGCATCAAGGAACGCTTCAATGAGCTGCGCAAGATGGGCATCAAAACGGTGATGATCACCGGCGATAACCCGCTGACCGCGGCGGCGATCGCCGCCGAAGCCGGGGTGGACGACTTCCTGTCGGAAGCCACGCCGGAAGCCAAGCTGGCGCTGATCCGCCAGTACCAGGCGGAAGGCCGCCTAGTGGCGATGACCGGCGACGGCACCAACGACGCCCCGGCGCTGGCGCAGGCCGATGTGGCGGTGGCGATGAACTCCGGCACCCAGGCCGCCAAAGAGGCGGGCAACATGGTCGATCTGGATTCCAACCCGACCAAGCTGATCGAAGTGGTGCACATCGGCAAACAGATGCTGATGACACGCGGCTCGCTGACCACCTTCAGCATCGCCAACGACGTGGCCAAATACTTCGCCATCATTCCGGCGGCGTTCGCGGCCACCTATCCACAGCTGAACGCGCTGAACGTGATGCATCTGCACTCCCCGGCCTCCGCCATCATGTCGGCGGTGATCTTCAACGCCCTGGTGATCGTGTTCCTGATCCCGCTGGCGCTGAAAGGGGTGAGCTACAAACCGATGAGCGCCGCGGCCCTGCTGCGCCGCAACCTGTGGCTGTACGGGGTCGGCGGCCTGCTGGTGCCGTTCGTCGGCATCAAACTGATCGACCTGATCCTGGTCGCGCTGCACGTCGCCGGTTAACCATTGAGGGAAATGAACATGACTTATTTACGACCTGCGCTGGTAATGCTGATCCTGCTGACGCTGATCACCGGCATCGCCTATCCGCTGCTGACCACCGGGCTGGCGCAGCTGCTGTTTCCGGGTGCGGCCAACGGTTCGCTGCTGTACCGGGGCGACAAGGCGGTCGGCTCCGCGCTGATCGGCCAGAACTTCACGCGCCCCGACTATTTCTGGGGCCGCCCATCGGCCACCGGCGATTCGGCCTATAATCCACTGGCCTCAGCCGGCAGCAACCTGGCGGCCACCAACCCGGCGTTGGATAAGGCTATCGCCGAGCGCGCAGCGCAGCTGCGCCAGGCCAACCCTGCGATGAGCGGCCCGATCCCGGTCGATCTGCTGACCGCCTCCGGCAGCGGGTTGGATCCGCAGATCTCGATCGCCGCCGCACAATATCAGCTGGCACGGGTCGCCGCGGCACGGCATCTGCCGCCGGAACAGATCGCCAAACTGATCGAAGACAACACCGATCGGGCCACGCCCAACTTTATGGGGGAATCGGTGGTGAACGTGCTGAAGCTGAACCTGGCGCTGGACGCATTGAAGTAACGCGCCGTATTCAGCATAGTGATAGGGTTCGGCATGCCGAACCCCTTTTTGCTTGGTAACACAAGGAATTGTCATGGTCGAAGAAGAGCAGCAGCGCCCCGATCCCGATAGCCTGCTGGCGTTGGCCAATGAAAAACCGCGCGGCCGATTGAAGGTATTCTTCGGCGCCTGCGCCGGCGTCGGCAAAACCTACGCCATGCTGCAGGAAGCCCAGCGTTTGCGCGCTCAGGGGCTGGACGTGCTGGTCGGCGTGGTGGAAACCCACGGCCGCAGCGAGACCGCCGCCCTGCTCGACGGCCTGACGCTGCTGCCGCAAAAACGCATCCAGCATCGCGGCCGGCTGGTGCATGAATTCGATCTCGACGCCGCGCTGGCGCGCCACCCGGCGCTGGTTCTGATGGACGAACTGGCGCACAGCAACGCTCACGGTTCGCGCCACCCCAAACGCTGGCAGGATGTGGAAGAGCTGCTGGACGCCGGCATCGACGTGCTGACCACCGTCAACGTGCAGCATCTGGAAAGCCTGAACGACGTAGTGGGCGGCGTGACCGGCGTGCGGGTGCGTGAAACGGTGCCCGACCACGTGTTTGACGAGGCCAGCGAAGTGGTGCTGGTCGATCTGCCGCCGGACGATCTGCGCCGGCGGCTGCACGAAGGCAAAGTGTATATTCCCGGCCAGGCCGAGCGCGCCATCGAGCACTTCTTCCGCAAAGGCAACCTGATCGCCCTGCGCGAGCTGGCGCTGCGCCGCACCGCCGATCGGGTCGATGACCAGATGCGCGAGTTTCGCGACACCCAGGGGCGCGAGAAAGTGTGGCACACCCGCGACAGCATTCTGCTGTGCGTCGGCCACAACAGCGGCAACGAAAAGCTGGTGCGCATCGCCGCCCGGCTGGCGGCGCGGCTCGGCTGCCACTGGCATGCGGTCTATGTGGAAACCCCCAAGCTGCACCGGCTGCCGGAAAACCAGCGCCGCGCCATTCTGCGCGCGCTGCGGCTGGCGCAGGAACTGGGGGCAGAAACCGCCACCCTGGCCGATCCGTCCGAAGAGCGCGCGGTGCTGCGCTATGCCCGCGAGCATAACCTCGGCAAAATCATCATCGGCCGCCGCAGCGAGCAGCGCTGGAAGCTGCGCGGCAGCTTCGCCGATCGCCTCGGCCGGCTGGGCCCGGATCTCGATCTGGTGATCGTGGCGCTGGAGAGCGACACCGCACAACCGCCGCCGGGCAAGGAGCACGACGGCCGCAGCTTCAATGATAAATGGCGCATGCAGCTGCGCGGTTGCGTGGTCGCGGTGGCGCTGTGCGCGCTGATTACCCTGCTCTCGCAGTGGCTGCTACCGGGCTTCGATCAGGCCAACCTGGTGATGGTCTATCTGCTCGGCGTGGCGATCGTCGCGCTGTTCTTCGGCCGCTGGCCGTCGGTGCTGGCGGCGGTGATCAACGTCGCCAGTTTCGATCTGTTCTTCGTCCAGCCCGAATGGTCGTTCGCCGTCAGCGACATGCAGTACCTGTTGACCTTCGGTGTGATGCTCGCCGTCGGCATCATCATCGGCAACCTGACCGCCGGGGTGCGTTATCAGGCCCGGGTGGCGCGCTACCGCGAGCAGCGGGCGCGCCACCTGTACGAAATGTCGCGCGGGCTGAGCCGCGCGCTGACCGTGGCCGACATCGCCAACACCAGCCGCCACTTCCTCTCCAGCAGTTTCCAGGCGAAAACCGTGCTGCTGCTGCCGCAGGAAGACGGCCGCCTGCAACAGATGGTCGGCGAGGAAGGTGGGCTGCTGTCGGTAGACGAGGCCATCGCACGCTGGAGCTTCGACAAAGGCCTGCCGGCCGGCGCCGGCACCGACACCCTGCCCGGCGTGCCTTACCAGCTGCTGCCGCTCAATACCCCCAAGCAGACCTTCGGCCTGCTGGCGATCGAACCCAACAACCTGCGCCAGCTGATGGTGCCGGAACAGCAGCGGCTGCTGCAGACCTTCGCGGTGCTGATCGCCAGCGCGCTGGAGCGGCTGCACCTGGCGCGCAGCGCCGAAGAAGCCAAGCTGGACGCCGAGCGCGAACAGCTGCGCAACTCGCTGCTGGCGGCGCTGTCGCACGATCTGCGCACGCCGCTGACCGTGCTGTTCGGCCAGGCGGAAATCCTCACGCTGGACCTGGCGGCCGAAGGCTCCAATCACGCCACCCAGGCCAGCCAGATTCGCCAGCAGGTGCTGAGCACCACCCGGCTGGTGAACAACCTGCTGGATATGGCGCGCATCCAGTCCGGCGGTTTCAGCCTGCGCAAAGAGTGGCAGTCGCTGGAAGAGATCGTCGGCGCCTCGCTGCACATGCTGGAGCCGCTGCTCAGCCAGCATCCGATCGTGGTCGAACTGCCGCCGGAACAGATCCTGGTCAACTGCGACGGCAGCCTGCTGGAGAGGGTGTTCACCAACCTGTTGGAAAACGCCAATAAATACGCCGGTGCCGAGGCCACCATCGGCATTCGCGCCCGCACGCTGCCCGAGTGGCTGGAAGTCGAGGTCTGGGATAATGGCCCCGGCATCCCCGCCGATCAGCTGCAGCTGATTTTTGACAAGTTTTCACGCGGCAATAAAGAGTCGGCGATCCCCGGCGTCGGCTTGGGGTTAGCGATTTGCCGTGCCATTATTGAAGTGCATGATGGCCGCATCTGGGCGGAAAACGGCGCCAACGGCGGTGCCAGCTTCCGCTTCGTGCTGCCGCTGGAAAAACCGCCCGAGATCGACGGCGACGCCTTCGATCTGTAATCAGCGCAGGGGAAACGTGAGCATAACGCCAACCAACATTCTGATTGTTGAAGATGAAAAAGAGATCCGCCGCTTCGTGCGCACCGCGCTGGAGAGCGAAGGCCTGCGGGTATTTGAAAGTGAAACGCTGCAGCGCGGGTTGATTGAAGCCGGCACGCGCAAACCGGATCTGATCATTCTTGATTTGGGCTTGCCGGACGGCGACGGGCTGAGCTACATCCGCGATCTGCGGCAGTGGAGCGCCATTCCGGTGATCGTGCTGTCGGCGCGCAACGCCGAAGAGGACAAAATCGCCGCGCTGGACGCCGGCGCCGACGACTACCTCAGCAAGCCGTTCGGCATCGGCGAGCTGCTGGCGCGGGTGCGGGTCGCGCTGCGTCGCCACTCCGCCAGCCAACAGGAAAGCCCGCTGATAAGTTTTTCGGAAATCACCGTCGATCTGGTGAATCGCCGGGTGCTGCGCAACGACGAAGATCTGCATCTGACGCCGATCGAGTTTCGCCTGTTGGCGGAGCTGCTGGCCAACGCCGGCAAGGTGATCACCCAACGCCAGCTGTTGAGCCACGTCTGGGGGCCGAACTACGTGGAGCACAGCCACTATCTGCGCATCTACATGGGCCACCTGCGGCAGAAGCTCGAAGCCGATCCGGCCCGGCCCAAACACCTGCTGACCGAAACCGGCGTCGGCTATCGCTTCATGCCTTAACCCCGGCGGGCGCGGTTTGCCGCGCCTTTACGCCGCCGGCCCCTTCTTCAATCCGACCATAAATTCTTTAAACGCATCGCGCAGCGGGGCAAACACCGGGTGTTTGCGGTTTTCGATCATCACCTCGGAGAACAACTTCAAGCCTACGGCGAAGGCCGCGCTCTGCTCGGGGCCGAAGTTCAGATCGTCACGCGCCCGGATGCGCTCGACGATATCGAGAATATCGTCGTGGTTGGTCACTTCAAAACTCAGCGGCGCTTTCTCGACGGGATTACCCTGACGATCGCTCAGGGCTTCAACGGTAATAGTAAAACGGTGGCCGGGCATCAGTTCTTCTCCTGCTGCGTGGGTTGAATATGCATTTCGCTTTCGATCGCCGCCACGGCGGTCAGCAACGCGGCGTTGATGCGTTCCACCTGCTGCGGCGTGAGATCGGCGCGCATCACGTTGCCGCGCAGCAGGCTGCGCAGGCGGTTCATGGCGTCGTAGATGCCTTCCGCCAGATTGCCGTGCCGATGATGTTCGCGGCCGGCACCCGCCAGACGCGCCAGAATGACGTCAACCACCTGTTGATGCTTTTGCAGCTCGCCCTCACCCGCGGCGGTGAGGCGGTAGCTTTTGCGGCCGTTGCCGGTGGTGAGCGGCTCAAGGAAATCCTGTTCTTCCAGCAGCGTCAGCGTGGGGTAAATCACCCCTGGGCTCGGCACGTACAGGCCGGATGAAGCTTCCTCAATCGCCTTGATCAGCTCATAGCCGTGGCTGGGCTTGCGCGCCACCAGCGCCAGCAGCACCAGACGCAGATCGCCGTGCTCGAACAGACGGTGACGCCCGCCCCGGCCGCCGCGCCCACCCCGGCCGTGCTCTTCGCCTTCGCCGCCGAAATGATGACGTCCGCCGCGATGACGGCGGCCCTCGCCCGCTTCGCATTCATGGTGGTGATGATGACGGTGTAAACCTAATCGATGAAACATAGGGTGATACCTCGCTTTAACAGTGAACATCAATACGAGGTTGTTTAGATATATCTAAACAGCGTCGATAACGCTAATCTAGATCGATATATCTAAATGCGCAAGCGTGCGCCGATAAAAAGATATATCTAAATTGCAGGCATAAAAAAAGCGCTGTAAAAACAGCGCTTTTTATCAATCAAGAAAAGCGATTACTTGGCGGAAGCCAGCACTTCGCTGACGATCTCGACCGCTTCGTGCTCGATCTTCTCGCGGTGTTCCGCCCCGAGGAAACTCTCGCAGTAGATCTTGTAAGCCTCTTCGGTACCGGAAGGACGGGCCGCGAACCAGCCGTTGTCGGTCATCACTTTCAGGCCGCCAATCGACGCGCCGTTGCCCGGTGCTGCAGTCAGACGGGCGGTGATCGGGTCGCCCGCCAGGGTATTGGCCTTGACCATTTCCGGCGACAGCTTGGACAGCGCCGCTTTTTGCGCCGCAGTCGCCGGCGCCTGAATGCGGTTGTAGCTTGGCGCACCGAAGCGCTTGGCCAGATCGTCATAGTGATGCTGCGGGTTTTCACCGGTTACCGCGGTGATTTCAGCCGCCAGCAGGCACATGATGATACCGTCTTTGTCCGTCGACCACGGTTTGCCGTTGAAGCGCAGGAACGAGGCCCCGGCGCTCTCTTCGCCGCCGAAGCCCAGGCTGCCGTCGAACAGGCCGTCCACGAACCACTTGAAGCCGACCGGCACTTCCACCAGCTTGCGGCCCAGGTCGGCCACCACGCGGTCGATCATTGCGCTGGACACCAGCGTTTTACCTACCGCCACATCGGCGCCCCACTGTGGGCGATGCTGGAACAGGTAGTTGATGGCTACCGCCAGATAATGGTTCGGGTTCATCAGGCCCTTCGGCGTGACGATGCCATGGCGGTCGTAATCCGGATCGTTGGCAAACGCCAGATCGAATTTGTCGCGCAGCGCCAGCAGGCCGGCCATCGCCGACTCGGACGAACAGTCCATGCGGATGATGCCGTCGTGGTCCAGGTGCATAAAGCGGAAGGTCTGATCGATGGAATCGTTCACCAGCGTCAGATCCAGCTTGTAGTGCTCCGCCACGCGCTGCCAGTAGGCGATGCCGGAACCGCCAAGCGGATCCACGCCCAATTTCAGGCCGGCACGTTGGATAGCCGGCATGTCGACCACCTCAACCAGGCCTTCGACATAAGGCTGCACCAGGTCTTTGGCGTGCAGGTGGCCGCTGTTCCAGGCCTTGTCCAGCGACTGGCGCTGAACGCCTTTCAACTGTTGCGCCAACAGTTCGTTGGCGCGCTTTTCGATCACCGACGTCAGGTTGGTGTCGGCCGGGCCGCCGTTCGGCGGGTTGTACTTGATGCCGCCGTCTTCCGGTGGGTTATGGGACGGCGTAATGACGATGCCGTCGGCCTGCGCGCCGCCGCGGCGGTTGTGGCACAGAATGGCGTGCGATACCGCCGGCGTTGGCGTGAAGCCGTTGTTTTCCTGCACGATCACATCGACGCCGTTGGCGGTCAGCACTTCCAGCACGGAAATGAAGGCCGGCTCGGACAGCGCATGGGTATCTTTGCCCACGTAGCACGGGCCGGTGGTGCCCTGCTGATGACGAACTTCGGCGATCGCCTGAGCGATGGCGAGGATGTGCGCTTCGTTAAAGCTGTGGCGCTGCGCGCTGCCGCGGTGGCCGGAGGTGCCAAACTTCACCGCATGTGCGGGATTGCCGGCTTCCGGTTGCAGCACATAGTACTGCGACGTCAGCTGGGCTACGTTGATCAGATCGCTTTGGCGGGCGGGCTGCCCGGCACGTGGATTATTCGCCATCGACATATCTCCCTCATCCCTGTCGGTGACCGGGCAAATACGTCGCGCACGGCCATCATGACGGGCTGTTCGCTAAATTAGACGGTACCGCAAACTTTCTCGATCAGTTCCGCCGGGAACTTCATGGCCTGCATGATGTGTTCGATCATGCTGCGTTTGCGGCCGGTATTGGTATTGGTGATCACCCAGTAAGGGGTGCCCGGTACATGCTTTGGCTTGGTATGCGTGCCGTTGGCCAGCAGGGTCTGCTGATCGCCGGCGAAATAGGTGCGGGTACGGCCGGTCAACGCCTCGGTGGCGGCGGCGAAACCGGCGGCATCGAGGGTATACAGCGTGGACAGCACCAGCATGAAACGGTTGACCGCTTTGTTCTGCTCGGCATATTCATCCGACAACAGCAGCTCGCGCATGGCGCGCACGCGATCGCGCGGACGCTGCGCCGGCGCCGTTTTTTCCAGCTCGACGGACTGCGGCGCACTGGCGGCAGGCAACGCGCGCACCGGTTGCCCGGCGGTGAATTTCAACATGCGGCGTAAAATATCGGACGCGCTTTCACCGATGTGTTGCGTGTGGCTGGCAATATAACGGTAAAGCTCTTCGTCGACTTCAATAGTTTTCATCTTTATCCAATACTGTTTTTTCTACTTAGAACCTGAAGCCAGATCCTGCATTCAAGCCATGGGATTATAAGGTTAAAAGCGCTGGGGCGAACACAACAATGTGCCTCCGGACGGAAAATGCAGACTAATACCTATAGCCGGCACTGCCAAGCCCGCGCCGCGAAAATTCCGCATGATTCATCGTGCGATTCAATCATGATACCCTAATCTGAATCTCTCTCAGCATGAACTTCGCCATGAAATTACATTATCAACTGCTGGCCGCCGAGTCAGACGCGCTGCCGGTGCTGCTGATCCACGGGCTGTTCGGCAATCTGGACAACCTGGGCGTGCTGGCGCGCGATCTGCATAAACAGCACAGCGTGATCAAGGTCGATCTGCGCAACCACGGCCTCTCCCCGCGCGCCGACGACATGAACTACCCCGCCATGGCGCAGGATCTGCTGGCGCTACTCGACGAACTGCAGCTGGAGAAAGCGATCGTCATCGGCCATTCGATGGGCGGCAAAGCGGCGATGGCGCTGACCGCCATCGCGCCCGAACGCGTCGCCAGGCTGATCGTCATCGACGTCGCACCGGTGGATTACCAGACCCGCCGCCACGACGAGATCTTCGCCGCGCTGAAGGCCGTCAGCGCTGCCGGCATCACCCAGCGCCAGGCGGCCGCCCAGCTGATGCGCGACTACCTGCAGGAAGAAGGCGTGATCCAGTTCCTGCTGAAGTCCTTCCACAACGGCGAATGGCGCTTCAACCTGCCGGTGCTGATCGAACGCTACGAAGACATCACCGGCTGGCAGGATGTGCCGGCCTGGCCGCACCCGACCCTGTTCATTCGCGGCGGCCTGTCGCCGTACGTGCAGGACAGCTACCGTGCGGCCATCGCGCGCCAGTTCCCGCAGGCCCGCGCACACGTCGTCGCCGGCACCGGCCATTGGGTGCACGCCGAAAAACCGGAAGCGGTGCTGCGCGCCATCCACCGTTTCCTCGACGAAGCCTGAAAAACCCGCTCACCTGGCGAAAAAACGCGCTAAAGATAACGGCTTAGCGCGTTTAGCCCGCAGTTAGGCATTGTCGTCGCTCCATCTGCTGGGGTAATATGGCGCGCTATAATTTTGCCGCCGCGCCAGCGCGTTCGCGAACGCCGGTTCGGGGGTGAATTTGGGTTAGGGTTTATTGGCCCGAAGTGTGTTAACCGATGCCTCCGGAAGCGTGCGAGCGCTTTTTGATGCAAACTCCCTTGCAGTACCGCTACCTATGGCAAAAGAACAAACGGATCGCACGACGCTGGATCTGTTCGCAGATGAACGCCGTCCGGGGCGCCCGAAAACCAACCCGCTTTCCCGCGATGAACAGCTTAGAATCAATAAGCGCAATCAGTTACGGCGCGATAAAGTGCGTGGATTGCGGCGCGTAGAGCTGAAAATCAACGCGGATGCGGTGGACGCCCTGAACAAACTGGCGGAACAGCGCAACATCAGCCGCAGCGAACTCATCGAGCAGATGCTGTTGGCGCAACTGGCGGAAGAACAGCCGGAACATTGATCTCTTCGGCCGCACGCGCGGCGCGGCGTTAAGGACAACGCCGGATCGACCACGCTTTTCTTCATTTTCCGGCATCGCATAAATGCGATAAAACCCCGGCGCCACTTTCTGGCATGATACGCATTTACCGGTAAGAGACTGCGCCTGTCGGCGCCCGCCCCGGAGGCGAAAGGCTCTTGCCATGGCATCATTTTAATCGGCGTCAGCGGCGGCAGTGCCGGCGTCGAGTAATGCAATTACTTGAATTTAAAGGTTATACGCGATATGGCTACTGTAGGCATTTTCTTTGGCAGCGACACTGGCAATACCGAAAACATTGCCAAAATGATCCAGAAAATTCTCCAGAAACAGTTTGGCGACGACGTCTCTGAAGTGCATGACATCGCTAAAAGCAGCAAAGAAGACCTGGAAGGGTTCGATATCCTGCTGCTGGGTATCCCGACCTGGTACTACGGTGAAGCGCAGTGTGACTGGGATGATTTCTTCCCAACGCTGGAAGAAGTCGACTTCAACGGCAAACTGGTGGCGCTGTTCGGCTGCGGCGACCAGGAAGACTACGCGGAATACTTCTGTGACGCGATGGGCACCATTCGCGACATTATCGAACCGCGCGGCGCGGCCATCGTGGGCCACTGGCCGACCAAAGGCTACCACTTTGAGGCCTCCAAAGGCCTGGCGGACGACGATCATTTCATCGGTCTGGCGATCGACGAAGACCGTCAGCCGGAGCTGACCAACGAGCGCGTGGACGCCTGGGTCAAACAGATCGTCGAAGAGCTGAGCCTGGCCGATATCGTCGGCTAAGCCCCGGTACTGGCGAAAGGTTGAACAAAGGCCCTGTAAAGTGCATAGTGTGCCCACAGGGCCGTCATCGGCAGCATGGATTGCTGCGATAGAAGCTACAGATTTGTAACTTCCCACCCCGTCACGGTAGACTGAGATATCGGTTTATCCCATCCATCAAGGCGTTGCATGCAAAACATGCAATAGTGCAATTATATCTTTGTTAACAACCGGCGGTTTCCATTTAGTACAACCGGTTCTATAATGAGACGCATTAACTCTTTGTGCCGACCGATGCCACAGGCGAGTACGCCTCAACTTGATTAGCATAGTAACAGGACTGAATTCGCATGACCGACAACAACATCGCATTGAAGAAGGCCGGCTTAAAAGTCACGCTTCCGCGACTCAAAATCCTGGAAGTACTGCAAAATCCGGAATGCCATCACGTCAGTGCGGAAGATTTGTACAAAAAACTGATTGATATGGGCGAAGAGATCGGGCTGGCAACGGTTTATCGCGTACTGAACCAGTTTGACGATGCGGGCATTGTGACACGTCACAATTTCGAAGGCGGCAAGTCCGTGTTCGAGCTGACCCAACAGCATCACCACGATCACCTGATTTGCCTGGACTGCGGCAAAGTGATCGAATTCAGCGACGAATCCATCGAAGTGCGCCAGCGTGATATCGCCAAGCAGCACGGCATCAAGCTCACCAACCACAGCCTGTACCTGTACGGGCACTGTGAAACCGGTGACTGTCGCGAAGACGAAACGCTGCACGACAAGAAATAAGCCTGACCGGCTATGAAAAACCGCCTCACACCGAGGCGGTTTTTTTATGCCTACCGTGCAACGGGCAAAAAAATCCCCGGACAAGCCGGGGGAAAATCATGTCATGAAATATCACAATTGCAGCGGCACTGCTACTCCACGTACTACTCTCACTACAACGTCCGCCCTACGCCGACACGCGCGGGCGAACGTATTCCCCCTTCGTTATACGGCCGCCGCCAGGGCAGCAGGCCGTTGCACCGGGCTTAGACCTTCTCGGCGCGGCTGTAGCGCTTGCCGTCCGGGCTAACCGAACGCACCTGCACCTCACCGGACACCGCCGGCTTGGCCTTGGCGTCATAGCGCTGCCACTGCTTGCCGCCGTCGGTGGAGTACTCGATGCCCAATCCCGGCAGCGCGATATTCGCCTCCAGCTTGCCGCCCGCTACGCGTGCGCCCGGCACCGGCAGACGGTAAGCGACGCCGCCTTTGTCCAGCTTGGCCAGTTCACGCTGCACCAGGATATTGGCGAAGCGCAGCCAGTCTTTCTCCAGCGTCTTGGTATCGACAAAGTGGGTTTCCCCGCCTTTGTATTCGCGGCCGGCGCGATAGTCCTGCTCCCAACCGGCGCGGTGCCAGGCGCGTTCAGCCACCGACAGCGCGCGTGGGAAAATCATGTATTCCATCTGCGGATCGGTGCGCTGGGTTTCGCTCCACAGCTGAGCGGACAGCCCGTAGGCGCCCGGCCACGGCTTGTCGCTCTTGGCATTGAAGTGGTTGCCGTCGCGGTCGACCGAAGTTTCCGCGTTCTGCGGCATGTTATCCGGCGCGAAGCTGAACACCTTGCGCTCGTCGCTGAAGCGGGTGCCCCAGTAGTAACCGCGCTCGTCTGGGTTCACCTCGTAAGGGAAGTCCATGTAGACGTAGTCCGGGTTGGAAACCACCACTTCATACCCTTTATTAGCCCAGTCGTTGACGCTATCGAAACCGCCCCAGTACAGGGTATCCCAGAAGTTGACGCCCACGCGCGAGGTGGCGAACGCCTTCGCGTTCTCGGCGTCTTTCAGGCCGTCTTGCCAGGCCTGCATTCTGTCGATGCCGTGCGCCTTCACCAGCTTGCTGACCTCTTGGCCGAAGTAGCTCGGCAGATGCTCCATGTCGGCCACCTTGCCTTCTTTGATCATCGTCTGGCACACCTGCGACTTGGCCCACGGCTTGTCTTCGTTGCTCTGATCGATGATGCCTTTGCCCGGCTCCGGTTTCGCCTTATCGGTGTAGCCGGCGCCCAGGCGGATGTTTTTCGCTTCGTCGCCGCCAAAGTGCCAGGTCTTAATCGGCTGACCGGCTTCTTTATGCATCTGGGCAATCTCGCCAATCACCTTATCGACAAAGCGTTGGGAAGAATCCAGGCATGGGTTCAGGTAGCTCTGACGGTTAAAGAACTGCACGGAGGTGGTATTGGAGGTATCGGTCGGATCCACCAGGCGGAATTCGTTGGCCTCCTGCTCTTTCCCGGCGGCATGCAGCTTTTTATAGCGCGCTTCCATCGAGACCACCGCGGCGCGGGCGTGTGCCGGCATGTCGATCTCCGGGATCACCTCAATCTGGCGCGCCTGGGCGTATTTGATGATGTCGATATAGTCCTGACGACTGAAGAAGCCGCCGTAGGCGTCCGGCCCCTGGCCATACTGCGGCAGCAGGCAGGTGGTTTCGCTCAGATCATGGCAGCGCTGGCCGCCGACCTCCGTCAGCTCAGGCAAACCGGGGATCTCGATGCGCCAGCCTTCGTCATCGCTCAGGTGGAAGTGGAATTTGTTGAGCTTGTAGGCCGCCATCTGATCCAGCAGGCGCAGCACCGCGTCCTTCTTATGGAAATTGCGCGCCACGTCGAGGAAAATGCCGCGATACTGGAAGCGCGGCGCATCGCTGGCGTCGAGCGTGGCAATCTTGCCGCTGCCGTCGCTCGGCACTAACGACAGGATCGACTGCAGCCCGTAGAACACCCCGGCCTGATCGAAGCCGATCACCCGCGCCTCTTTCTTGCCGATTTTCAGCTCATAGGCGCCCGGCACCGCCATCGCGCCTTTAAACTTGCCCGGCTGGATGTCGGTCTTGATCGGATAGCCGTTGGCCTGAACCGGCACGCCCAGCAGCGCGAAGCGCTGGTTGACGACCTCCGCCGCCGGCTTGACCAGCGTGCTCAGATCCGGCGCTACCCCTTTGCGCAAATCAACGTCCTGCGCGTGAACCTTCACCTGCATCGGCGTCGGCACGATCTGGCCGCGCAGCGCGCCGGCAGGCAGCGTCTGCAGATCGGCATTGCTGACAAAGCGCGAAGCCGGCGTCATCAGAATGTTTTTGTCGTCCTTGGTGCGCTTCCACTGGTCGCCGGTGAACGGCGCCACAAACTGGTCCAGGTTTTCGGTGTCGGTATTCGCCAACATTTTCGGCTTGGCGTCGCCGGACGTGGCATACCAGCGCGGCAGGAAGTCGTTTCTGAACAGCTGCCAATATTCGGCGACCACCGGGATTTCCACCGCCTTACCGGCCGGGAAGCCGCTGAATTTGGCGGTCGGCTCCAGCTTGTACAGATCGCCGGTGAGGTGAGCAATCTTGAACTGGTCGTTGTCTACCCGCAGGGTCTGGCGCGGACTGTGGAAATAGATGACCCAGTCTTTGCCGTCGATCGCCTGGCCGTCGTTGCTGAGGGTGAACAACACCCGGTTGCAAGAGGCCCAATCGGCGCCCAGCGCCGCGCAATCCACGCCGTTTTCGCCGGCGCGGTTATCCAGCATTTTTACGTTCAGCTTCAGCTGGCTCAGCTGATCCACCAGCTGTTGATCGGCCATGGCGTTTCCCATGCCGCCCAGGAACCCCATCGTTGCCGTCAACGCGGCTAATGCGCTCAGTTTGAATGCGTTCATGTTCTTGTCCTTCTTAATTATTGTTATCGCGAATTTCTTGCCACAGCTTGCCGCACTTGGCGTCGTAAGCCTGACCGTTACCGCTGTGCACCGCCATAATGCAGTTCTGATAATCCATCACCCGCACCGTTTCCTGCGCGGCGAACTGCCGGTGCTGCTTCTCTTGTTTCAGCACGTTCAGCACCGCCTTGCAGGGCTGCAGACGCTCCGGCGAACCTTCGGCGGTGTTGATGCAGGCGCTGTAAGCCTGCTTCAATTTGGCGTCTTCCGGCGGCGCGGCGGGTTGCGCACAGGCGCTCAAGGCCGCGGCGGCCGCCAACATCAGCATGATTTTTTTCATCGTTGAATTCCCTTAACTGCCCCCGGCGGCGAGGCCGGGGAACACATCAGAAGATGGTGAATGGCGCGATGACCATGAACTTGACGTCTTTCTCGTCCTGGAAGATGTTGCCGTAACCGCCGCCCCAGCTCGGGATGTTGGTGTGGTTGTCATACTGGGTGTAGTGCAGCTTGATCAGGGTGCCCTTGGCGCGCCCTTCCTGGATGGTATACATCGCGTCCAGACTCCAGGCGCTCTCTTTCAGGCGCTGGCTCTGATCGTAGATCGGGTTGGTGCTCGGCTTGGCGTCCCAGGCGTAAACGTAGGAGCCGCCGACCGCCATGCCCGGCAGGTTCCAGTTGCTGAGGTCATACATCACGCCGGCGTACACCGCTTTCTCGCCGTTGGCGTTAAAGTCGGAGCGGTTATCCCACCACACGTCCAGACGACCGTTGGACGAGGCGTAGGTCGGGGTCATGCGCTGCAGGAAGAAGCCCTGGTTGCCTTCCGCCTTGACCATGGTGCCTTCCAGACGCCAGTTGAATTGGCCGGTGGTGTAACCGAAGGTCAGCGCCTGCAGCCAGGCCAGGCCGTCGTAGATGCTGTTCGGATCGTTCTTGTCGCTGATGCGGTCTTCCGCACCGTAGAACTGGTAACTGGTGGTCAGCGGGTTGCCGAGCACATCGAATTTGTAAGACGCCTTGGTGAAGTATTGATTCACATAACCCTGCGCCTGGCCGAAGGCGGCTTCCAGCACCAGATCGTTTTTGAAATCGTACTTGGCGCCCAGCGAGTGCAGGTAGGAGACGCGCGTTTTCTTATCGTTCTGGCGGAAGTCGTCCATCTCGATATGCCACGGCGCCTTGTATTTGTCGGTCCACATGTAGGAGAAGCTCAACGCGCCGGCGTCGCCGTAGTCGAACTTGGCGCCGGCTTCGGCCCCCTGATAGGTGCCCGGCATAAAGCTCCAGTGCGGCGCCAGCAGGGTTTGGCCGCTCGGCTGAATATAGCCGGCGCGCGCCCAGACCGGGCCGTATTTGAATTTGGCGGCGGCTTTGTACAGGCTCACGCCGCCTTTGTCACCGGAATAGTCTTCGTCGTAGGTACGGTTTTTCGAGGAGAACGCGATCTCGTTCGGGTGGCCGCTGGCGCTGGATTCTGCCAGCTCGATGGCGGTAAAGGCACCGACGTCCAGACCAAACATGTCCCAGGCGTAGCCCGAAGCGAAATCCAGGCTCAGGTTGGCGGTGGAGTGCGACAGGTTGGTGGTGTATTGGTTGTAATCCTTGCTGTCCGGATTGAGATCTTTACGGTCGCGCTCACGTTGCCAGTAATAAATGCCGCCGGTCAGCGTGGAATCATCGATAAACCCTGCGGCTTTCGCCTCAGGCGCCATGGCAAACCCTGTTCCCAACAGCGCGCCCGCGACTGCGAGCGCCAGCGTTTTACGCTGAGCACCGTGCGTACCCATATTGAAATTCCTCTTTGACTTAACTTAAAAGTTGCAGCCGCCTGTGTTCACCACTGCCCTGCACGACTGCCAATAAAAAACCCGAACGGGTAAAAAATATTGCCGACGAGATGTTATTCCCACAGCACTAATTGCTACAGACAGACTATTTTTCGCGACGCGAATTATCAAACAAAAAATGCGGGGGATTTGTCAAAGTATGACAAGGAGCACATATCAGTGAGAATTTGTTACGCTGGCGATCATAGAGGCTGTCGAATAAAAAATTCAATTAAATCAGAATAAATTGAGATACCAGGTCAACCAGAGACGATTAATGGTTTCAGCCTGACCAAATTCGTCAGTCAGACGATAAAAATTGAGAGCGCTCTCCAAATGAAATTAATTCGCATCACGAATATATAAGAAAAAATGAAGACTAATAGAGCCAATATAAGAGAACTAATGGGTTAATGCGTCGCCATTAATTAAACGCATCCCGGATAAAATGAGAGAGAAATAGAGCGTGAGCTGAGCGCAGGCATAAAAAAGCGCGGCTTAAAGCCGCGCTGATTCATTAATTTTCGAGGCGAATAAGATTAGCCTTCGATTTTCGCCCAGGTGTCACGCAGGCCGACGGTGCGGTTAAACACCAGATGCTCGGCCGACGAGTGACGGTTGTCGGCGCAGAAGTAACCTTCACGCTCGAACTGATAGGCTTTCTCCGGCTGTGCAGCCGCCAGGCTCGGCTCGACGAAGCCGTGCTTGATGACCAGCGATTCCGGGTTGATGGTGGAGAGGAAATCCTCCGCCGCGCCCGGATTAGGCACGCTGAACAGGCGATCGTACAGGCGAATTTCCGCCGGCAGCGCGTGCGCCGCAGACACCCAGTGGATCACGCCCTTCACCTTGCGGCCGTCGGCAGGATCTTTGCTCAGCGTTTCCGCATCGTAGCTGCAGAAGATGGTGGCGATCTCGCCCGCTTCGTCCTTCTCGACGCGCTCGGCCTTGATCACGTACGCATTGCGCAGACGCACTTCCTTGCCCAGCACCAGGCGCTTGTACTGCTTGTTGGCTTCTTCGCGGAAGTCGGCGCGATCGATATAGATCTCGCGGCTGAACGGCACATCGCGGCTGCCCATTTCCGGTTTGTTCGGGTGGTTAGGCATGGTGACCATTTCCACCGCATCGCCCATGTTCTCGATGACGATTTTCACCGGATCCAGCACCGCCATGGCGCGCGGCGCGTTCTCGTTCAGATCGTCGCGGATGCAGGATTCCAGCGCCACCATCTCGACGTTGTTGTCTTGCTTGGTCACGCCGATGCGCAGGCAGAACTCGCGAATCGAGGCGGCGGTATAACCGCGACGGCGCAGACCGGAGACGGTCGGCATACGGGGATCGTCCCAGCCCTCGACGATCTTCTCGGCCACCAGCTGGTGCAGCTTGCGCTTCGACATGATGGCGTATTCGAGGTTGAGACGCGAAAACTCGTACTGACGCGGGTGGCAAGGAATGGTGATGTTATCCAGCACCCAGTCATACAGACGGCGGTTATCCTGGAATTCCAGGGTGCACAGCGAATGGGTGATCCCTTCCAGCGCATCGGAAATGCAGTGGGTGAAATCGTACATCGGATAGATGCACCATTTGTTACCGGTCTGGTGGTGTTCGGCGAACTTGATGCGGTACAGCACCGGATCGCGCATCACGATAAACGGCGAAGCCATATCGATCTTGGCGCGCAGGCAGGCGGCGCCTTCGGCGAACTCGCCGTTGCGCATCTTCTCGAACAGCGCCAGGTTCTCTTCCACGCTGCGGCCGCGGTACGGGCTGTCTTTACCGGGCGCGGTCAGGGTGCCGCGATATTCACGGATCTGCTCCGGCGACAGCTCATCGACGTAGGCCAGGCCCTTGGTGATCAGCTCAACCGCATACTGGTGCAGCTGATCGAAATAGTCTGAGGAGTAACGAACGTTGCCGCTCCACTCAAAGCCCAGCCACTCCACGTCGTGCTTGATTGACTCCACGAACTCGATGTCTTCTTTCACCGGGTTGGTGTCATCGAAACGCAGGTTGCACTGGCCCTGATAGTCCTTGGCGATGCCGAAGTTCAGGCAGATGGACTTGGCGTGGCCAATATGCAGATAGCCGTTAGGCTCCGGTGGGAAGCGGGTATGTACCGACGTGTGTTTCCCCGACGCCAGATCTTCATCGACGATCTGACGGATAAAATTGGTTGGGCGGGCTTCAGCCTCACTCATTTCACTGTTCCTCAATGCAAAGCGCTACACATAACCGCCTATGATCCAACAAGCCACGTCTGGAAACAACCGTTTGTTTCACGAAAAATGCGGCGCGTTGCACCGTCGGCGCGCAGCGCACCGCCGTGGGGCGAAACGGAATAAAAAAAGCGGGAAGAGATCGCTCTCTTCCCGCCAAGTCGGGGCAAACTCCGCCATGATGCGTGGCCGGCCCCCGGTACTACTCAGGTAAAAACGGCCTTACTTTTGGATCTCGTACAGCTTGGTCTGACCGGCGACGACAGAGCCGCTGGCCAGCGCCGCCAGGCCGGCGTAGTCGTCAGAGTTGCTGACCACCACCGGGCTTATCATCGAACGCGCGTTAGCGTTCAGATAATCCAGATCCAGTTCCAGAATCGGTTGACCGGCTTTCACTTCCGCGCCCTCTTCCACCAGGCGTTTGAAGCCCTGGCCTTCCAGCGCGACGGTGTCGATCCCCATGTGCACCACGATCTCGGCGCCCTTGTCGGTTTCCAGGCAGAACGCGTGGTTGGTATTGAAGATTTTCACCACGGTGCCGTCCGCCGGCGCCACGACGATGTTGTCGGTCGGGCGAATCGCCAGGCCGTCACCTACCGCCTTGCTGGCGAAAGCTTCGTCCGGCACCTGATCGAGCGCCACGACTTCACCGGTCACCGGCGCCACCAGCGTTTCAAGCGCGGTTTTCGGTGCGTTCGGTACCGCCTGCGATTTGGCTTCCGCCGCAGGAGCCGCCGCCGGGGCCGCCGCTGCCGCTACCGGGCCGGCGGCAATCACATTGCGCATTGCGCTGGCGATAAGTTCAGCACGGGTGCCGACGATCACTTGCACGCTCTGCTTGTTCAGGCGGATAACGCCGGATGCGCCGAGGCGTTTCGCCAATGCGTCGTTCACCAGCGCAGAATCTTTCACGTTCAAACGCAAGCGGGTAATGCAGGCGTCGATGCCGGTCAGGTTGTCGGAACCGCCAATCGCGCCGACGTAGCGACGGGCCAGCGTGGTAGTTTCGTTCTCGTCTTTACCGGCGTTGCTGTTGACGTTGACGTCATAACCGTCGGTTTCGTCACCGGCAACCGCCAGCTCGCGGCCCGGGGTCATCAGGTTGAATTTATTGATGGTGAAGCGGAACACCACATAGTAGATAACGAAGAACACCAGACCTTGCGGGATCAGCATGTACCAGTGGGTCGCCAACGGGTTGCGCGACGACAGCACCATATCCACCAAACCGGCGCTGAAGCCGAAACCGGCAATCCAGTGCATGCTGGCGGCGATGAAGACGGAAATCCCGGTCAAGATCGCGTGAAGCACATACAGCACCGGCGCCACAAACATGAAGGAGAATTCCAGCGGTTCGGTGATGCCGGTAAAGAAGGCAGCGAATGCCCCCGCCATCATGATCCCCAGCACTTTCGCCTTATTCTCAGGGCGCGCGCAGTGATAGATAGCCAGCGCTGCGCCCGGCAGACCAAACATCATGATCGGGAAGAAGCCCGCCTGATAACGGCCGGTGATGCCGACGACCGCTTTACCGGCTTCGATCGACTGCTGGCCGCCGAGGAAGTTAGGGATATCGTTGATGCCGGCCACGTCGAACCAGAACACCGAGTTCAGTGCGTGGTGCAGGCCGACCGGGATCAGCAGACGGTTGAAGAAGGCATAGATGCCCGCGCCGACGGAGCCCAATTTCTGGATGTGTTCGCCGAAGCTCACCAGAGCGCCGAACACCACTGGCCAGACGAACATCAGGATGTAAGCAACCAGGATCATCAGGAAGGAAATGAGGATCGGCACCAGGCGGCGGCCGCTGAAGAACGACAGCGCCTTAGGCAGCTCGACGCCGCTGAAGCGGTTATACACTTCGGCGGAGATGATCCCCACCAGAATACCGACGAACTGGTTTTCAATTTTGCCGAACGCGGCAGGCACCTGATCGAGGGGGATCTTCTGAATCATCGACACGGCGGCCGGTGAACAGAGGGTGGTCAGCACCAGGAAACCGACGAAGCCGGTCAGTGCGGCAGAGCCGTCCTTGTCTTTGGACATGCCGTAGGCCACACCGATGGCGAACAGCACGGCCATATGATCGATAATGGCTGAACCGGATTTGATAAATAATGCGGCAAGCGCGTTGTCGCCGCCCCAACCAACAGGGTCAATCCAGTACCCGACGCCCATCAAGATGGCGGCGGCAGGCAGCGTGGCCACCGGCACCATCAGCGCCCGTCCCACCTTTTGCAAATAACTAAGAATGTTCACCTTTTCCCCCTATGTTGTCCGCGGACGGACCCTATTAGTAGTTTATTTGGATCTCTCACTACCTTTTTAGAAACAATGCTTGGCACGTATCACTCATGCCGAGTGTAAAAAATTTATTTTGTATCGCAAATTAAAACCTCCCTTTTTGTGATAAATATCACCAAAAAGTAGTCTTTACCTCCCAGATTGCTGGCCATCACACAAAACTTATTTTATCATTCAAAAAATCAACCGGACGGACGATTCACGCGAGAATCATAAAGCTGGGTTACGCTTACGACTCCCGCAGGCCCGTACAGTATAGCTTTAGTTTACTTATCCCAAGAGGTGTTAGATGAGACTTATCCCACTGAAAGATACCGCACAAGTCGGCAAATGGGCCGCGCGTCATATCGTTCAACGCATCAACGCATTCAAGCCAACCGCAGAGCGCCCGTTTGTCCTCGGCCTGCCCACCGGCGGTACGCCGCTGGAAGCCTACAAACATCTGATTGCGATGCACAAAGCAGGTGAAGTAAGCTTTAAGCATGTTGTGACTTTCAACATGGACGAGTACGTTGGCCTGCCGCAGGAACACCCGGAAAGCTACCACACCTTCATGTACCGCAACTTCTTTGACCACGTTGATATCCCTCGTGAAAATATCAACCTGCTGAACGGCAACGCCGCGGATGTCAACGCCGAGTGCCGCCAGTACGAAGAGAAGATCAAGTCTTACGGCAAAATTAACCTGTTCATGGGGGGCGTGGGCATAGACGGCCATATCGCGTTCAACGAGCCGGCTTCGTCTCTGGGTTCGCGCACCCGCATCAAAACGCTGACCGAAGACACCCGCATCGCCAACTCGCGCTTCTTCGGCGGCGATGTCAGCCTGGTGCCGAAATATGCGCTGACCGTCGGCGTGGGCACGCTGCTGGACGCGGAAGAAGTGATGATCCTGGTGACCGGCCACGCCAAGGCGCAGGCGCTGGAAGCCGCGGTGGAAGGCAACATCAACCACATGTGGACCATCAGCTGCCTGCAGCTGCACGCCAAAGCGGTCGTGGTGTGCGACGAGCCGGCTACTATGGAGCTGAAAGTCAAAACCGTCAAATATTTCCGTGAGTTAGAAGCGGAAAGCGTAAAAAGTCTTTAATCTTTGCAGGGGGCTACGATGTTCGCTTTAACCCACGGCCGGATCTATACCGGCCACGACGTACTTGATGACCATGCAGTCATTATCGCTGATGGGCTGATCGAGAGAGTCTGCCCGGCGGCTGAATTGCCCGCCGGCATCGAAACGCGCGACCTGGGTGGCGCCATCCTGGCCCCCGGGCTTATCGACGTGCAGCTGAACGGCTGCGGCGGCGTCCAGTTCAACGATTCGCTGGAAGCGATTTCGGAAGAAACGCTGGAGATCATGCAGCGCGCCAACGAGAAATCCGGCTGCACCAGCTATCTGCCGACGCTGATCACCAGCAGCGACGAATTCATGAAGCACAGCGTCGACGTGATGCGCGCTTATCTGAAAAAGCACCAAAACCAGGCGCTGGGCCTGCACCTGGAAGGGCCCTACCTCAGCCCGGTGAAAAAAGGCACCCATAACCCGGCGTTCATTCGCAAGCCAACGCAGGACATGATCGATTACCTGTGCGCCAACGCCGACGTGATCACCAAGGTGACGCTGGCGCCGGAAATGGTTGAGCCGCACGTTATCAAGCAGTTGACCGAGGCCGGCATCGTGGTCTCCGCCGGCCACTCGAACGCCACCTACGATCAGGCACGCACCGGCTTCGCCGCCGGCATCAGCTTCGCCACCCACCTGTACAACGCCATGCCGTATATCACCGGCCGCGAACCGGGGCTCATGGGGGCGATCTTCGATACGCCGGAGGTCTATACCGGCATCATCGCCGACGGCCATCACGTGGCCTGGGCGAGTATCCGTAACGCCAAACGCCTGAAAGGTGATAAATTGGTATTGGTCACCGACGCGACCGCACCGGCAGGTGCAGATATTGACCAATTTATTTTCGCCGGTAAAACAATATACTATCGGGATGGGCTGTGCGTGGATGAGAACGGTACCCTGAGCGGTTCCGCGCTGACCATGATCGAAGCGGTGCAAAACAGTGTCGAGCATATCGGCATCGCGCTGGACGAAGCGCTGCGCATGGCGACGCTGTATCCGGCGCGCGCCATCGGCGTCGAGCAGCGTCTGGGCACCATCGAAGCCGGCAAGGTGGCTAACCTGACCGCCTTCACCCGTGATTTCAAGATCACCAAAACGCTCGTTAACGGTAACGAGGTTTAATTCAATGAACAGCGAGTAACATTATTGATGAGCACTGGCGGACAAGCACAAATAGGGAACGTTGACTTAGTCAAACAGCTTAACGGCGCGGCAGTTTACCGCCTGATCGACCAGCAGGGCCCGATCTCGCGCATTCAAATTGCCGAACTCAGCCAGCTTGCTCCCGCCAGCGTCACCAAAATTACTCGCCAGCTGCTGGAGCGCGGGCTGATCAAAGAAGTCGATCAGCAAGCCTCCACCGGCGGCCGCCGCGCGATCTCCATCGTGTCGGAAACCCGTCATTTCCATACCGTCGCGGTGCGTCTCGGCCGCCACGACGCCACCATCACCCTGTATGACATGAGCGGTAAATCGCTCAGCGAAGAACACTATCCGCTGCCGGAACGCACCCAGGAAACGCTGGAAAATGCGCTGTTCGCCGCCATCGCCCAATTCATCGAAGCAAACCAGCGCCGCCTGCGCGAGCTGATCGCCATCGCGGTGATCCTGCCCGGCTTGGTGGATCCGGCGCTGGGCGTGGTGCGCTACATGCCGCACATCAGCGTCAGCAACTGGGCGCTGGTCGACAACCTGCAGCAGCGCTTCAACGTCACCAGCTTCGTCGGCCACGACATCCGCAGCCTGGCGCTGGCGGAGCACTACTTCGGTGCTACCCGCGACTGCGAAGACTCGATTCTGGTGCGACTGCACCGCGGTACCGGCGCCGGCATCATCGTCAACGGGCAGATTTTTCTCGGCAATAACGGCAACGTCGGCGAAATCGGCCATATCCAGATCGATCCGCTGGGTGAACGCTGCCACTGCGGCAACTTCGGCTGCCTGGAAACCGTAGCCGCCAACGCGGCGATCGAACAGCGCGTGCGCCAGCTGCTGAGCCAGGGCTACCCGAGCAAACTGACGCTGGAAGACTGCGGCATCAACGCCATCTGCAAGGCCGCCAACCGCGGCGATCTGCTGGCCAGCGAAGTGATCGAACACGTCGGCCGCTATCTGGGCAAGGCGGTGGCCATCGCCATCAACCTGTTCAACCCGCAGAAGGTGGTGATCGCCGGTGAGATCACCGAAGCGGACAAGGTGCTGCTGCCGGCGATCCAGAGCTGCATCAATACCCAGGTGCTGAAGGACTTCCGCAAAAATCTGCCGGTGGTGACCTCCGAACTCAATCATCGCTCGGCGATCGGCGCTTTCGCCCTGGCCAAACGCGCGATGCTCAACGGCGTGCTCTTGCAGCGATTGCTGGAAAGCTGATCCGCCGCTTCTGGCAGGTGTGTTATCGTCACCCCTTGCCTGCCGTAATCATGAGAAACAGCGACAAATGAAAATCAAAAACGTTATATGCGATATCGACGGCGTGCTGCTGCATGACAATACGCCGGTGCCCGGCGCCGATCTGTTCCTGGCGCGCATCCAGGAACAAGGCATGCCGCTGGTGGTGCTGACCAACTACCCGTCACAGACCGCGCAGGATCTGGCGAACCGCTTCGCCGCCGCCGGGCTGGAAGTGCCGGAGAGCGCGTTCTATACCTCGGCGATGGCCACCGCCGATTTCCTGCGCCGCCAGGAAGGCAAAAAAGCCTACGTGGTCGGCGAAGGCGCCCTGATCCATGAGCTGTACAAAGCCGGTTTCACCATCACCGACATCAACCCGGATTTCGTGATCGTCGGTGAAACCCGCTCTTACAACTGGGACATGATGCACAAGGCCGCCTACTTCGTCAGTAACGGCGCACGCTTTATCGCCACCAACCCAGATAGCCACGGCCACGGCTTCTCGCCGGCCTGCGGCGCGCTGTGCGCCCCCATCGAGAAGATCACCGGCCGCAAGCCGTTTTACGTCGGCAAGCCCAGCCCGTGGATCATTCGCGCCGCATTGAACAAAATGCAGGCGCACTCGGAAGAGACGGTGATCGTCGGCGACAACCTGCGCACCGACATTCTGGCGGGCTTCCAGGCCGGTCTGGAAACCGTGCTGGTGCTGTCCGGCGTCTCCACGCTGAGCGACATCGAAACCATGCCGTTCCGCCCGAGCTACGTCTACCCTTCCGTTGCCGATATCACCATCTTCTGATGCATTTATGGCGGCTGCCCGGCCGCCATTATTTCTCTCTTCCTGACCGCAGTTTGAATTTAATTCGTTCATGGCCACAAAAGGTTTCAGCCTGCCTGCGCTAAAAATCCTCATTATAACCTTACGCCCCGCCAATAGCTGATATTGCCGGCCAGCGGAAAACCTTTACCCCTAATTAATGAGGCTACCATGAGCACAGATAACATGATCAATGCCGCCGCCGATGACGCAGCCATTATGCCGACTATCGCCAATAAAAAAATCCTGATGGGTTTTTGGCACAACTGGGCCGCCGGCGCCAGTGACGGCTATCAGCAAGGCCAGTTCGCCAATATGAACCTGACCGATATTCCTGCCGAATACAACGTGGTGGCCGTCGCCTTTATGAAAGGCCAGGGTATCCCAACCTTCAAACCTTACAACCTGTCCGACGCCGAGTTCCGCCGCCAGGTGGGCGTGCTGAACAGCCAGGGCCGCGCGGTGCTGATCTCCCTCGGCGGCGCAGACGCGCATATCGAGCTGAAAACCGGCGACGAAGATAAGCTGAAAGACGAGATTATTCGTCTGGTGGAAGTCTATGGCTTCGATGGCCTGGATATCGATTTGGAACAGGCGGCGATCGGCGCCGCCAATAATAAAACCGTTTTGCCTGCGGCATTGAAAAAAGTAAAAGACTATTACGCCGCGCAGGGGAAAAACTTTATTATCAGCATGGCGCCGGAATTCCCGTATTTACGCACCAACGGCACCTACCTGGATTATATCAACGCCCTCGAAGGCTATTATGACTTTATCGCGCCGCAATATTATAACCAGGGTGGCGACGGTATTTGGGTGGACGAGCTCAACGCCTGGATCACACAAAATAACGACGCCATGAAAGAGGACTTCCTCTACTACCTGACGGAAAGCCTGGTCACCGGCACCCGCGGCTATGCAAAGATCCCTGCAGCAAAATTCGTCATCGGTCTGCCGAGCAACAACGATGCCGCCGCCACCGGCTACGTAGTCAACAAACAGGCGGTATATAACGCCTTCTCCCGTCTCGACGCCAAGAACCTGTCGATCAAAGGCCTGATGACCTGGTCAATCAACTGGGACAACGGCAAGAGCAAGGCCGGCGTGGCCTACAACTGGGAGTTCAAAACCCGCTACGCGCCGCTGATTCAGGGCGGCGTTACCCAGCCGCCGGGAAAACCTAATGCACCGACGGCGCTGACGGTCGCCGATCTGGGCGCCACCTCGCTGAAGCTGAGCTGGGCCGCCGCCACCGGCGCCTTACCGATCGCCAGCTACACCGTCTACCGCAACGGCAACCCGATCGGCCAGACCACCGGCCTGTCGCTGGCCGACGGCGGCCTGACGCCGGCCACCCAGTACAGCTACTTCGTTACCGCAACCGACAGCCAAGGCAATACCTCGCTGCCGAGCAGCGCGCTGGCGGTCAAAACCGCCAACGACGGCACGCCGCCCGATCCGGGGGCGCCCGAGTGGCAGAACAACCACAGCTACAAAGCCGGCGACGTGGTGAGTTATAAAGGCAAGAAATACACCTGCATCCAGGCGCACACCTCCAACGCCGGCTGGACGCCGGACGCCGCCTTCACCCTGTGGCAGCTCATCGCCTAATCGCTAATCGATTGCCGGCCAGACCGGCCGGCAATCCCGTCATTACGCTAAAAATTGCATAATCGCCAATTTTTCCCGCCAATAACTGAAAATCCGTTAAAAATCGCAGCCACGCAAACAACTATTTCTCAGCGTATGGCTAAAACGCTTGCATCTCCTGCAGCTTTAGGCGCATTTTCATAACCACAGCGCAGCAAAACCGCTTTATCGCTGATGAATCGGCAATGCTGCCCATAACAGTAAAAAACAACATCACAGTCATGAAAGCCCGTTAGGAGAGTTGTATGTGTTCTATTTTCGGTGTGCTCGATCTGAAGTCCGATCCCGTTGAACTGCGTAAGAAAGCGCTGGAGCTGTCGCGCCTGATGCGCCACCGCGGCCCGGATTGGTCCGGCGTCTACGCCAGCGACAAAGCCATTTTGGCCCACGAACGCCTGTCGATCGTCGACGTCAACAACGGCGCTCAACCGCTGTACAACGCCGCGCACACCCACGTTCTGGCGGTCAACGGCGAAATTTACAACCACCAGGCGCTGCGCCAACAGCTGAGCGACCGCTACGCGTTCCAGACCGGATCCGACTGTGAAGTGATCCTGGCGCTGTATCAGGAGAAAGGCCCGGACTTTCTCGACGATCTGCAAGGCATGTTCGCCTTCGCCCTGTATGACACCGAAAAAGACGCTTACCTGATCGGCCGCGATCATCTGGGCATCATCCCGCTGTACATGGGCCACGACGAGCACGGCAACCTGTACGTCGCTTCGGAAATGAAAGCGCTGGTGCCGGTGTGCCGCACCATCAAGGAATTCCCGGCCGGCAGCTACCTGTGGAGCCAGGACGGTGAGATCCGCGAATACTATCGCCGCGACTGGTTCGATTACGACAGCGTCAAAGACAACGTGACCGACGCCGCCGCCTTGCGCACCGCGCTGGAAGAGTCGGTGAAAAGCCACCTGATGTCCGACGTGCCTTACGGCGTGCTGCTGTCGGGCGGGCTGGATTCCTCTGTCATCTCGGCGATCACCAAGAAGTACGCCGCGCGCCGCGTGGAAGATCAGGAACGCAGCGAAGCCTGGTGGCCGCAGCTGCACTCCTTCGCCGTCGGCCTGGAAGGCTCGCCGGATCTGCGCGCCGCGCAGGAGGTCGCCAACCATCTGGGCACCGTGCACCATGAGATCCACTTCACCGTGCAGGAAGGCCTGGACGCCATCCGCGACGTGATTTACCACATCGAAACCTATGACGTCACCACCATTCGCGCCTCGACGCCAATGTACCTGATGTCGCGCAAAATCAAGGCGATGGGCATCAAGATGGTGCTCTCCGGCGAAGGTGCGGACGAAGTGTTCGGCGGCTACCTTTACTTCCATAAGGCGCCGGACGCCCGCGAATTCCACGAAGAGACCGTGCGCAAGCTGCTGGCGCTGCATATGTTCGACTGCGCGCGCGCCAACAAGGCGATGTCCGCCTGGGGCGTTGAGGCCCGCGTGCCGTTCCTGGACAAGAAATTCCTCGACGTGGCGATGCGCATCAACCCGAAAGATAAAATGTGCGGCAACGGCAAAATGGAAAAACACATCGTCCGCGAATGTTTCGAGTCCTATTTGCCGGCCAGCGTGGCCTGGCGCCAGAAAGAGCAGTTCTCCGACGGCGTTGGCTACAGCTGGATCGACACGCTAAAAGAGGTCGCTGCGCAGCAAATCAGCGATCAACAGCTCGAAACCGCGCGTTTCCGCTTCCCGTACAACACGCCGACCTCTAAAGAAGGCTACCTGTATCGCGAAATCTTCGAGGAGCTGTTCCCGCTGCCGAGCGCCGCCGAATGCGTGCCGGGCGGCCCGTCCGTCGCCTGCTCGTCCGCCAAGGCCATCGAATGGGACGAATCGTTCAAGAAGATGGACGATCCTTCCGGCCGCGCCGTTGGCGTGCACCAGGCCGCCTATAAATAATCGCGCGGCGTTTTCCCCAAGGCGGGCCTTTTGGCCCGCCTTTTTGTTGCCTTTTCCCCCCGCCAACTGCCTGAATTGCCGATTTTATCGCCATAATGTTCACAACCCAGACAAACGGCGCTTCCCGGCACTTTTTCGGGAAAAAACTTGTTGACGCAAATCGGTCATATACGCATAATGCGCCCCGCAACGCCGATGAAGGCAAAGCAAAAAAAGAGGGCTACGTAGCTCAGCTGGTTAGAGCACATCACTCATAATGATGGGGTCACAGGTTCGAATCCCGTCGTAGCCACCATCTCTTTTTTGCATTGCGGGAGTGGCGAAATTGGTAGACGCACCAGATTTAGGTTCTGGCGCCGCAAGGTGTGCGAGTTCAAGTCTCGCCTCCCGCACCATTTCTCTTCATCGTCGGCGCAGTATGTTGATGGGGTATCGCCAAGCGGTAAGGCACCGGTTTTTGATACCGGCATTCCCTGGTTCGAATCCAGGTACCCCAGCCATATTCTTTCGAGAATGGGGTTTCAACATAAGATTTGTTTGCAGGTGGGGTATCGCCAAGCGGTAAGGCACCGGTTT
>NZ_KV792508.1:78292-136431 GCF_001808215.1 Serratia sp. HMSC15F11
CACATCACTCATAATGATGGGGTCACAGGTTCAAATCCCGTCGTAGCCACCATAATTGGGGTGTCGCCAAGCGGTAAGGCTCTGGTTTCTGATACCAGCATACCCAGGTTCGAATCCTGGCACCCCAGCCATATTTAGAAAAGCCCGCTTCGGCGGGCTTTTTGCTGTCCGGCGTTCAGCCAATCCTAACGGGCCCAGCCGCAGCTGAGCCCTGTCGGTTACAATCCCAACGCGTACTTCAACGCATGCTCTTTCAGCTTGCCCGCCCGCTGCGCGGCCATCAGCGCCAGATTACGCGCCACGTTCAGCGGCGCCAGGTTATTGCTGAAAGCCGTATAGAATAGATCCATGCCGCTCTGCATCAGCAAATTGTCGGTACGGCGGCGGCGCTGATAACGCAGCAGTACCGCCTCGCTGCTCCAGTCCTCTCCCTGCTCCCGCGCATCGCTCAATACGTTCAGCAAGGCATCCACGTCACGATACCCCAGATTGACGCCCTGCCCCGCCAGCGGATTGATGGTATGCGCCGCATCCCCCAGCAGTGCCAACCCCGGCAGCACGTAACGCTGCGCATGACGCCGCGTCAGCGGGAACGAACCGGCGGCGTGCACCTTGACCGGGCCCAGTCGCGCCGGGAAAGCGGCGGCGATCTCACGCTCCAGCTGTGCCGGCGGCATCGCCTGCAGCTGGCGAATGCGCTGCGGGCTGTCATACCACACCAGCGACGCCCAACTGTCGTACAGCGGCAGGAAGGCACGCGGCCCGGACGGGAAGAAACGCTGCCAGGTCACATCCTGCTGCGGCGCGCCGGTATCGACGGTGATCAACATGCACGCCTGACGATACTGCCAGCCGTTGGTGCCGATCGCCGCCAGCTTGCGCACCTGCGAGTTGGCGCCGTCGGCGCCGACAACCAGGCGCGCCTGCAGCGTCTCGCCGCCGTCCAGCGTCAGCTGCCAGGCATTGTCCGCCCGCTGCAGCGATTGCAGCCTGGCGGGGCACAGCAGCGTCAGGTTGGCGCACTGCGCGAACTGCTGCCACAGCGCCAGCTGCAGAATGCGGTTTTCCACCATAAAGCCCAGCTCGGGCAACCCCAGGGACACCGCGTCGAACGCCACGCGCGACGACGCCCATTCCCAGGTCTCCAGCCGGCGATACGGCGCCGTGCGCATCGCCTTCACGGCCTGCCAGGCGCCGAGCTGTTTCAGCAGCCCCACCGAAGTGCAGCCGATAGCGGAAATGCGCAGATCCGGCGGGCTTTGCGCCTCGAACGTCTGCGGCGCCTGATGTTCCAGCAACGCCACCGACCAGCCCGCCTGTGCCAGCCCCAGGGCCGCCGCCGCGCCGACCATGCCGCCGCCCACCACCACCGCGTCATACCGATTTTGAGATGTCTTCATATTGGCTATGTTTTCTGTATGAATGGTCGCCATCCCACCCGGCATGGCGTTTTGCGCAGTGTACCGGATTTTCGCTTCGGCTTCAGGTCGCGTGCCATTTTCCCCCGCGCTGGTCACAACGGCGGCAAATGATTACAATACGCGCCCTGCATGTCGCGTAACGCAACTTTCGCTCCGCACTGAGTAATGGCAAGTCAATGACGAAAAAACTACATATCAAAACCTGGGGCTGCCAGATGAACGAGTATGATTCATCGAAAATGGCCGACCTGTTGAACAGCACGCACGGCTTCGAGTGGACCGAAAATGCCGAAGAGGCGGACGTGCTGCTGCTGAACACCTGCTCAATCCGTGAAAAAGCGCAGGAGAAAGTTTTCGCCATGCTGGGGCGCTGGCGCTTGCTGAAAGAAAAGAATCCGTCGGTGATCATCGGCGTCGGCGGTTGCGTGGCCTCGCAAGAAGGCGAACTGATCCGCAGCCGCGCGCCCTGCGTCGACGTGGTATTCGGCCCGCAGACCCTGCACCGCCTGCCGGAAATGATCAATCACGTTCAGGGCACCCGCAGCCCGGTGGTCGACATCAGCTTCCCGGAGATCGAAAAATTCGACCGTCTGCCGGAACCGCGCGCCGAAGGCCCGACCGCATTCGTGTCGATCATGGAAGGCTGCAACAAATACTGCACCTTCTGCGTGGTGCCTTACACCCGCGGCGAAGAAGTGAGTCGCCCGAGCGACGACGTGCTGTTCGAAATCGCCCAACTGGCGGCGCAGGGCGTGCGCGAGGTCAACCTGCTCGGCCAAAACGTCAACGCTTACCGCGGCGCCACGCATGACGGCGAGATCTGTTCGTTCGCCGAACTGCTGCGCCTGGTCGCGGCCATCGACGGCATCGATCGCATTCGCTTCACCACCAGCCACCCTATCGAGTTCACCGATGACATCATCGCGGTGTACGAAGACACGCCGGAGCTGGTCAGCTTCCTGCATCTGCCGGTGCAGAGCGGTTCGGATCGCATCCTGACCATGATGAAACGTGCGCACACCGCGCTGGAGTACAAGGCGATTATCCGCAAGCTGCGCAAGGCGCGGCCGGCCATTCAGCTCAGCTCCGATTTCATCGTCGGTTTCCCGGGCGAAAGCCAGGCCGACTTCGAACAGACCATGAACCTGATCGCCGACGTCAATTTCGACGTCAGCTTCAGCTTCATCTATTCGTCGCGCCCGGGCACCCCGGCGGCGGACATGGTCGACGACGTCAGCGAAGAAGAGAAAAAACAGCGGCTGTATATTCTGCAGGATCGCATCAACCAGCAGGCGCTGCAGTTCAGCCGCCGCATGCTCGGCACCGTCCAGCGCATTCTGGTGGAGGGCACCTCGCGCAAAAGCGTGATGGAACTGGCCGGGCGCACGGAGTGCAACCGTGTGGTAAACTTCGAGGGCACGCCCGACATGATCGGCCAGTTCGTCGACGTGGAAATTACCGAGGTGCTGACCAACACCCTGCGTGGCGCAGTAGTGCGCACCGAACAGCAGATGGATCTGCGCGTACATGAATCCCCGCAGTCGGTGATCGCCCGTACCCGCAAAGAAAACGCGCTGGGCGTCGGCATTTACCAGCCCTGACGCCGCGGCGGCCGCCTTATCGCCGCCCATTCGCGCTACTCCTTACCGTTTCTCCGCCGGGCGCACGCGCCCGGTGATTTTCTTTTTTATTTTTTTATTGTTGAAGAGGCGACATAACATGCAACTCCCACACTGCCCGAAGTGCAACTCAGAATACACCTACCAGGACAATGCCCTGTTCATCTGCCCTGAGTGCGCCCACGAGTGGAGCGACAGCACCCCGGCGGAAGATCAGGACGCGCTGATCGTCAAAGACGCCAACGGCAACCTGCTGGCGGACGGCGATGCGGTCACCGTGATCAAAGACCTGAAGGTCAAAGGCAGCTCCTCGATGCTGAAGATCGGCACCAAGGTGAAAAACATTCGCCTGGTCGAAGGCGATCACAACATCGACTGCAAAATCGACGGCTTCGGCCCGATGAAGCTGAAATCCGAGTTCGTGAAAAAGAACTGATTCACGGCGGCCTTGTTCAGTGATGACGCGGCGGGCTTTGCGCCCCGCCGCGTTTTTTCCTTATCTTCCCTTGAATTCCGCCGATGGCGCACAGATAGATCAGCGGTAAACTTGCGCCGTTGCGGCGCACCATGAATAATTCAAGAAAGAGAGTATTCAGGCTCGTCCTGAACACGCGCGTCCCGAACGCGCTATGTGACATCAACCAGGCCCGATGTGACCTAGAGGAATAGTTTGAACGTCGCAACACAAGAAATTTTGTTAGAGCCCGCAGACAATAAGCGTTTGCTCAGCCTGTGCGGCCCGTTTGATGACAACATCAAGCAACTCGAGCGCCGATTGGGCATTGAAATCAATCGCCGCGACAACCGTTTCAAGCTGGTCGGCAAAAACCTGTGCGTGGTTGCCGCCGCCGATATCCTGCGCCATCTGTACGTGGATACCGCGCCGATTCGCGGCGTGATCCCGGATATCGATCCGGAGCAAATCCACCTGGCTATCAAAGAGAGCCGGGTGTTGGAACAGGTGGCCGACAGCGTGCCGGATTACGGCAAGGCGGTCACCATTAAAACCAAGCGCGGCATGGTGAAACCGCGTACGCCTAACCAGGCGCAGTACATCGCCAACATTCTCGATCACGACATCACCTTCGGTATCGGCCCGGCGGGCACCGGCAAAACCTACCTGGCGGTTGCCGCCGCGGTGGATGCGCTGGAGCGCCAGGAAATTCGCCGCATTTTGCTGACCCGCCCTGCGGTCGAAGCCGGCGAAAAACTGGGCTTCCTGCCCGGCGATCTGAGCCAGAAGGTCGATCCTTACCTGCGCCCGCTGTACGACGCCCTGTTCGAGATGCTGGGCTTCGAGCGCGTGGAGAAGCTCATCGAGCGCAACGTGATCGAAGTCGCGCCGCTGGCCTATATGCGCGGCCGTACGCTGAACGACGCCTTTATCATTCTGGATGAGAGCCAGAACACCACCATCGAACAGATGAAGATGTTCCTGACGCGCATCGGCTTTAACTCGAAGGCGGTCATCACCGGCGACGTCACCCAGATCGACCTGCCGCGCAACCAGAAATCCGGCCTGCGCCACGCGGTGGAAGTGCTGTCGGACGTGGAAGAACTGAGCTTCAACTTCTTCCACAGCGAGGACGTGGTGCGCCACCCGGTGGTGGCCCGCGTAGTCATCGCCTATGAGGCCTGGGAAGCGGCCGAACAGAAACGCAAAGACGCGATTGCCGAACAACGTAAGCGCGAGGCGCTCGCCGCCTCCGAGCAGGAGACACCATGAGCCAGGTGATTTTGGATCTGCAGATTGCCTGTGAAAGCGGCGACGGCCTGCCGGATGAGGCCACCTTCCAGCGCTGGCTGGAAGGCGTGCTGCCGCAATTTCAGGAAGAGGCCGAGGTGACCGTGCGTCTGGTGGACGAAGCGGAAAGCCACGAGCTGAACCTGACCTACCGCGGCAAAGACAAGCCGACCAACGTGCTCTCTTTCCCGTTCGAGGCCCCGCCGGGCATCGAGCTGCCGCTGCTTGGCGACCTGATCATCTGCCGCCAGGTGGTTGAACAGGAAGCGATTGAGCAAGGCAAGGCGCTGGAGGCCCACTGGGCGCATATGGTTGTCCATGGCAGTCTTCATCTGCTAGGGTATGACCACATCGAAGACGATGAAGCCGAAGAAATGGAGTCTTTGGAAACCGAAATCATGCACGGACTGGGTTATCCTGATCCGTACCTGGCGGAAAAAGACCCCGTCTGACGTCAGCCGTTTACCCTACAGCCCCCTGCGGGGCTGTCGCTGACGCCCCTTAACTCTGACATGAGTGACAGTAACGAAAACGCCATGAGCGACGACCATTCACAAAGCAATGACAGCCCCAGTCCCAAGAAGGGGTTCTTTACTCTTATCCTTAACCAGCTGTTCCACGGCGAGCCCAAAAACCGTGGCGATCTGGTCGAGCTGATCCGTGATTCCGAACAAAACGACCTGATCGATCCCGATACCCGCGACATGCTGGAAGGCGTGATGGATATCGCCGAGCAGCGCGTGCGCGACATCATGATCCCCCGCTCCCAGATGGTGACGCTCAAGCGCAACCAGACGCTGGAAGAGTGCCTGGACGTGATTATCGACTCCGCCCACTCGCGCTTCCCGGTGATCAGCGAAGACAAAGATCACATCGAAGGCATCCTGATGGCCAAGGATCTGCTGCCGTTCATGCGCGCAGACTCCGAGCCGTTCAGCATCGACAAGGTGCTGCGCACCGCGGTGGTGGTGCCGGAAAGCAAGCGCGTCGACCGGATGCTGAAAGAGTTCCGCTCCCAGCGCTATCACATGGCGATTGTCATTGACGAATTCGGCGGCGTGTCCGGCCTGGTCACCATCGAAGACATTCTGGAACTGATCGTCGGCGAGATCGAAGACGAATACGACGACGAAGACGATCTGGATATCCGCCAGCTCAGCCGTCACATGTACACCGTGCGCGCGCTGGCCCCGATCGAAGACTTCAACGACGCCTTCGGCACCCATTTCAGCGATGACGAGGTCGATACCATCGGCGGTCTGGTGATGCAGGCCTTCGGTCACCTGCCGGCGCGCGGGGAAACCATTGAAATCGAAGGTTACCTATTTAAAGTTGCCATGGCCGACAGTCGACGTATTATCCAGGTTCATGTAAAAATTCCGGACGATTCTCCACCACCGAAACTGGAAGATTAAATCCAACATGGCTAAAGCCTCATTACTTGAACGCCAGCGGGTTCGCGCCCTGCTGGCGCTGTTGTCAGGTGCCGGCGGGACGCTGGCGTTCTCGCCCTACGACTTCTGGCCCGCGGCCATCGTCTCCCTGTTCGGCCTGCTGGCCGTTACCCTCAATCGCACCACCAAACAGTCTGCCCTGCTCGGCTTTGTCTGGGGCTTCGGGCTGTTCGGCAGCGGCATCAACTGGGTGTATGTCAGCATCGCCGATTTCGGCGGCATGCCTTTCGCCGTCAACGTCTTCCTGGTGGTGTTGCTCGCCGCTTACCTGTCGCTGTATACCGGGCTGTTCGCCGGGCTGCTGACGCGCCTGTGGCCGACCACCCGCTGGTGGCGGCTGGCCATCGCCGCGCCGGCGCTGTGGCAGGTGACCGAATTCCTGCGCGGCTGGGTGCTGACCGGCTTCCCGTGGCTGCAGTTCGGCTACAGCCAGATCAACGGCCCGCTGAAGGGCATCGCGCCGCTGCTGGGCGTCGACGCCATCACCTTTGTGCTGATGGCCATCGCCGGCCTGCTGGTGTACGCCGTCAATCAGCGCCGCCTGTCGGCTGCGGTCATCGCCGCCGCGCTGCTGCTGTTGCCGTGGCCGCTGCGCCAGCTGCAGTGGTTTACTCCGCAGCCGGAGAAAGCGGTGAACGTCGCCATGGTGCAAGGCAACATCGCGCAGTCGATGAAATGGGATCCGAAAGCGCTGGTCAGCACGCTGCAAACCTATCTGGACGAAACCCGTCCGTACGTGGGCAAGGCGCCGATCGTCATCTGGCCGGAGTCCGCCATCCCGGATTATGAAGCCAACCAGAACGGCTTCCTGACCATGATGGACGACCTGATGCGGGCGAAGAACAGCAGCCTGATCACCGGCATCGTCGACGTGCGCGCCACGCCACAGGGCCAGCGGATCTACAACAGCGCCATCGTGCTCGGCGAACCGACGCCGTACAGCTACCCGGCCAAGGATCGCTACAACAAGCACCACCTGGTGCCGTTCGGCGAGTTCGTGCCGCTGGAAACGCTGCTGCGGCCGCTGGCGCCGTTCTTCGATCTGCCGATGTCCTCCTTCAGCCGCGGCGACTACGTGCAGCCGCAGCTCAGCGTGCGCGGGTACAACCTGACGGCGGCCATCTGCTACGAAATCGTGCTGGGCCAGCAGGTGCGCGATAACTTCCGCCCGGACACCAATTTCCTGCTGACCATCTCCAACGATGCCTGGTTCGGCCACTCCATCGGCCCGTGGCAGCACTTCCAGATGGCGCGCATGCGGGCGCTGGAGCTCGGCCGGCCGCTGCTGCGCAGCACCAACAACGGCGTTACCGCCGCGGTGGATGCGAACGGCGAGGTGATCGCCGAGATCCCGCAGTTTACCCGTCAGGTGCTCGAAGTGAAGGTCACGCCGACCACCGGCGTCACGCCTTACGCGCGCTTCGGCGCCACGCCGCTGTGGGTGATAACCCTGCTGCTGGGCGGCTGGGCGCTGATGTTGGGCCTGCGCCGCAAATAGTCCTTCTCGCCGGGGCGCGCCCGCCGCGCCCCGCGTTCTCGTCACTGTCCCCTCCTTGGTCAGAAAACGCCGTTAAATCAACGCGGCTGGCACACTCCTTGCTTTAACTCTGGTGACATCGCGCGCCGATTTACTTTTGCTGACGTTTTGTCGCACCTGTGCACATTTTGGGTGCATTGAGCGCACCACGCGGGGGCGTCAGGGTTTCGTTGCATTGATTTGGTGCGCGCGGCGTCTCAAAAAATGAAACATTTTAGTTTCAAGATATTCACAATCGGTTATTTTTTAACGGCTATCCGTTCTAAGACTATCTTTATAACTTGAACAATAAATAGCCGATTTAACCTGACGCTCTTTAGTCAGAGCCACCACAACAGCAAAGGAGTTGGACCATGCAAATGCGTAAATTGGCGTTATCGTTACTGCTGCTCGGTATGGCAGGTAGCGTGGCGCATGCGGAAGACCTGTCCGGTACGCTGAAGAAAATCAAAGACAACGGCGTGATCGTTGTCGGCCACCGCGAATCGTCAGTGCCCTTTTCCTACTACGACAACCAACAAAAAGTTGTGGGCTACTCTCAGGACTACTCCAACCAAATCGTTGAAGCCGTTAAGAAAAAACTGAATGCACCGAATCTGCAGGTGAAAATGCTGCCGATTACCTCGCAGAACCGCATCCCGCTGCTGCAAAACGGCACCTATGACTTCGAGTGCGGCTCCACTACCAATAACCTCGAGCGCCAAAAACAGGCCGCCTTCTCCGACACCATTTTCGTGGTCGGCACCCGTCTGCTGGTGAAAAAAGGCTCCGACATCAAAGACTTTAAAGACCTGGCCGGCAAACCGGTGGTGGTCACCTCCGGCACCACCTCCGAAGTGCTGCTGAACAAGCTGAACGACAGCGACAAAATGAACATGCGCATCATCAGCGCCAAAGACCACGGTGACTCCTTCCGCACCCTGGAAAGCGGCCGCGCAGTGGCCTTCATGATGGACGACGCCCTGCTGGCGGGCGAGCGCGCCAAGGCCAAGAAGCCGGATCAGTGGGAAATCATCGGCACGCCGCAGTCGAAAGAGGCCTACGGCTGCATGCTGCGCAAAGACGATCCTGAGTTCAAAAAGCTGGTCGATGACACCATCGCCCAGGCGCAAACCTCCGGTGAAGCGGCCAAGTGGTTTGACAAATGGTTCAAGCAGCCTATTCCACCGAAAAACCTCAACATGAACTTCGAACTGTCGGACGACATGAAGCAGCTGTTCAAAGAGCCTAACGACAAAGCGTTGAACTAAATAGAACAAGAGCCGGGGCGGCCACAGGCCAAACCGGCCCAGTTGATGACTGGGACAGACAGGAATGAGGGGGGCCGTTCCCCTCCCTCATTTTCCCCAACGCGCGCCACCGACATCCGTACACAACAAGCCAGCCAGACTGGCCGCGCGGCGATCGGCGCTCATCAAGTCATCAATCTTCGGCGCCCTGCGCCCGTTTACCGGAGTTTGTTATGTCAATAGATTGGAACTGGGGTATCTTCCTGCAGCAGGCCCCGTTTGGGAACACCACTTACCTCGGCTGGATCTGGTCCGGCTTTCAGGTCACCGTGGCCCTCTCCGTCTGTGCATGGATTATCGCTTTCTTCGTCGGTTCGCTGTTCGGTATCTTGCGTACCGTGCCCAACCGCTTTCTTTCCACCCTCGGCACCTGTTACGTCGAACTGTTCCGCAACGTGCCGCTGATCGTGCAATTCTTTACCTGGTATCTGGTGATCCCCGAGCTGCTGCCGGCCAATATCGGCACCTGGTTCAAAAGCGAGCTGGATCCCAACGTGCAGTTCTTCGTCTCCTCCATGCTCTGCCTGGGGCTGTTTACCGCCGCCCGCGTTTGTGAGCAGGTGCGCGCCGCCATCCAGTCCCTGCCGCGCGGCCAGAAAGCCGCCGGGCTGGCGATGGGCCTGACGCTGCCGCAAACCTACCGCTACGTGCTGCTGCCGAACGCCTACCGGGTGATCGTGCCGCCGATGACCTCGGAAATGCTCAACCTGGTCAAAAACTCCGCCATCGCCTCCACCATCGGGCTGGTGGACATGGCCGCGCAGGCCGGCAAGCTGTTGGATTACTCCGCACACGCCTATGAATCCTTTACCGCCATCACGCTGGCTTATATCGGCATCAACGCCGTTATCATGCTGTTTATGCGTCTGGTCGAAAAGAAAGTGCAGTTGCCTGGCAACCTGGGGAGTAAATAATGTACGAATTTGACTGGGCGTCGATCGTCCCAAGCTTCCCTTATTTGCTGCAGGGCATGGTGATCACGCTGAAGATCACCGTGACCGCCATCGTGGTCGGCATTCTGTGGGGTACCGTGCTGGCGGTGATGCGCTTGTCGCCGTTCAAACCGATCAGCTGGTTCGCCACCCTGTATGTCAACCTGTTCCGCTCGGTGCCGCTGGTGATGGTGCTGCTGTGGTTCTATCTGGTGGTTCCAAGCTTATTACAACAGGTTCTAGGGTTATCGCCGAAAACCGATATTCGCCTGATCTCGGCTATGGTAGCCTTTTCCCTGTTTGAAGCGGCCTATTACTCGGAAATCATCCGCGCCGGCATTATCAGCATCTCGCGCGGCCAATCTTCCGCCGCGCTGGCGCTGGGCATGACCCATTGGCAATCCATGCGGCTGGTGATCCTGCCGCAGGCGTTTCGCGCCATGGTGCCGCTGCTGCTGACCCAGGGCATCGTACTGTTCCAGGATACCTCGCTGGTTTACGTACTGAGCCTGGCCGACTTCTTCCGCACCGCGTCGACCATCGGCGAACGCGACGGCACCCAGGTTGAAATGATCCTGTTCGCCGGCTTTGTCTATTTTGTTATCAGCCTCGCCGCCTCGGCGCTGGTAAGCTATTTGAAGAAAAGGACTGTTTGATGATATCCCTGAAAAATGTTTCTAAGTGGTACGGTCACTTTCAGGTGTTGACCGATTGCACCACCGAAGTGAAAAAAGGCGAAGTGGTCGTCGTCTGCGGTCCTTCAGGTTCCGGCAAGTCCACCCTGATCAAAACCGTCAACGGCCTCGAACCGATCCAGCAGGGCGACATCCTGGTGAACGGCACGCCGGTCAACGACAAGAAAACCAACCTGGCGCAGCTGCGTGCCAAGGTCGGCATGGTGTTCCAACACTTCGAGCTGTTCCCGCACCTGTCTATCATCGACAACCTGACGCTGGCGCAGGTGAAAGTGCTCAAGCGCGATAAGACCGCCTCGCGCGAGAAGGGCCTGAAGCTGTTGGAGCGCGTCGGCCTCTCCGCCCATGCCAACAAGTTCCCCGGTCAGCTGTCCGGTGGCCAGCAGCAGCGCGTCGCCATCGCCCGCGCGCTGTGCATGGATCCTATCGCCATGCTGTTCGATGAACCGACTTCGGCGCTCGATCCGGAAATGATCAACGAAGTGCTGGACGTCATGGTCGAACTGGCGAACGAAGGTATGACCATGATGGTGGTGACCCACGAAATGGGCTTCGCCCGTAAGGTGGCGAATCGGGTGATCTTTATGGACGAAGGCAAAATCGTCGAAGACCGCAACAAAGACGATTTCTTCAACAACCCCGAGTCCGAGCGCGCCAAGGACTTCCTGGCCAAGATCCTGCACTGATCGCGCAGTCCCCTAAACCCAAGCGCCCCAAGGGGCGCTTGTTTTTCGGCGCCCATGCGCCTGAATGCCTCTCATTGCCGCCTCCACAAAGTTAGGATTTATCTTAAACTCCCCGTCGCGATGACCGTAAACAACGCGCGACCCTGCAGGCTGTCCTACCTTTGATGATTAACTCACCCACCAGAGAGGCTGGCATGATTCAACTGGTACAAGCGGAGTACAACATCAAATCCGGTTATCCGATTGTTCGACGCACGTTGGAAGACAAGAAGAAACTGATTGAAAAACCGGGTTTCGGGCCTGAGTCCTGTTGCGCCACCATCGAATACCAGCTGCGCGGCAGCACTCGCTATGCCTTTGGCAATAGCCAGATGAAAATGGAGATGCCGCCGGATATCTACACCCATAACTGGGTCAAGCTACATGCCGAAATGGCCGCGCTGGTTGCGGCGATAAGGCGCATCGAACGCTTTGACGCCGATAAGGAGCAGGTGCCGATCACCAACGTGTATATCGAGCTGCGCCCCTGCGAGGCCAACTGCATGCAGGCACTGCAAAATATCTTGCCCGACGGCACTACCGTCTATTACTCCTTCTTGCACCCAACCGAGGTGGAAGAATGGAAACGCAGCGCTCATGAACTCTGCGGTGTCTGAACGCCTTATCCCGTCGCGCAAACGCCCGGCACTAAAAGCGCTTGTTTCTCCCCGGTTTTGATCCGATGCTCGCTGGATAACAAACAGAGGAGAAAGAACATGCCCCGCCCTATTATCATCGATTGCGATCCCGGCCTCGACGACGCCATCGCGCTGGCTATGGCGCTGCGTTCGCCGGAGCTGGACGTCAAAGCCATCACCACCTCCGCCGGCAACCAGACGCCGGAGAAAACCCTGCATAACGCGCTGGGTCTGTTGACCCTGATGCAGCGCGAGGACATACCGGTCGCCGCCGGCGCCGGCGGCCCGCTAATGCGCGAACTGGTGATCGCCGACTATGTCCACGGCAAAACCGGCATGGGCAACACCCACCTGCCGACGCCGACAATCAAACCCGATCCCCGCGGCGCCGTTGAGCTGATCGCCGACCTGCTGCGCGCCAGCCCGCAGCCGATAACTCTGGTGGTGACCGGTCCAATGACCAACATCGCCCTGCTGTTGGCCCAGCATGCCGAGCTGAAAAGCCGCATCGAGCGCATCGTATTCATGGGCGGCGGCATGAACGCCGGTAATACCACGCCGGTCGCGGAGTTCAACATCTTCGTCGATCCCGAAGCCGCCGAAATGGTGCTGAAATCCGGCGTGCCGCTGACCATGGCCGGGTTGAACGTCACCCATCAGGCGCTGGTGTTACCGCAGGATATCGAGCGCATTCGCCAGATAGACAATCCGGTCGCGCAGGCGGTCGCGGAGATGCTCGATTTTTACCTGCCGCTGTACCTCAGCCATCCGCGCGGCCTGCCCGGCGCGGCGATGCACGATCCCTGCACCATCGCCTGGCTGCTGGCGCCGCAGCTGTTTACCGGCGTAGAGCGCTGGGTGGGGGTGGAAACCAAAGGGGAATACACCGTCGGCATGACGGTGGTGGACTATTTCCAGCAAACCGGCAACGCGGCCAACGTGGAAGTGCTGACCGGCATCAACCGCGAAGGCTTTATCGATCTGCTGGCCGAGCGCGTAGCGCGTTATTGATCCCATCGGGGCGCGCTCGCGCCCTCATTCAACTTTTTTGATTTAACTAAGCGAATTTTTGCGCTATCACTGTTCTTGGCTTGCCTCTACCATGCGTTTACACCGATGACATCGTTACCGATTAGACTTCGCCTGGAGATAAGCCAATGAGCCGCGTACTGGTCCTGAAATCAAGCATTCTGGGTGAATATTCCCAGTCTGGAAAATTAGTCGATTTTTTTGTTGAACAATGGCGTGAAAATCACCCTGAAGACACGTTCACCGTGCGCGATTTGGCCAACCCGACCCTGCCGGAGCTGGATGGCGAAGTGATGGCCGGTTTTACCGCCGGCGACAAGCCGCTGACGCCGCACCAGCAAAGTACCCTGGCGCTGTCCGATGAGCTGATTGCCGAACTGAAGTCGCACGACACGCTGATCATCAGCGCCCCAATGTACAACTTCAACATCCCGACACAGCTGAAGATCTACTTCGATCTGATCGCCCGCGCCGGCCAGACGTTCCGCTATACCTCCGCCGGCGCCGAAGGGCTGGTGACGGGCAAGAAAGCGATCGTCATCTCCAGCCGCGGCGGTATCCATGCCGACACGCCGACGGACCTGATCACGCCGTACGTGAAGCTGTTCCTGGGTTTTATCGGCATCACCGACGTTGAGTTCGTGCTGGCGGAAGGCTTCGCCTACGGCCCGGAAGCGGCAGAGAAAGCCGCCCAGGACAGCCGCATCGTGGTCGCGCAGAAAATCCCGGCCGGCATCGCCGTAGCGGCCAACGCACCGGCGCAGGCGCAAGCCGCCCCGGCAGCCGTCAGCGGCGGTTTCCTGAGCAACCTGCTGAAGAAACTGCTCCGTTAAATGCCGGCCTTAGCGTTCCCCGCCGCAGCGGGGAACGTCATCAAGGTTCAAACGGCCGGCGCTGGAACTGGTCGTGACCGCATTTCGGGCAGAGCGGCAACACCTCCGGCGTATAGAACGCCAGGTGGTAGTGGCACTGCTCACACACCAGATTGCCCAGCCCCACCACTTCACCGCTGTGGTAAACGCCGTGGTGGCTGACATCCTTGAACACTTCGCGCCACTCCAGCTGGGTTTTGTCGGTGATATCCGCCAGCTCTTGCCACAGGCTCTCTTTGATCACCCGCATAAACACGCTGTCGGTAAACTCATCCCGGCTTTCCTGATAGCTGCGGGCGAACTCTTCCAGATCGCGCCGCGCCGCCTGCGTCACCTGCCGCACCTCGTCGCGGGTCAGATCTTCGGCCTCGTTCAACCGCCGCTCCGCGCTGGCCACCAGTTCGTCGATATCGCGTTCACCGTTTTTCAGGCGTTCGGTCAGCGATGCCACCAATTCGCGGTAATACTGAGCAACCTTGTTCATAGACTCTCCTCGATAAACGCTGCGCCGGACTTGGCTGTAGGGAACCCCCTAAGCTACTTGTTCTTATTTTAGCCGTAAATGACTGATGTCACTTGGCAAGACGCGGGATCCGCAGCTTGTGAGCCGCGTCATGGCGGCGTTTTTTTTAAATGCGCCGAGTCAGGCGCTTGGAGTTGTTGCCGGGAGGTCTTATCAGCTATGCTATGCGGATCTACGAATACTAAATGTTCATTGCGTTGCCTCTGACCGGGGCAACGGTTTACACCTACAGGACCACCGGCCGCCATGCAAGAGCAATACCGTCCAGAAGACATAGAATCGAACGTACAGCTTCACTGGCAAGAGAAGCAGACTTTCAAAGTTACCGAAGACGACAGCAAGGAAAAGTACTATTGCCTATCCATGCTGCCTTACCCGTCCGGCCGACTGCACATGGGCCACGTTCGTAACTACACTATCGGCGACGTGATCTCGCGCTATCAGCGCATGCTGGGCAAAAACGTACTGCAGCCGATCGGCTGGGATGCGTTCGGCCTGCCGGCGGAAGGCGCGGCGGTGAAAAACAACACCGCACCGGCCCCGTGGACCTACGACAACATCGAATACATGAAGAACCAGCTGAAACTGCTGGGCTTCGGCTACGACTGGGATCGCGAAATCGCCACCTGCCAGCCGGAATACTACCGCTGGGAACAGTGGTTCTTCACCAAGCTGTATGAAAAAGGCCTGGTCTACAAGAAGACCTCGGCGGTGAACTGGTGCCCGCACGATCTGACCGTACTGGCCAACGAACAGGTTATCGACGGCTGCTGCTGGCGCTGCGATACCAAGGTCGAGCGTAAAGAGATCCCGCAGTGGTTCATCAAAATCACCGCCTACGCCGATCAGCTGCTGAACGATCTGGACACGCTTGAAAGCTGGCCGGAGCAGGTGAAAACCATGCAGCGCAACTGGATTGGCCGCTCCGAAGGCGTGGAAATCACCTTCGACGTGGCGGACAGCGAAGAGAAGCTGACGGTTTACACTACCCGTCCCGACACCTTCATGGGCGCCACCTACGTGGCGGTCGCCGCGGGCCACCCGCTGGCGCAACAGGGCGCGCGCAACAACCCGGCGCTGACCGACTTCATCGACGAATGCCGCAACACCAAAGTTGCCGAAGCCGAAATGGCGACGATGGAGAAGAAAGGCATGCCGACCGGCCTGTTCGTTGTCCACCCGCTGAGCGGCGAGAAGCTGCCGGTGTGGGTCGCCAACTTCGTGCTGATGGAATACGGCACCGGCGCCGTGATGGCGGTACCGGCGCACGACCAACGCGACTGGGAATTCGCCACCAAATACGATTTGCCGATCAAACCGGTGATCCTGAACCTCGACGGCAGCCGGCCTGACGTGAGCGCCGAAGCGATGACCGACAAAGGCGCGCTGTTCAACTCCGGCGAATTCGACGGCCTGGACAATGAAGCGGGCTTCAACGCCATCGCCGACAAACTGGTCGCCAAGGGCGTGGGCCAGCGCAAGGTCAACTACCGTCTGCGCGATTGGGGCGTCTCCCGTCAGCGTTACTGGGGCGCGCCAATCCCGATGGTGACGCTGGAAGACGGCACCGTGATGCCGACGCCGGAAGATCAGCTGCCGGTGATCCTGCCGGAAGACGTGGTCATGGACGGCATCACCAGCCCGATCAAGGCCGATCCTGAGTGGGCGAAGACCACCGTCGACGGCCAGCCAGCGCTGCGTGAAACCGACACCTTCGACACCTTTATGGAGTCTTCCTGGTACTACGCGCGCTACACCTGCCCGCAGTATGACCAAGGTATGCTGGATCCGGCCGCTGCCAACTACTGGCTGCCGGTCGATCAATATATCGGCGGTATCGAACACGCCATCATGCACCTGATGTACTTCCGCTTCTTCCACAAGCTGATGCGCGATGCAGGCCTGGTGGATTCCGACGAGCCGGCCAAGCGCCTGCTGTGTCAGGGCATGGTGCTGGCCGACGCCTTCTACTACACCGGCAACAGCGGCGAGCGCGTCTGGGTATCTCCGGTTGACGCCACCGTCGAGCGCGACGATAAGGGCCGCATCATCAAGGCCACCGATCCGCAAGGCCGTGAACTGGTCTATGCTGGCATGAGCAAAATGTCGAAGTCGAAGAACAACGGCATCGACCCGCAGGAGATGGTGGAAAAATACGGCGCGGACACCGTGCGTCTGTTCATGATGTTCGCTTCACCGGCAGAAATGACGCTGGAGTGGCAGGAATCCGGCGTGGAAGGGGCTAACCGCTTCCTGAAACGCGTGTGGAAACTGGCCTACGATCACGTGGAAAAAGGCGCGGTACAGCCGCTCGACGTAGCGGCGCTGAACGAAGATCAGAAAGCGCTGCGCCGCGATCTGCACAAAACCATCGCCAAGGTAACCGACGATATCGGCCGCCGTCAGACCTTCAACACCGCTATCGCCGCCGTGATGGAGCTGATGAACAAGCTGGCCCGCGCGCCGCAGGAGAGCGAGCAGGATCGCGCGCTGCTGCAGGAAGCGCTGCTGGCCGTGGTTCGCATGCTGTACCCGTTCACCCCGCACGTGTGCTTCACCCTGTGGCAGGCGCTGGGCGGCGAAGGCGACGTGGACACCGCGCCATGGCCGGTTGCCGACGAGCAGGCGATGGTCGAAGACTCCAAGCTGGTGGTGGTGCAGGTGAACGGCAAGGTTCGCGCTAAAATCACCGTATCTGCCGATGCGACCGAAGAGCAGGTGCGTGCGCGCGCTGCCGAAGAGCATCTGGTGGCTAAATATCTGGACGGCGTCACGATTCGCAAAGTGATCTACGTTCCGGGCAAACTGCTTAACCTGGTTGTGGGTTAACACAAGGAGGAGTTGTGCGACAACGTATTCTGACGCTGTTGCTGGGGTTGGCGGTGCTGGTCACCGCCGGCTGCGGTTTTCACCTGCGTGGCACCACGCAGGGGCCGAATGAAATGAAAACGCTGATCCTGGACAGTTCGGATCCTTACGGCCCGTTGACGCGCGCGGTGCGTGAGCAGCTGCGTCTTAACGACGTGACTATCGTCAGCGATCCGAAACGTAAAGACGTGCCTTCCCTGCGCATCGTCGGCGCGACGGAAAGCCAGGATACCGCCTCGATCTTCCAGGACGGTAAAACCGCCGAGTACCAGCTGGTGCTGACCGTACAGGCGCAGGTGCTGATCCCGGGCCATGACCTGTATCCGCTGTCGGTGAAAGTGTTCCGTTCCTTCTTCGACAACCCGCTGACCGCGCTGGCCAAGGACTCCGAACAGGAGATCATTCGCCAGGAAATGCGTGAGCAGGCGGCGCAACAGCTGGTGCGCAAACTGCTGACCGTGCATGCGGCGGAAGAAGAGAACCGGCAGAAAGCCGCTGCCGCCGGCGAACGAGCGGCAAGCCAAACCGCACAATGATCCGCATTTATCCGGAACAACTTGCCGCGCAGCTCCGAGAGGGGCTGCGCGCTTGTTATTTATTGTGCGGCAATGAACCGCTGCTGCTGCAGGAAAGCCAGGATTTGCTCCGGCAGGCCGCGCAACAGCAGCAGTTCAGTGAGCACTACAGCATTTCCCTTGACGCCCATACCGACTGGGACGCCATCTTCGGCATCTGCCAGGCGATGAGCCTGTTCGCCAGCCGCCAGACGCTGCTGCTGATCTTCCCGGAAAACGGCCCGACGGCGCCGATCGGCGAACAGCTGACCAAGCTCGCCACGCTGCTGCACGAGGATATTCTGCTGATCCTGCGCGGCCCGCGCCTCACCAAAGCGCAGGAAAACAGCGCCTGGTTCAAGGCGCTCAGCCCGCACGGCGCCCTCGTCAGTTGCCAGACGCCGGAACAGGCGCAGCTGCCGCGCTGGGTCGCCACGCGCGCCAAGGCGATGAAGCTGGAGCTGGACGACGCCGCCAATCAGCTGTTGTGCTACTGCTACGAAGGCAACCTGCTGGCGCTGTCGCAGGCGTTGGAGCGGCTGTCGCTGCTGCACCCGGACGGCAAGCTCACATTGCCGCGCGTCGAGCAGGCGGTGAACGACGCCGCCCACTTCACGCCGTTCCACTGGCTGGATGCCCTGCTGGCCGGCAAGAGCAAGCGCGCCTGGCATATTTTGCAGCAGCTGCAGCAAGAGGACGTAGAGCCGGTGATCCTGCTGCGCACTCTGCAGCGCGAACTGCTGCTGCTGCTGACGCTGCAGCGCCGCATGGCTTCCGCGCCGCTGCGCACGCTGTTCGATCAGCACAAGGTCTGGCAGAACCGCCGCCCACTGGTAACCCAGGCGTTGCAACGCCTGTCCGGCCCCCAGCTGCAACAGGCGGTACAGCTGCTGACGCAAATCGAGCTGACCCTCAAGCAGGATTATGGCCAGTCGGTCTGGCCGGAACTGGAAACCCTGTCGATGCTGCTGTGCGGCAAACCCCTGGCCACGAGTTTTACCGATGCCCACTAATCCGGAACACCCCACCGTTTTGCACGCGCTGTTCGGCGGCACCTTTGACCCGATCCACTACGGCCACCTGCGGCCGGTGGAAGCGTTGGCCGCCGAAGTGGGTCTGAATCGCGTCACGCTGCTGCCTAACCACGTGCCGCCGCACCGCCCGCAGCCGGAGGCCAATGCGCAGCAGCGCCTGAAAATGGTCGAGCTGGCGATCGCCGGCAATCCGCTGTTTGCGGTCGACGATCGCGAACTGCACCGCACCACTCCCTCCTACACCATCGAGACGTTGGAAACGATTCGTAAAGAGCGTGGCGCCGCCCAGCCGCTGGCGTTTATTATTGGCCAGGACTCGCTGTTGACGCTGCATAAGTGGCATCGCTGGCAGGCGCTGTTGGACGTCTGCCATCTGCTGGTGCTGGCGCGCCCGGGCTATAACGATCGCATGGACACGCCGGAGCTGCAGCAGTGGCTGGAACGCCATCGCACCGCCGACCCGGCGCTGCTCAGCCGTCGCCCACACGGCCATATCTATTTGGCCGATACGCCGGAACTGGAAATTTCCGCCACCGAGATCCGCCAGCGCCGCCATCAGGGCCTCAACTGCGACGACCTGCTGCCACGCCCGGTGCAGCGCTACATCGAGTTGCAGGGTTTATATCGCTAGCGAAAGGTGCGTGATATACTGCGCCGCTATTTTTCAGGTATCCGCTGAAAACCCCGGAAACCTTAGCTGGCCGGGCAGTCACCAGTTAGCTGGCTTTCAGCGGCAGCCTGCCGAAACCATTATCCGGTTACGCCGCGGCGCGCGCATTTTGCCCGCCGCAGCCGACTGAACAGAACACACCCGAGGGGGAACCTTTGCAAGGTAAAGCGCTCCAAGATTTCGTCATCGATAAAATCGATGACCTGAAAGGCCAAGACATTATCGCTCTGGACGTCCAGGGCAAATCCAGCATCACCGATTGCATGATCATCTGCACCGGCACCTCGACTCGCCACGTGATGTCGATCGCCAACCACGTGGTGCAGGAATCCCGTGCCGTTGGCATGGAGCTGTACGGCATGAAAGGCCAGGAAGCCTCCGACTGGATCGTGGTCGATCTGGGCGAAGTTATCGTGCACGTGATGCAGGAAGAGAGCCGTCGCCTGTACGAGCTGGAAAAACTCTGGAGCTAAGCGGTGAAACTGCAATTGGTGGCGGTCGGCACCAAAATGCCAGACTGGGTGCAAACCGGCTTTATGGATTACCTGCACCGCTTTCCCAAAGATATGCCGTTTGAGCTGACCGAGATCCCGGCGGGCAAACGCGGCAAAAACGCCGACATCAAGCGCATTCTGGACAAAGAAGGCGAACAGATGCTGGCGGCGGTGGGCAAAGGCAACCGCATCGTTACGCTGGATATCCCAGGCACGCCGTGGGAAACGCCGCAGCTGGCGCAGCAGCTTGAACGCTGGAAGCAGGATGGCCGTAACGTCAGCTTGCTGATCGGCGGCCCGGAAGGGTTGGCGCCCGCCTGCAAAGCCGCTGCCGAGCAGAGCTGGTCACTTTCTCCGTTGACATTGCCGCATCCTTTGGTGCGCGTCCTGGTGGCCGAAAGCCTCTACCGCGCCTGGAGTATTACTACAAATCATCCTTACCACCGGGAATAGCCGGTGGTGACCGTGACAGAGTGAAATAAAGCAGCGGGATGAAAATAGAACGTAACCCTTTTCGCGACTATACGGCTGAATCCGCCCTGTTTGTACGCCGCGCCCTGGTGGCGTTCTTGGTCATCCTGGTGCTGTCCGGCATCCTGATCGCCAACCTGTATAATCTGCAAGTGGTCCGCGTCGAGGATTACCGCACCCGCTCCAACGAAAACCGCATCAAGCTGGTGCCTATCGCGCCCAGCCGCGGCATTATCTACGATCGCAACGGCACCCCACTGGCGCTCAACCGCACCATTTACCAGCTGGAGCTGATGCCGGAGAAGGTTGACGACCTCAAAGCCACGCTGCAGGCGCTGCGCACGGTGGTCGACCTGACCGACGACGACATCACCAATTTCGAAAAAGAGCGCAAGCGTTCGCGACGTTTCGTCTCCATTCCGGTGAAAACCGCGCTGACCGAAGTGCAGGTCGCCCGCTTTGCGGTCAATCAGTTCCGCTTCCCCGGCGTGGAAGTGAAAGGCTACCAGCGCCGCTACTACCCTTACGGCTCCGCCCTCACCCACGTCACCGGCTACGTCTCGAAGATCAACGACCGCGACGTCGAACGCCTGGACAAAGACGGCAAGCTGGCCAACTACGCCGCGACCCACGACATTGGCAAGCTGGGCATCGAACGCTATTACGAAGACACGCTGCACGGCAAAACCGGCTACGAAGAGGTCGAGGTCAACAACCGCGGCCGGGTGATCCGCCAATTGCACGAGCAGCCGCCTTCCGCCGGTCAGGACGTCTACCTGACGCTCGATCTCAACCTGCAGCGCTATATCGAGCAGCTGCTGGTAGGCAGCCGCGCCGCGGTGGTGGTTAGCGATCCGCGCACCGGCGCCATTCTGGCGATGGTGTCCAACCCGAGTTACGATCCGAACCTGTTCGTGGACGGCATTTCCAGCAAGGACTATCAGGGGCTGCTGAACGATCCGAATCGCCCGCTGATCAACCGCGCCACGCAGGGGGTTTACCCGCCCGCGTCGACGGTGAAGCCTTACATCGCGGTGTCGGCGCTCAGCGCCGGGGTGATCACCAAGAACACCGTGGTGTTCGATCCCGGCTGGTGGCAACTGCCCGGCTCGGAAAAACGCTTCCGCGACTGGAAAAAATGGGGCCACGGCCGGCTGAACGTCACCAAGGCGCTGGAAGAGTCCGCAGATACCTATTTCTATCAGGTCGCCTATGACATGGGGATCGATCGGCTGTCGACCTGGCTGACCAAATTTGGTTACGGCCAGTACACCGGCATCGATCTGTCCGAAGAGCGCTCCGGCCTGATGCCGACGCGCGAATGGAAGCTGAAGCGCTATAAAAAGCCGTGGTATCAGGGCGACACCATTCCGGTGGGCATCGGCCAGGGCTACTGGACCGCCACGCCGATTCAGATGGCCAAGGCGCTGAACACCCTGATCAACGACGGCACCGTCAAAACGCCTCACCTGCTGCAGAGCACCCGCGTCAACGGCGCGCTGGTGCCGTTCAAACAGGAAGAAGACACGCAGATCGGCGATATTCACTCCGGCTTCTGGGAAATCGCCAAAGACGGCATGTACGGGGTGGCCAACCGTCCGAACGGGACGGCGCGCAAATACTTTGCGGACGCCCCTTACAAAGCCGCGGCGAAATCGGGTACCGCACAGGTATTCGGCTACGAAACTTACAACGCCCATAAACTGGCGGAGCACCTGCGCGATCATAAACTGATGACCGCCTTCGCGCCGTTCAACAATCCGACGGTGTCGGTCGCCATCATTCTGGAAAACGGCGGCTCCGGTCCGGCGGTGGGCACCATCACCCGCCAGATCCTCGACCATATTCTGCTGGGCGACAACAATACGCAATTGCCAAGCGAAGCCCCGCTGCCGCCTGGCGTAGAAGGTGACTAAGGTAGAACATGACTGAAAGCCAACAAAAAGGCCGATCTGGACAAAAATCCACATCGACCCGACGTTCCTGCTGCTGATCCTGGCCCTGCTGGTCTACAGCGCCTTCGTGATGTGGAGCGCCAGCGGCCAAGACATCGGCATGATGGAGCGCAAGATCGGGCAGATCGTCATGGGGCTGATCGTGATGGCCGTCATGGCGCAAATCCCGCCGCGCGTATACGAAAGCTGGGCGCCCTATCTGTATATCTTCTGCGTGATTTTGCTGATCCTGGTGGACGCCTTCGGGCAGATCAGTAAAGGCGCGCAGCGCTGGCTGGATCTCGGCGTGGTGCGCTTCCAGCCGTCGGAAATCGCCAAGATCGCCGTGCCGCTGATGGTGGCGCGCTTTATGAACCGCGACGTCTGCCCGCCTTCGCTGAAAAACACCGCCATCGCCCTGGTGCTGATCTTCCTGCCGACGCTGCTGGTGGCCGCGCAGCCGGATCTGGGCACCTCGATCCTGATCGCCGCCTCCGGCCTGTTCGTGCTGTTCCTGTCGGGCATGAGCTGGAAACTGATCGCCGTCGCCGCCGTCGCGCTGGCGGCCTTTATCCCGGTGCTGTGGTTCTTCCTGATGCACGGTTATCAACGCGACCGCGTGATGATGCTGCTCGATCCGGAAAGCGACCCGCTCGGCGCCGGCTACCACATCATTCAATCCAAGATCGCCATCGGCTCCGGCGGCCTGTCCGGCAAGGGCTGGCTGCACGGCACCCAGTCGCAGCTGGAGTTCCTGCCGGAACGCCATACCGACTTTATCTTCGCCGTGTTAGCCGAAGAGCTGGGGCTGATCGGGGTGTTGGTGCTGCTGGCGCTTTACCTGCTGGTGATCATTCGCGGGCTGATGATCGCCGCCAAGGCGCAAACCACCTTCGGCCGCGTGATGGTTGGCGGCTTGATGCTGATTTTGTTCGTTTATGTCTTTGTTAACATCGGTATGGTCAGTGGCATTTTGCCGGTAGTTGGCGTACCTTTGCCTCTGGTCAGTTACGGGGGTTCGGCGCTGATAGTGTTGATGGCCGGTTTCGGCATCATCATGTCGATCCACACGCATCGGAAAATGCTGTCTAAAAGTTTATAAGAGGTGAGTAATGCGTAAGGAATGGCTTTGGATCGGCGTCGCGGCAGTGTTGCTCTCCGCCTGTACCGCCCCGACCACGGAACAGCAGGCGCCACAACAGCCGTACAACGGCCCGGTGGTGGAAATCGGTGGCGTCGAGCCTCAATATGAACCCTATAACCCTAATAACATGCAGGATTATAAGGTTAATGGCGATACTTACCGCATCGTAAAAGATCCGCAGAACTTCTCGCAGACCGGCCTGGCGGCCTGGTATGGCGAAGAAGCCAACGGTAACACCACCGCGCTGGGCGAGCAGTTCGATCCGAACGGCCTGACCGCGGCGCACCCGACGTTGCCGATCCCTAGCTATGTACGTGTCACCAACCTGGCCAACGGCCGTCAGCTGGTGGTGCGCGTCAACGATCGCGGGCCTTACACCAAGGGCCGCATCATCGATCTGTCGAAAGCCGCCGCCGATCGCCTCAACCTGTCCAACAACACCAAGGTCAAAGTCGATTTCATCAACGTGGCGCCGGACGGCACGCTGAGCGGCCCGGGCACCATCGGCACCATCGTGGCGAAACAGAGCTACGCCCTGCCGGCACGCCCGGATCTCGGCTCCAGCGGCATGGGCACCCCGATCCAACAGGACGTGCCGGTCGCCAGCGGCGCGGCGGTGCGCCCGATCGATAACAGCAGCCTGCGCACCGACGACAACAACGCGCCAGCCGCCGGCGGCAACGCAACCGGCGGCCGCAGCGGTTTCCTCGGCGCGCCAAGCGCCGTACCGGCCGGCGTGCTGGAAGGATCAGAACCTGAAGCCGTGGCCGCGCCGGTCGCGGCCGGCACCGCGGCTGCCGGCATGGCTGCTGCGTCTTCCTCCGGCGGTTACGTGGTGCAGGTCGGTGCGCTGAGCAGCGCCGAGCGCGCCCAGAGCTGGCAGCAAAGCCTGAGCCAGCAGTTTGGCGTGCCGGGCAAAGTGGCGGCTAACGGCAACGTTTATCGCGTCCAGCTCGGCCCGTTCAGCAGCCGTCAGCAGGCAACCCAGCTGCAGCAACGCCTGGCCAGCGAAGCGCAACAACAGTCTTTCGTTACTGCTGCACCCTAAGCGTTAAGCCCGGCGGGCATTCGCGGCTGATAAGCGGTTATTTAGCTGAAACATTTTCTTGCAGCTAAAAGTTCTCTAACCGCAATTAGTCAGATGAATGGGTAATGCCTGCCGGGATCGCATCTGCTATAGTGTGGCTCGTTTTTTAACTTTACTTTCACGGATGTTGTAGTCCCGATCATGAAACAAGTAACTTCTTTTCGCTTAATCAAAAGCATCGCACTCGGCACCGTTATCGCAATGAGCGCAGCCTCCGTTGCACATGCCGATGACGTTAACATCAAAACCATGATCCCAGGTGTCCCGCAGATCGATGCGGAAGCGTATATCCTGATTGATTACAACTCCGGCAAGGTGCTGGCCGAGATGAACGCCGACGCGCGTCGCGATCCGGCCAGCCTGACCAAAATGATGACCAGCTACGTCATCGGCCAGGCGCTGAAAGCGGGCAAAATCGGCCAGGACGATCTGGTGACCGTCGGTCAGGACGCCTGGGCGACCGGCAACCCGGTGTTCAAAGGCTCCTCGCTGATGTTCCTGAAGCCGGGCGATCGCGTGCCGGTCTCCAAACTGACCCGCGGCATCAACCTGCAATCCGGTAACGACGCCTGCGTGGCGATGGCCGACTACGTCGCCGGCAGCCAGGACGCGTTCGTTAACCAGATGAACACCTACGTCAGCAAGCTGGGCCTGCAGAACACCCACTTCCAGACGGTACACGGCCTGGATGCCCAGGGCCAGTACAGCTCGGCGCGCGACATGGCGCTGATCGGCCAGGCGCTGATCCGCGACGTGCCGGAAGAGTACGCGATTTACAAAGAAAAAGAGTTCACCTTCAACAATATCCGCCAGATGAACCGCAACGGTCTGCTGTGGGATAACAGCCTGAACGTCGACGGCATCAAAACCGGCCACACCGACGCCGCGGGTTACAACCTGGTGGCTTCGGCGACCGAAGGCCAGATGCGTCTGATCTCCGCCGTGATGGGCGGCCGCACCTACAAAGGCCGCGAAGCCGAGAGCAAGAAACTGCTGACCTGGGGCTTCCGCTTCTTCGAAACCGTGGCGCCGCTGAAGGTCGGTAAAGAGTTCGCCTCCGAGCCGGTCTGGTTCGGCGATGCCGACCGCGTTGAGCTGGGCGTGGACAAAGACGTCTACCTGACCATCCCGCGCGGCCGCATGAAAGATCTGAAGGCCAGCTACGTGCTGAACACCCCTGAAATTCACGCGCCGCTGGCGAAAAACCAGGTGGTCGGCAGCATCAACTTCCAGCTGGACGGCAAAACCATCGACCAGCGTCCGCTGGTGGTGATGAACGAAGTGAAAGAAGGCGGTTTCTTCAGCCGCATCGTGGACTACATCAAACTGATGTTCCACCACTGGTTCGGTTAACGGTTGAATCGGGCGAAATTGCCCCCATATACTGAATAACACTAACTCCCGCCCCGGCGGGAGTTATACTTTATAGATTAGCTAGCACTCTGGAGCGCACGCACATGCAAAAAACTAAACTGAACGAACTGCTCGAATTCCCTTGCTCGTTTACCTACAAGGTGATGGGCCTGGCGCAGCCTGAGCTGGTTGACCAGGTAGTTGAAGTGGTGCAGCGCCATGCACCGGGCGATTACAACCCGCAGGTTAAGCCGAGCAGCAAAGGCAACTACCACTCCGTTTCCATCACCATCAACGCTACTCACATCGAGCAGGTCGAAACCCTGTACGAAGAGTTGGGCAACATTGAAATTGTTCGCATGGTGCTGTAATTCCAGCATAACCCCCTGCTTATCAACCCGGGATGGCGCAGCGTCTTCCCGGGTTGCGCATTTTTGGTCAGCGAAAGGCTGGTCGCAGGCCGGAGCGCCCGGTATAATGGCTTTACCACTTCTGTAACCTGACGATGACTCTTTTGCAACCAGACAAGATCATTTTGCGTCAGCTGGGGTTGCAGCCCTACGCGCCTGTATCCCAAGCCATGCACAACTTCACCGACAGTCGTACCGAGACTACGCCGGACGAGCTGTGGCTGGTGCAACATCACCCGGTCTTCACCCAGGGCCAGGCCGGCAAAGCCGAGCACCTGCTGATGCCCGGCGATATCCCGGTGGTCCAGAGCGATCGCGGCGGCCAGGTGACCTACCACGGGCCGGGCCAGCAGGTGATGTACGTGATGATCGATCTGAAACGCAGCAAGGTCGGCGTACGCCAATTGGTTACGGCGATAGAAGATACGGTTATCAACACCCTCGCCCACTTCCGCCTCGAATCGCGCGCCCGTCCCGATGCGCCTGGCGTGTACGTGGGGGAGCAGAAAATCTGTTCGTTGGGTTTGCGGATCCGCAAAGGCAGCTCATTCCACGGCCTGGCCCTGAATGTGGCGATGGATCTCAGCCCCTTCCAACGCATCAACCCTTGCGGTTACGCCGGCATGCAAATGACGCAGGTCAGCGCGCTGGCGCCCGGCGTTGGCATTGAAGACATACACCCAATCCTGGTACAGGAATTTGTTCATTTACTCGGCTACCAGACGGTCGAGCTTCGTAACTGGAACCTGCACGATTACCTATGAGGCCTAGGGGCTAGCGGTCATTTTCACCGCAATCAGAAATTGCTAACGTCTATCATTTCTTCTGTGCAGCAATATATGCCCCTAATAAACTCTTTTTAGTATAAATTCGTTTATTAATAAATCGCTCGACCCCTTTCCTTGTTGAGGAGTTAAACTTTATCAGTTTAGGAATGGCGACTTTATCTTTATTTTTTAGCAGCAACTCCGTAGCAACATAAATGCCATCCCAGTTATGCTTATAATTAAAGTAATGCCCAGTGCTTTCCGATGATGCATACAAAATATTAAAGTGATTTCTATCAAGTACAACAATGGCTGAAATATAACATAACAAGTAATCGGGCCGAGTCAGACGTTGCAACAGCTCATCTCGTCTCTCTAAGTTGGCATAATAATTCTTTGGATCGTCACTGGTTGCACAGCCTTCAAACTCTCTAAGCCATGCCTGAATGAAATTACTTTCCCTAGGGCAAACGATAAACCAGTTTTCTGAGATAGGTTTATCAATGTTAGACGTACATTCATTTGAGTAAAAAAGAAATGCCTCGTGATTTTGCATTCTTGATGTTATCCACTCAAGACCTTCAGTTAAAAATATGCTGGCATCCATCCAGACTCCGCCATATTTTTTAAGAAGTAACAACCTGATGATATCAGCAACATTAGATTTAGGGAGCGAGCCATTAACCTCAGGGAGGGTAATATAATTATGAACATTGTTTTCGTTCAATACCATCACTTCGTAATCAGAACATAGTTTTTTAACCTGCTCAATGCACATTCGCACAATTTCAGGTAACGTCTCTGAGTCCCAATATATCCAGATTAATTTTGGTATCACATAATTATTGTAGTGCTTTTTATTACTTTCATTAATCTCAACCCAATTAACATTAGGTGTCTCTTCCCTTCTCTCGGTAATGATTTTTAGCATTTTCAAAAATTTCTTTATCATTTTATGAATCCCGTTTTGTCAAATAGCGAAGAGCTACACTTAAAGATGAAAGTTTGAAAGTATCCCTGTCAATAAGAATGATGCCCATACGTTTAAGCACAATATACTGATATAACGATATTGCAAATTCAGATACTGTCCATATAGTTGCAGTAGTTAAACCTCCGCCATACGGCAGAATCAAGTAATTAGCAGTCAAACTAAATACTGAAACTATGATTTGTATTTTCACAAATACTTTATCGAGCCCCATATTCAGCATCACTTGGCCGCCAATAATAATGCCATAAAACACGGCAAAAAGGCCGAAAGACAGAATCACAACGATAGGTGCTGACGGTAAAAAAGCCTTACCAAATATAATTAACGTAGCCAATTTACTGAAAGTAATCATACCGATAAGCATCATCAAACTCATGCAAATAAATATCGGCATAATTTTCTTTACTGTTTCAACACCTTCATTCTTATCCCTACCAAATTTTTCCGAAAGGATAGGGAAAATAATTTGATAAACTGGCATTATCATTACACTTTTAGCAACTTCAATAAGCTTTTGGGCTGAAGAATAGTAACCAACATCTTGCTTTGTAGATATTGCCCCCAAGAGAACAATCCCTGTAGTAGTATACAAATTTGTCACTACACTAGAGAGAAAAAGGTGCCTATCTTCCTTCAAGTAACGTATGCAGTCTTTTATTGGTGCGAATCTTAACTTTACACGATATTTACTGATGATAATACCAAATGTGATAATTGCCGTTATTAGAGTTATTACATTAAGGATCGCCGCATAGAGTAAAATATCGTCCGGAGATTTAATGAGCACAACAATCAATATGCAAGAAGCTGATTTTGAAACAAAAGATAGAAGTGCAATGGTTTTAAAATCACTATAAGCTTGCAAAAACCATGTTTGGGTAAAAAGCAAGGACAAGCACGAGCAAAAAGTAATCAGCGCAAGCGCAATGTTATTCTTAAGATCACCAATAGTGAATATACATATTGCAAATATAGCCATGCTTATAGAAATCAGTAACATCTGCGAGGTAAATATTGTTGAGAATATCTGATTACTACTGTTTTTTTCCCGCGTAACGCGTCTGACGCCAGTAAAGTTAAAGCTATAGCTGACAACAAGAGAGAAATACCCAACAATCGCTGCGATATAATTTATCAACCCCAATTTTTCAGGACCAAATACCCTGGCAACAATAGGTATTGTTATTAATGGGAAAACATAGTTTGCCATTTGCACAAAAAACATATATGAAAGATTTTTGATGTTTTTCTTCATATTATTGCATTGCTCGATTAAAATTTTAAATATTTTGACGGATTTCCCATTGAAAATCAATCGCTTTATCGGTCACCAAACCGAAACTCATTGCTAAACTTACAACATTCGACAGACCATTGATTGATAGGTCATTATTTCATGCTGCAAAATGCTAAAACAGTCACAAAAAATCAAAAAAAACCAATAAATTCAAAGCATTGAAATAAACCCCATGAAATAATAAAAATCAACACCAAAAAAATCGTCAATAGCCTAGCCCTGTAAGATAAAATTATTATTTTAAGAAATATCCCATACCGAAATTACCATGCCATACCCATTACTTTCGGTGGATGAAACCTCGAAGGTATCCAGAAATCGCTCAAGATCACCTCATCAGAGCATAGAAATCAACACGTTATCTATCGAATCAACGCAATAGCACTAAATTAATTTAATATCAAAAGGATAAACAGAAAACCCTGTAAGTTAACATTGTGTTATGTCTACTCCCCCATTCCCTCTAATTTTTTCACCCTGCTTATTGAAAATACTTCAACATTGCCTATCCTACTGATTGTGATATATTAATTTATATGGAACATTAAAGTTTCACTCAGAGATTTCATTACAAAGCTACGGGGATATTGATGGGGACTATCAGATTCGGTGCACTGGACAACCTCAAATTTTTATCGGCCATACTAATCATCAGTATGCATGTACATAACCTTGGAATGGAAAGCATTTACTCATATTCGCTCGTTAATGGTCTCTTTAGATATGCTGTTCCATTCTTCTTTATTGTCAATGGTTATTTTTTAATCGCCTCTATTGAAAAAATCAGGATTTTACACTTGGGTTAAACGAGTAATCATCCTTTATACTCTATGGATGATTATTTACCTTCCTATTTATTACAAGCAGTTTGATATTCATACGAGCACTGGGAAATTAGATCTCGCTATAACAATGCTTCTGGGTTTTCATCATCTCTGGTATTTGGTCGCGATGTTTGTCGGAGGAGTACTTTTATTTTTGACCAGAAAGTCAAATATGAACGTTATGTTGGCAATTTCATTTGCATTGATAATATGTGGTGTACTTATACAGTATTACTTAAAAATCCATGGGAAACAGCTAACTCAAGACCGTTACATTCTTATTAACTTATACCGTAATTTTCTATTTATGGGATTCCCTTTTATGTTCATTGGTCATTATTTACGAACCCAGAAAATAGAAATCAATCAAAGAATCGCTATCTCTATAGCAGCGCTCTCTGCCTTTTGCGTAATCTTTGAGTCGATCTATTACTATTCTATTGGTGACATACTGCCTATAGATACGCTTTTTTCCGTATCAATTTTAGCACCAGCTCTTTTCTTAATAGCAAAAAACATCAATATCAAAAAAAGCGTGAAATCGATGTCAACAATAGCAACAGCTGTTTACCTAACACATCCTTTCATCATAAAAATCGTATCATCTGATAGATTCGGAATCTCTGAGAGTATGTATACCATATTCTTACTTAGCTCTGTTTTTTCTATTTTACTTGCCATCATCCTTTCAAAGATGAATAAAAAGTTCAAGTATCTACTCTAATAGCGCTGCGGGTCTATTAATATACCATTAATGGGCCCAATAAAATCCCACAAAATTTAACCTATCGACTTAGTCCCTACATATATATCGTATTTGACTACCGAGATAATCTGTTACGCTTGCTTTGATTCATTATCTCCAGTCAACACTGCTTGCCATAGCCACTCCAATATAATCCTACAATAAGGGCTGAATGGATCGCGTCAAAAGTGATATAATTTCGGCTCGGCTTGACCATCACGTCACCATAAGATTGTAAGCTGTTGATAATCAGTAAAAAATAACTCAAGCTTCGTAACTGGAACCTGCACGATTATGAGTAAACCAATTCAGATGGAACGCGGCGTCAAATACCGCGATGCTGACAAAATGGCGCTGATCCCGGTCAAAACGGTGGTCACCGAACGGCAGGAGCTGTTGCGTAAACCCGAGTGGATGAAGATCAAACTGCCTGCCGATTCAACGCGCATTCAGGGCATCAAAGCCGCCATGCGTAAAAACGGCCTGCACTCCGTCTGTGAGGAAGCCTCGTGCCCTAACCTGTCCGAGTGTTTCAACCACGGTACCGCCACCTTTATGATCCTCGGCGCCATCTGTACCCGTCGCTGCCCGTTCTGCGACGTGGCCCACGGCCGCCCGATCGCGCCGGACGCCAACGAGCCGGAAAAGCTGGCGCAAACCATCGCCGACATGGCGCTGCGTTACGTGGTGATCACCTCGGTTGACCGCGACGATCTGCGCGACGGCGGTGCTCAGCACTTTGCCGACTGCATCTCCGCCATCCGCGCCAAGAGCCCGAACATCAAAATTGAAACGCTGGTGCCGGACTTCCGCGGTCGTATGGACCGCGCGCTGGAGATCCTCACCGCCACGCCGCCGGACGTGTTTAACCACAACCTGGAAAACGTGCCGCGCGTATACCGCCAGGTGCGCCCGGGCGCCAACTACGAGTGGTCGCTGAAGCTGCTGGAGCGCTTTAAAGAGGCGCACCCGAATATCCCGACCAAATCCGGCCTGATGGTCGGCCTGGGCGAAACCAACGCGGAAATCGTCGAAGTGATGCGCGATCTGCGCCGTCACGGCGTCACCATGCTGACGCTGGGCCAGTATCTGCAGCCGAGCCGCCACCACCTGCCGGTGCAGCGCTACGTCAGCCCGGCCGAGTTTGACGAGATGAAAGAAGAAGCGATGGCAATGGGCTTCACCCACGCCGCCTGTGGCCCGTTCGTGCGTTCGTCTTATCACGCCGATCTGCAGGCCAAAGGGATGGAAGTGAAATAACGCGTAATAGTTTGTTACGCTAAAGACGGCGGAAACGCCAAAAAACGGATGTCCGCAAGGCATCCGTTTTTTATTGCGCGCCCTCAGACGGGATTAAACGTCTTTCTTCTCGACGCTCTGCTGAGCGGACTGGCTCTCGGCAGTGTTGCTGCCGGCGGCCGGCGGCGTGCTGTCGTCACCCACGGCTTTTTTAAAGCCTTTCAGCGCCGCACCAAGATCGGCGCCGAGCGTGCGCAGTTTGCTGGTGCCGAACAGTAAAATCACCAATACCGCAATCACCAGAAGTTTGGTAATACTGATACCTTCCATACTCACCTTCTTATCATAGAGCGCTGCGTGAACAGCGAGAAAAACTGACCTTGCCTGCGAATATTTAGCGACTTTCCCCCCGCTCGCACAACCGCAACATGTAACAGAGTGAGATCCGTCGCAGGAATGCCACGCCGCCTCACGGCGTGAACTCCAGACTATTCTTAGTTTATCACCCGCATGATACGCTGCCATGATACTTATCAGGGAGATGCCGGATGTATATTGCCCCCCCCATTTTCGATGCCCGAAAATCCGGCCTCAGCTTCGCCAAACGCACCTATCTGCCCCGCGTCGCCGGTCTGGGGCTCGGCTTTATCTGCGTTTGCGCCGCACTCTATCCCTTGGCTCCGCCCACGGCGGTCTGGCTATTGCTGGCCTTTCACGGTTTTCTCTGGCCGCATCTCGCCTACCGCTTGGCCTGCCGCGCCAAAGATCCGTTCAAAGCCGAGATCCGCAACCTGCTGATCGACTCCGCCTTCGGCGGCTTCTGGGCGGCGATGATGGCGTTCAACGCGCTGCCGGCGATCGTCATCCTGTCGATGATGAGCATGAACAACATCGCTTCGGCCGGTAAGGCCCTGTTTGTCAAAGGGTTGGCGATTCAATTGGCCGCGGCGGCGCTGACCGGCGCGCTGCTCGGTTTCCCGTTCCACCCGCACAGCACGCCGCTGCAAATCTATCTGTGCCTGCCGATGATCTACCTTTATCCCACGCTGCTCGGCCTGGTGACCTACCGCACCGCCAAACGGCTGGCGGAAAAAAAACAGGAGCTGCAACGCATCAGCACCGCGATGGGCTGACCGGCTTGTACAACCGCCGCCATTGGGAGCATCTGCTGCATCGTCAGTTCGACAGTTGCCGCCGCTACCAGGACAACGCCACGCTGATCTTGATGGATATCGATCGTTTCAAAACCATCAACGATACTTTCGGCCATGCGCTGGGGGATGAGGCCCTGGCGGCGCTGGCGGAAGAGCTGCTGATTGGCTTGCGCAACGTGGATATCGTCGGTCGCTACGGCGGCGACGAGTTTGGCGCAGTGCTGCCGAACACCAGCGCCGAACAGGCGGAAACCGTCCTGCGGCGCATCCAGCAGCGGCTGGACGCCGTTATCTTCAAAGAGGCGCCACAGCTGCGGCTACAGATCAGCGCCGGCATCGCCAACTACCACCCCGCGCTGGGCGGTTATCTGGACTGGCTGAAAGCGGCCGACGGTGCGCTTTACCGAGCGAAGCAAAATGGCCGCAACCGGCTGGAAACGGCGGCGCCGACGGGCGACTAACTTACTGGTTTAATAACTTGGCAAAATACTTCGGCGCTTCGACAAAGCCTTCACGCCGGTAAAACGTATGCGCCCGCTCGCGGCGGCTGTGGCAATGGACTTCAAGCCGATCGCAGCCGCGACGGTGCGCCAGCGCCTCGCCCTCCGCCAACAGCCGCCGCCCTACGCCTGCGCCGCGCGCTCGGTCGTCGACGCAAAAATAGCTGATGCGGCCAATGTCGCCGGCCAACGCCAGCTGCGGCAGAAAATGCAGCGACAGCACGCCCAGCACCCGCTCGCCCTCCACTGCCACCAGCAGCGCCTCGTCCGGATGCGCCAGCAGCTGGTGCATTCGCTGCGTCAGAAACGCCTCGGTGCCGGGATAATCCAACGCCGTCATTAATTCGGCGATAGCCTGGCGATCGCTCAGGCGCGCCGTTCTGATTTCCATGGGGTAACCTCGCAGATTGTCGATACTACAAAATAGGCGGCGTTAGGTGTAACATCCACCGGGTACGGTAAAAAAGGCCGTGCGGCACGCTGGAGATGACATTCCTCCCTAACCGCCTTCACAGGCTGATGATGTCTACGTAACCTCTCGGAGAGAGGCGCGTAGCGTTACGCCTGTCCCTTTCCGAGTCCCGTGAATTTCTCTGATTGAAAGGTAGTTGCCCCATGTTGAGCTCTTTACTGGCCGTATTTATCGGCGGCGGCGTCGGCAGCGTTTTGCGCTGGGCGGTAAGCATGAAAATGAATCCGCTGAACGCCCACATTCCGCTCGGTACGCTGATGGTCAATCTGATCGGCGGTTTTATCATCGGCCTGGCGATGGCGATTTTCACCCGCATGACGCATCTGGACCCCACCTGGAAATTACTGATCACCACTGGGTTCTGCGGCGGCCTGACCACCTTCTCCACCTTTTCGCTGGAGGTGGTGTACCTGATGCAGGATGGCCGCTTCGGTTGGGCGCTGGCCAACATGCTGCTCAACCTGGCCGGCTCGCTGGCGATGACGCTGCTGGCTTTCATGCTGGTGATGTGGGTCAACGGGCGCTAAGCCCTTAATGTTTCCTTAATCTTGCATGCGCATAATCTCATCCAGTACTTCTGACTGGATGAGAAACCGCTATGTTTAGCCTGCCGAAAACCGCCGCCGAAGCGATTGCCGTTGCGCTGTGTGTGCTGATCGTCGCCGCCTTTATCAAATCCTACCTGTTCGCTTAAGCGCCTTTTCCCCACAGCACGCGTTCATCTTGCGTCTTTCCGGCCGACTACACTACAATTGAGAATGAACGTTCACACCCAAAAATGTGAACCCGGCTCACGCGTAGCAAAGGATCGGGCAAATGCTCTCCCCCAACGACAGTAAACAGGCCAAGGTGCAGGCCCGCCGCGATCAGATCGTCGAAGCGGCGAAAACCAGCTTCCGCCGCCACGGCTTCCACGCCGCCAGCATGGCGGAAATCGCCCAGGGCTCGCAGCTCAGCGTCGGGCAAATCTATCGCTATTTCGCCAATAAAGACGCGATTATCGAGGAAATCGTCAACCGCATCATCGCCAGCAAGATGCAGCGGCTGGAAAACCTTGGCGATCACATCAACCTGATCGCCGGCACGCTGGCGGCGCGCACGCTGTTTCAGCAGCCGGGCGAGAGCGAAACCGATCACATGCTGATGCTGGAAGTGACCGCCGAGGCCACGCGCAACCCGGTGGTAGCCAAAATGCTCAGCGATGCGGAAGCGCGGCTGTTTCGCCACGTGTGCCACAACCTGCAGCGGCTGTATCCCCATTTCAGCGCGGAAGAGATCGCCGCGCGGGTGGAGTTTATCGCCGTCATGAGTGAAGGCACCGGTTACCGCATCCTTACCACGCAAAAAGCCGATGCGTCCCTGCTGCGCGATCTGTATCAGCAGGCCATTTCTCACCTGTTCAGGAAACGCTAATCTCCCATGACCAAACACTTAGCCAGACAACGTCTGGTGTACGCCGTCGTGCTTGGCCTGCTGGCCGCGCTGGGGCCGCTGTGCACCGATCTCTATCTGCCCGCCCTGCCGGAAATGGCGGGCGAACTGAATACCTCCACCGCCGCCGCGCAGCTCAGCCTGACCGCCGGGCTGCTCGGCCTGGGCGTCGGCCAGCTGATTTTCGGCCCTTACAGCGACAAACTGGGCCGCATGCGCCCGCTGTTGCTGTCGCTGATCCTGCTGCTGGGCGCTTCGCTGTGGTGCGCGCTGGCGCCCACCATCGACCAGTTGCTGATCGCACGCCTGCTGCAGGGCATCGCCGGCGCCGGTGGCGCGGTGATTTCCCGCGCCATCGCCCGCGATCTGTATGCCGGCCATGAGCTGACCCGCTTCTTCGCCCTGCTGATGCTGGTCAACGGCCTGGCGCCGATCGTCGCGCCGGTGCTGGGCGGCGTTATGCTGCAGGTGATGAACTGGCGCGGCATCTTCGGCGTGCTGGCGGCCATCGCCGTGCTGCTGTTCAGCCTGTCGGCGCTGAAACTGCACGAGTCCCTGCCGGCCGAGCGCCGCAGCCAGGGCGGCATTCTGGCGATGATGATGTCGCTGGGCAGTCTGTTGACCCAGCGCTATTTCATGGGCCTGTGCCTGACACAGGGCTTCGTGATGGCCGGCATGTTCGCCTATATCGGCGCCTCGCCTTTCGTCTTGCAGCAGATCTACGGCCTCAGCCCGCAGATGTTCAGCCTGTGCTTCGCCATTAACGGCGTCGGGCTGATCATTGCGGCGCAGCTGGCCAGCCGCCTCAGTTCGCGTTGGGGAGAGCGTCGCGTGTTGAAGAGCGGGCTAACGCTGGCGGCCGTCGCATCGCTGTTGCTGCTGTTGGCCGCCGCGCTGCATGCGCCGCTGGTGGTGTTGCTGGTGCCGCTGTTCTTTTCGGTGGCGGTGATCGGCATCGTCGGCCCAACCGCCTCTTCGCTGGCCATGCAAAGCCAGGGTGACAAAGCGGGCAGCGCGTCGGCCTTGATCGGCGTGTGCATGTTCGCGCTCGGTGCCTGCGCCGTGCCGCTCACCGGGCTGGGCGGCACGTCCAGCCTGTCGATGGCGCTGACCATCGTCGGCTGCTACGCCGTCGCCATCCTGCTGTTCAGCCTGTTAGGCCGCCGCAGCGAGGCATAACGCGCCCAATAAAAAACCCGCTCAATGAGCGGGTTTTAAGAAATTCAGCTACGCAGCTTAGATAGCAGTAACGTTAGCGGCAGATGGGCCTTTGGCACCGTTCGTGATTTCAAATTCTACACGCTGGCCTTCAGCAAGCGTTTTGAAACCGTTGCTAACGATGGCAGAGAAGTGAACGAAAACGTCCTTGCTACCATCTTCCGGAGTAATGAAACCGAAGCCTTTGGATTCATTAAACCACTTAACGCTACCTTTAATCTTAGACATCAAACTTACCTTTAACGTGAATGAAAGACACAAAACCTGTGTCTATTACAGTACAGCAAGCAGGCAGGATTTTGTCCACCACCGCGATCACAGAAATCCGATAAAGAGTGAAAAAATCCGTGTTGTCCGGTGTAAATTGATTGCACCGGTTGCGATAAGTTACCGTGCCAGGTCAATCCTCTCCACCCACCGGCGAACAACGAGCGAACGCCCAAACTCGCCCGTTTCCCCCAGCGTTGACGCTCCCGTGCAGACGCAATCGCTATGAAATATAACCAGATGGTCTTTTTGCTTCGGCGGCCGCTGCACTAGGGTTAGGGTTTATTTCCCACTGTGAGCCAAGCCTATGACCAGCCAGTTGGCAGACAAAATCATCGCCTATCGGCGTGAGCTGCACCAAAACCCGGAGCTTTCCAATCACGAATTCGCCACCACCGCCCGACTGACGCGCTGGCTGCAAGAAGCGGGCATTCGCCTGCTGCCGCTGGCGCTGAAAACCGGCGTCGTGGCAGAGATCGGCAGCGGCAAGGGGCCGATCATCGCGCTGCGCGGCGACATTGACGCTCTCCCGATCGACGAAATCGCCGACGTGCCCTTCAGCTCGCAAAACCGCGGCGTGATGCACGCCTGCGGCCACGACTTTCATACCTCAGTGATGCTCGGCGCCGCACACCTGCTGAAAGCGCGTGAGGCCGACCTGCCCGGCACGGTACGCCTCTTCTTCCAGCCGGCGGAAGAGACCTTCAACGGCGCCCGGCACCTGATCGACGCCGGCGCGCTGGATAATGTCGCCGCGGTGTTTGGCCTGCATAATGCGCCGGAGCTGCCCACCGGCACCTTCGCCACCCGCGCCGGGCCGTTCTACGCCAACGTCGATCGCTTCCAGATCCTCATCACCGGCAAGGGCGCGCACGCCGCCAAACCGGAACAGGGCGTCGACACCATCGTCACCGCCAGCCAGATCGTCGGCGTCCTGCAGACGCTGCCCAGCCGCAGCTTCAGCTCGCTGGAATCGCTGGTGGTGAGCGTAACGCGCATCGAAGGCGGCAATACCTGGAACGTGCTGCCGCAAACCGTGGAGCTGGAAGGCACGGTGCGCACCCACAGCGACGCGGTGCGCCGCCAGATGCCGGACAAGATTCGCCAGGTAATCGACGGCATAGCCGCCGCGCTGGGTGCGCAGGCCGAACTCCGCTGGCAGCCGGGGCCGCCGGCGGTGATCAATGACCCGCATTGGGCGGCGTTCAGCAAAACCGTTGCCGCCGAGGCCGGCTACCGGGTCGAAGAGGCGGAGTTGCAGATGGGCGGTGAAGATTTCGCGCTGTATCTGCATCATGTACCGGGGGTATTTGTCAGCATCGGCTCCGCCAGCGAGTTCGGCCTGCATCATCCGCGTTTCAATCCCGATGAACGGGCCCTGTTCCCTGCGGCGCAATATTTCACGCTGCTGGCGGAACGCACGCTGCAACAATTAACCACCGCGCCGGAAAAAGCCCTCAGCAACGCCTGAATAATGAAAATAGTATTTCCCCGACGCCGCACATGCCGCGTCGGGCCTTATTATTTCGCTCGCCGTGATATTTGCAATTTTCAACATTTGAATATGCTGTTTTGTTGTTTTACATCCCGCCGCCGCTCATCAATAGTGGACCCATCAAACACCGCGCGCCTCTGCGGCGCATGACAGGATAATCACGATGAGCGACAACGCGAATAATCAACGGCAATTGCGCCTGGGTGCCATTCTGCATGGCGCATCGGGAAATATGTCCGCCTGGCGCCACCCGGACGCCACCGCCGACGCCAGCATTAACCTCGAATTTAATATCGCCTCGGCGAAAAAAGCCGAACAGGGGAAATTCGATTTCGTCTTCGTCGCCGACGGGTTATATATCAACGAAAAATCCATTCCGCATTTTCTTAATCGTTTCGAACCGCTCACCCTGCTGGCCGTGCTGTCCGCCGCCACCGATAAAATTGGCCTGGTGGGCACCCTCTCCACCTCCTACAGCGATCCGTTCACCGTCGCCCGCCAGTTCGCCAGCCTCGATCACCTGAGCCACGGCCGCGCCGGCTGGAACGTGGTGACGTCGCCGCTGGAAGGCTCGGCCAAAAACTTCTCGCGCACTGAACACCCGGAACACAGCCTGCGTTACCGCATTGCCGGCGAATTTCTCGACGTCGCCAAAGGGCTGTGGGACTCCTGGGAAGACGACGCCTTCGTGCGTAATAAGACCAGCGGCGAATTCTTCCGCACCGGCAAACTGCACACTCTCAATCACCAGGGGGAGTTCTTCTCTGTACAGGGGCCGCTGAACATCGGCCGCACGCCGCAGGGGCGCCCGATCCTGTTCCAGGCCGGCGCCTCCGAAGACGGCAAACGGCTGGCGGCCCAACACGCCGATGCGATCTTCACCCATCACGACACGCTGGAACAGGCACAGGATTTCTATCAGGACGTGAAGCGACAGCTGGTGGAACAGGGGCGCGAACCGGACGATCTGCGCATCTTCCAGGGCGTCAGCGTGATCGTCGGCGACGACGACGCGGACGTCGAGCGCCAGTACCAGGAAACCGCCCGCCTGGTCAGCATCGAGAACGCCCTCAACTACCTCGGCCGCTACTTCGAGCATTACGACTTCGCCCGCCATCCGCTGGACGCGCCCTTCCCCGACATCGGCGATCTGGGGCAAAACAGCTTTCGCAGCACCACCGACGCCATCAAGCGCAGCGCCCGCGAGCGCAACCTCACGCTGCGCCAGGTGGCGCTGGAAGCCGCCTCGCCGCGCCCGGTGTTCAGCGGCACGCCGGAAGCGGTGGCGGACGGTCTGCAGCGCTGGTTCGACGGCAAAGCCGCCGACGGTTTCATCATCAGCGGCGGTACGCCCAACGCCTTCGGCCACTTCGTCGATCGGGTGGTGCCCGTCCTGCAACAGCGTGGCCTGTTCCGCCAGGCGTACCACGGCGACACGCTGCGCGAGCACCTGGGCCTGAAGCGCCCGCTGAACAGATTCACCCAATGATAAGATCGCTTTCAGGGATACCCGCTATGCAGAAAACCGTTACTGCCGCCCTCGTGGCGGCCTTGCTGAGCCTGACCGGCGCCGCACAGGCGGGCACCGGCATCGATTTGCAGGCCAATGAAACCCCGATCCACGCGCCGAAAAACCCGCAGGCGATCGCCAAACTGCCGGCCGATTTCCACTTCGTGAAGCCGGGCCAATTCACCGTCGCGATCGCCGCGCTCAACACGCCGCCGCTGGCGCTGTTCGCCGCCGACAACCGGCGGCTGATCGGCAGCGAGGTGGATATCGCTCAGCTGGTGGCCGACAGCCTGGGCCTAACGCTTAACGTGGTGCAAACCTCGTGGGAAGACTGGCCGCTGGGGGTGGTTTCCGGCAAGTATGACGCGGCCATCACCAACGTCACCGTGACCAAAGAGCGCAAAACCCGCTTCGACTTCGCTACCTACCGCATCGACTCGCTCGGCTTTTATGTCAAAACCGGCGGCAAGATCGCGACGATCAAACAGCCTGCCGATATCGCCGGATTAAAAATTATCGTCGGCTCCGGCACCAATCAGGAAGCCATCTTGCTGGCATGGGACAAGCAGAATCGGCAGCAGGGGCTTAAACCTTTCCAGCCAATCTACGTGACCGACGATGCAGCCGCCACGCTGGCGATCCAATCCGGCCGGGCCGACGCCTACTTCGGGCCGAACGTGCTGGGCGCCTATAAAGCGGCGCTGAACGGCCGCACCCGGCTGGCAGGCACGGTGGAAGGCGGTTGGCCCAAGGCGGCACACATCGCCGTCACCACCCGTAAAGGCAACGGCCTGGTGCAGGCGGTGAACGAAGCGCTGAACGGCGCGATCGGCGGCGGGCAGTACGATCGGGTGCTCAACCGCTGGGGCGAGAGCGTCGAACGCCTTGCGCAGTCGGAAATCAACCCGCCCGGCCTGGGCGATTAGGAGCGCGCGATGACGCAAGACACCTTCATTCAGACGCTGCCGACCGACCCGCTGATCGCCCCGGTAATCGAGGGGCTGTTCGGCGAATATCGCCGGCGTTACGGCGACTATTTTGGTGACCAGGAACCGGAACCGCTGGATCTGTACGCGCCGCCGCAGGGGGCCTTCATCGTGCTGCTGCGCGCCGGTGCGCCGATCGCCATGGGCGCCTTTAAACGCTATGACGCACAAACCGCCGAGCTGAAGCGCATCTGGACGCGGGGCGATCTGCGTCGCCAGGGCCTGGCACAGCGGGTGTTGCAGCAGCTCGAAACGCTGGCGCTGGCGCAGGGATATCACCGGCTCTATCTGACCACCGGCTTTCGCCAGCCCGAAGCGGTGGGCCTGTATCTGAGCAACGGGTATCAGCCGCAGTTCGATCCCACCGTCGACAGCGAGGTTTACAGCCGCCCACCCTACGATGGCCGCCTGCCGTTCCGCAAAAGCCTGATTGCAGAGGGCGCGTGTTGTTGCGCGTCGGAAAGGAAAATCGCCTAAGGCCCCTTTATCTGTATCAGGAGACATGACATGTCCAAACAAGAAGTCTTGAAAGTGGTGCCCGCCCGCTATCCGCTGCGGCTGATCGGCGCGCTGTTTTCGCTGTTTATTCTGGCTGCCATCGTGCAATCGGTGGCGGGCAACGCGCGCTGGGAATGGGGCGTGTTCGCCGAGTGGTTCTTCGCGCCGGCGGTGCTGGCTGGGCTGGGGCAAACCCTGCTGCTGACGCTGCTCGGCACGCTGTTCAGCATCCTGTTCGGCACCCTGCTGGCGCTGGCGCGATTGTCGCGCTCTTACCTGTTGGCGTCGCTGGCCTGGGGTTATATCTGGCTGTTTCGCTCGCTGCCGCTGATTCTGGTGCTGATCATCCTGTACAACTTTTCCTACCTGTACGACGCCATCTCGCTGGGCATTCCCTTCACCTCCGTGGTGTTCGCCAGCTATCCGACCATCGACATTCTCGGCCAGTTCGCCGTGGCGGTGCTGGGCCTGACGCTGGTGCAGTCCGCCTATACCGCCGAGATCATCCGCGGCGGCATCCTGGGCGTGGATTACGGCCAGCACGAAGCGGCGGCGGCGCTGGGCCTGCCGGGCTATCGCCGCACCTTCCGCATCATTCTGCCGCAGGCACTGCGATCCATTATTCCGACCGGATTCAACGAGATCATCAGTCTGGCGAAAGGCACCTCAATCGTTTACGTGCTGGCGCTGCCGGAGCTGTTTTACACCATCCAGGTGATCTATAACCGCACCCAGCAGGTGATACCGCTGCTGATGGTGGCCACCGTCTGGTATCTGTTCATCACCACCGCCCTGTCGGTGATCCAATACTACATCGAACGCTATTTCGCCCGGGGCGCGGTGCGCGAACTGCCGCCGACGCCCTGGCAGAAACTGGCCGGCTGGCTAAAACGTTAGGAGACCCGCATGTCTGAAGCCATTGATTATTACGCCTTGCCCGAACAGCCGGTACGCAACCTCACCCCGGTGCCGGCGCGCGGCCTGATCGAAATCAGCAACGTCAGCAAGTTCTTCGGCAAACACAAGGCGTTGGACGACGTCAGCCTGACGCTGCAGCCGGGCACCGTGACCGTGATCCTCGGGCCTTCCGGCTCCGGAAAATCGACGCTGCTGCGGGCGATCAACCATCTGGAGCGCGTCGACGAGGGGTTTATCCGCATCGACGGCGACTACGTCGGCTACCGCCGCAAGGGCAACCGGCTGTACGAGCTGAAGGAAAAGGCCATCCTCCGGCAGCGCATCAACGTCGGCTACGTGTTCCAAAACTTCAACCTGTTCCCGCATCTGACGGTGCTGGAAAACATCATCGAAGCGCCGGTGGTGCACAAGATCCACTCCCGTGAACGGGCGAAAGCGGTAGCCTATGAGCTGCTGGATACGGTCGGGCTGCGCCATAAGGCGGACGCCTACCCGCGCCACCTCTCCGGCGGCCAACAGCAGCGCATCGCCATCGCGCGCGCGCTGGCGCTGAACCCGAAGGTGATCCTGTTCGATGAACCGACCTCCGCGCTCGATCCCGAGCTGGTCGGCGAAGTGCTGGACGTGATAAAGGGATTGGCGGATCTGGGCGTCACGCTGGTGGTGGTCACCCATGAAATCGGCTTTGCGCGCGAAGCGGCGGATCGGGTGGTGTTTATGGTCGACGGGCAAATCGTCGAGCAGGGCGACGCCAAGCAAGTGCTGGCTCAGCCGCAGCATCCGCGCACCGTCAACTTTCTCAACAAAGTGCTGTGATCGTCAGGGCGCCGCGGCGCCCCGTACCCGAGCCGCTTACCGGCCGGCGAAACGCCGTTTCTCGGCGGCGAAGTCCAGCGGGCGGATCCCCTGCTGGTTTTTGTCCTCGTCGGTCAGCAACGCCGGCGGAATAAACCAGGTCACCTCGAACAGCAGCCCGTCCGGATCGTGGCCATAAATGCTTTTGTGCACGCCGTGATCCTCTTCCAGCCCCAGAATGCCGCGTTCGGCCAGCTGGTGACGAATACGCTCCAGCTCCTCCAGGCTATCCACTTCCCAGGCCAGATGGTACAGCCCGGCCGGTGGCTCATGCTCCGCCGGCGGCTCGTTGTTGGCGCGAAAGACCCCGGCGCGCTGCTGGCCCAGGTTCTTGCTGAACAGCGCCAAATCGTGATCGTTGTCCGAATCGGCGGCCTGGGTAAACACCGCCCGATCCGGGCTGTCGGACGGCTTGAGCTTGAACCCCAACACCTGATGATAAAAGTCGGCGCTCTGCCGCACATCGCTGACATACAGCACGGCGTGATTGAGACGTTTGATGCCCATCGCTATTCCTTTTTCGCATTGAATGAAGTCAGCATGAACATAGCATGTGGGGAGAAAGCCGCTAAATGCCGTTATCGCATGACTAAATGCCGCCCGCGCAATCTGTCGCTGCAAGGCATTCCGCGCTATCATAAGCTCTGTATAGAACCCTTTTGTGAGAATAGCGATGAACGGCAAGATAACGACTTTTTTTGAAGACAAAGGCTTCGGCTTTATTACCGACGAGAACGGAGAAAATCGTTATTTTCACGTGATTAAAGTGCAGAACCCGGAGCTGATTAAGAAAAATGCGGCGGTGACCTTCGAACCGACCAACAACACCAAAGGCCCGTCGGCTTATGCGGTCAAAGTGTTGGCGCCCAGCAAATACATCATCATCGCCAACGAAAGAATCAAGATCGCCAGCATCAAGTCTTTCAATACTTTCACCAAGGAAGTGCCGGTCAAAGCCGACGTGGATAAAGAGAACACCGTGCTGTCGGTCGGCCTGCTGATGAACCGCATTCGCCCGCAGTCAGAAGACCAGGCGCAGACCATGCAAACGCTGCGCATGCTGACCATTACCACTTTCCAGAACACCACCCATACCTTCTCCGAGCACGAGATCGACATGGATGAGACCATCAAGGCGCTGAAAAGCCTGTAAGCTTCTGCGTACAGAAAATAACCAACGAAATTTGTCGTCGCCTGTGTTAGCGTGAGTTTTCACCTGACACAGGCTATTGATATGTCCGATTCCATCAGCGTTAAAGGTTTTATCAACCGCTCCACCCAAATCGTCTGCCCTAAATGCGGCTATGTTACCCGGCAAAAATGCGCGGCAATGCTGCAAGACGTGATACTGATTTGCCCTAATTGCGAAACCCGCTTCGAGCCCAGGCAAGGCTGAAAACGGTTAGCGGAACAGGATATGCTCGACGCTGTTGCCGTTCACCACATTGAACGACTCCACCCGATTACGCCCCTGCGATTTGGCGCGATACAGCGCGATATCCGCCATATTCATCAGCTGCTCCAGCGATTTCACCTCGTTCATCGCCAGGCTGGCGACGCCGACGCTGATGGTAATTTTCAACGTTTGCTTGCCTTCCGCCTGCAGTTCCGCCTGCTCCACCAGCCGGCGCAGATGTTCCCCCAGCGCCACGCCCTGTGCCGCCAGCGCACGCGGCAGCATTATGGCGAACTCTTCCCCGCCCAAGCGGCCGAACAGCTGATCGTGGCGCAGCTCGCGCCGTACGATGTGCGCAAATGACGCCAAAACCTGATCGCCGGCGCTGTGGCCGTGCGTATCGTTGATCTGCTTGAAATGGTCGATGTCGATCAGCAGGAGCGACACCGCCTCTTTGGAGCGGTGCTTGTGCTCCAGCAGCTCGCCCGCTTTGCGCGTCATCGCGCTGCGCGCCAGCACCCCGGTCAGAAAATCGTGGTTGGCGCTGTGCTCCAGACGCCGCATCAGCTTGCGGTTGGCGGCGATAGAACTGGCGAGGATCAGCGGCCCCATCACCAACATGGCGATGCCCAAGCGGGCGGACATCAGCGTGTCGAGGAAGGCGTTGTGGTTGTTCGGCGTTTCGTACAGCACCAGGTTGGCGGAAATACTGCTGATCTCGGTCATGCCGGTCAACAGCGTCAGCAACGTTACAGGGAACAGCTGGTAACGCACCGCGCACCACAGCAGTGCCGGGATCGGGAAGGCGATAGCGCCCGGCCCGCCGATATAGACGCTGAAGATCAGCGACAGCAGCAGCGCCAGCAGAGGCAGACAGCCTTTCAAACGCCAACGCACCTGTATGCGCAACAGCTGCTTCAGCCGCGGCGCCGCCATCAGCACCGGCAACAGCAGCAAGGTCGTCGAGAACTGCTCGCTGAACCAGGCCAGCCACGCGACCACCACCGTGTTGTTGTACAGGCTGTCGTTGCGCAGCACCGACAGCGTCGACGCCACCGCCGCACCGGCCAGACTGGCGCTGAACATATAGAGTATCGCCTGGGGTTTGCCCATGCGCCGTTGCGACTGGGGCAGCATCAGCATGATGCCGTAACCGACGGCGATCAGCGACATGTTGCAGGCGTTCAGCCACAGCGCCAGGGACCAGCCTTCGCCGGTGCTGAGATCGGCGGCGACCATGCCCAGGTAAGTGGTAAGCCAGCCGAGCGGCGTGGCGTAAACGGGTTTGCGCAGCAGCAGACCGAGCAGAATCGCATTCACCGGCCAAAATAAAGAAAGCGAACCAATCGGCCGGCTAAGAATACCCACCAGAGAAAGTAAAAAGGCCAGCATGAAAAGATTGATCAGCTGAACCGTCAGAGGCAGGCCATGCCTGGCGTTTATTCTGACGTTCATCGCCTCGCCCATATTTCGCTAATAACCAGAATAATAATGTGCATACTCTCTCGCCCGGCCAGTGAGGGATAGTCAACTCGGATTTCAACCAAAAAAGCCAGACAAATCAATAATAAAAAACGTTAACATTTAATTAACAGACTTTTCTTAGCCTGATGCGACCGCGGCGGGCTCACCCGCATAGCGTCAGCAAATAATGCCGACTCTGCTGTCAGCATAGCGCATAGCGTAATAGGCCGCCGCCGGCGTTAATTACATTAATAAGCTTGTGGTTATTGGTCGTTGAATGATGTTTGAATAACTACGCGATTATTTTCCTGCAACTGGGCCGCCCGTGCAATAACAACCCCAAAAAAGCCCGCATAGCGCGGGCTTGCTTGAACAACAGCAAATCGACAGTTACGACACAGCCATACGTTGCATGCCTGTGCTGCCGCGCAGTATAGCGGTGAAAGCTTAAGCAGACCTTAGCAACAAAAAACCCGGCCTAGGAACCGGGAATATTTGTACGAAATGCACTGTTAGCCCAAGCAGGCTAATAACATTTCGCGGCTTACACGCCAATTGTGCAGAGAAAATGAACGCGGCGTCCGTTCAGTCGCGTCGCTGCCCTCTCTGCACGGGAGACCTTACGCCAGTTTGGCGGCAAAACCCGCTACGCGCTGGCCATAGAGCTTGGCGGTCGCCAGATCGCCCGACAGCATTTCATCCACGCCGGCATCCGCCGGGGTCTGCACCAGCAGCCCCACCGAACCGCCCAGGTTATTGACGTCGGTGCGCTGCGCCGATTTGGTGTTGGCCGGCAGCAGCCCCAGGCTGACCCACAGGCCGCCATGTTGCGAAGCCAGCGTCTGCAGCGCGATCAACGTGACCTGCTTGTCGCCGTTCAGGCTGGCGCTGTTGGTAAAGCCGCCGAACACTTTGTCCTGCCACTTGCGGCCGAACCAGGCCTTGGAGCTGGCGTCCGCGAATTTCTTGAACTGCCAGGATGGGCCGCCCATATAGGTTGGCGAACCAAAGATGATGGCGTCCGCCTCATCCAGCGCCTGCCAGGCTTCGTCGCTGATATCACCGTTCTGGTCGATGGCGATCAGTGCTGCCGCCCCGGCGCCTTCCGCCACCACTTTCGCCAAACGCTCGGTATGGCCGTAGCCGGAATGAAACACCACTACTGTCTTCGCCATAGAAATTCTCCACTCATTGCACAAAGGCGCCGACGGCGCCCCTCTCGCGTTCAATCTAATCAAGCGCGCAGCGGCTGAATACCGAATAAAACTGACGGTGTTATTCAAAAAAATCGCGTTATGCGCCCTGCTCTGCCTGTTGACGGGCGAAGTCGATAAAAGCACGCAGCGGGCGCGGCATTTGGCGGTTTGCCGGATAGTACAGATAGAAACCGGGGAACGGCGGCGTCCAGGCATCGAGCAGCGGCAACAACCGGCCATCGGCCAAACCGGCGGCAACCTGTTGCTCAAACAGGTAGGCAATGCCAGCCCCATCCATCGCAGCCCGCACCAAGACTTCCGGCTCATCGACTATCACCGGCCCTTCCACGGCGATCTCCTGCTTTTCACCGTCGCACTCAAACTCCCAACGATACAAACTGCCGTTGGTCGGCCAGCGGTAATTCAAGCAGCGATGTCGATGCAGATCGCCCGGTGTTGACGGCCGGCCGTGACGCGCCAAATACGCCGGTGAAGCAACGACACGCATCCGCACCTCCCCGCCCAGCTTGACCGCCACCATATCTTTCGCCAGTTTCTCGTGCAGCCGCACGCCGGCGTCAAAACCGCCGGCAACGATATCCACCAACCGCTCCTCAACATTGAGATCGAGCGTAATATCAGGATATTGATGATGAAACGGCGCGATCAAAGGCGCCAGAAAATGTAACGCCGCCACGCGGGTTACATTAAGCCGCAAAAGACCTGAGGGGTTCTGGCGTTGCTCGACCGCCTGTGCCACCGCCGCGTCAATCTCGGCCATCGCGGGCGTCAGGCGCGCCAACATCTGTCTTCCGGCTTCAGTCAGCGCCACGCTGCGAGTGGTACGATTCAGTAAACGCACACCCAGACGTTCCTCCAGGTTGCGCAGCGTTTGGCTGAGCGCCGAAGCGGACATCCCCAAATGTGCAGCGGCGCGAGCGAAACCGCCATGCTCAACAATCGCGGCAAAGGCGCGCAACTCGGCGAAATCACTGCCCCTCATTCTGCTCTCCCTCCTTAATAATTCATGAAGATTATAGTGCATTCCTTAAACAACCTGCGGGCGCTACCGTAGACGCTACCTACACGGGAGAATGCCTATGAACACGTCACTATCGCTGGATCACTATCGTTTATTGGGCCGTTCCGGCCTGCGCGTTTCACCGCTGGCGCTGGGCACCATGACCTTCGGCGCCGACTGGGGCTGGGGCGCCGAACTGGCCGAGGCTCGCCGTCTGTTTGACGTTTATGTCGAACGCGGCGGCAACTTTATCGATACCGCCAACCGCTATACCGAGGGCAGCGCCGAACGTTTCGTGGGGGAATTCGCCGCCGGGCGCCGCGATCGGTTGGTGATCGCCACCAAATACACCCTGCCGATGCAGCCGGACGATCCCAATTCCGGCGGCAATCATCGCAAAAGCATGCTGCGAACGGTGGAGGGAAGCCTGCAACGGCTCAATACCGATTACATCGACCTGCTCTATCTGCACGCCTGGGATTTCACCACGTCGGTGGAAGAGATCATGCGCGCCATGGACGATTTGGTACGCGCCGGAAAAGTGCTGTATGTAGCAGTATCGGACCTTCCCGCCTGGCAGGCGTCGAGAATGCAAATGCTGGCGGACCTGCGTGGTTGGTCGCCGCTGATCGCTCTGCAAATCGAGTACAGTCTGCTGGAGCGCACCGTCGAACGCGAGCTGATGCCGATGGCGCAAGAATTGGGGATGGGCGTGATCCCTTGGTCGCCGCTGGCCGGCGGCGTATTAAGCGGCAAATACCGGCGGCAGGATCTGCAACCGTCGCCCGATGAAGCGGGCTCTCGGCGTGAAGCCGTGCGAGCCAAGGGGACATTGAACGCACACAATCTTGATATCGCCGACGCCGTCAACCAGATAGCTGATGAGACTGGATATTCCCCATCACAAATCGCGCTGGCCTGGACACTGCGTCACCCGACGGTCACCGCGCCGATCGTCGGCGCCCGAACCCTGGCGCAATTGGAAGATAACCTCGGCGCCTTGAAGGTGGCGCTGGCGGAAGATCATTGGCGACGATTGGACGATCTCAGCGCCATCGAGCTGGGATTCCCACACGATTTTCTCGCCCTGCCAGCCACACGCAACATCATGACCGGCAGCGTGCATCTCGCCCGGCGCAGATAAAAAAAATCCCGCGCAAGGCGGGATAAACTTAACAGGGATGGGGTAATACACTACAGGGAATGGATAACACACAACATCATCGGGTAGAGCTACAGTACCAATCCCAATGTATAGAACTGTCATCCCCGCGTAAGTTTGCTCGGCCAGATGTAACGCCGAATGGGAAATATGACATTTCGCTCAACGCACCACAAACAGGCGCGATTCGAAACCGCCGCTCTTGAAGGTGGCGGTATTGACCCATCCCGGCGGCGAACGGCCGAAGTCCTGATTGAAATCCCCGCCGCTGACCAGCCAGACCCGGCGATGGCCTTTCGATAAATCGCTGAGCTTATCGACATAGGTCTGCGCCGCCCGATCGTGGAAAAAGGTGCCGAAGCCATAGGCATTGGGCTTGCCCGAAATGCCGTTGGGCCTGGCCGGGGTATACAGCAAGGCGCGATAGCCCTTCTTGTTGTAATACACGTAGCTCAGGTAGTTAAACATGTTGCTGACCACTACCGCATCGTTAGGCTGATAGTGGCTGTTGATATAGTGCACCATCACCTTGAACTCATCTTTCTCGACTGGGTAGTCGTTACGCACGCCGCAGCCGAACAGCAGGCTGAAGAACAACAGCAAAGAGATCCCGCGCACCCGGCTTTTCATTCCGGCGATCAACACGCCCAACACCAGCGGAATGCCGAGCGCGGCGGAATAGAGGTAGCGATCGACAAACAGCGGCGTGCGCCAGGAAATGGCGAATACCAGCGTCACCGGGATCAGAATGCCGCCAAGCAGCAGTAGCGAGAATGTCCTTGGCATCGCGCGCCGTTTCAGCAGCAGCGCGCACAACGCGATAAACATCGCCGGCAGCAGCCAGAGAATCGCCGTGGGATAGTTGCTGCCGTCATGGCTGGTGAGAAAACGCCAATACATTGCCGGCAGATCGCCCCAGGAGACCTGAGGGATCCAACCGACGTCGCCGCCGACCCGCAGTTCGGCGATATGCGCCAGCAGATTGAACAGCACCAGCAGCCAGGGAATGTAGGCCACCCCGATCGCCACATTGGCCAGCCACCACGCCGGCTGCTTGATGTAACGTACGCCTTCACGGCGGCACGACAGCGCCAACACCACCAGCCAGTGGGCGATCAGCGTGAAAATGGTGAAGTAATGGGTATAAAAGCTCAGCGTCATCAACAGCGCATACAGCGCCAGATAGCGGCGGTTATCCGGCGTTTTCAGCCACTTCGCCAGCACCATGGCGGCGGCAATCGCCAGCATCCCCATCAGCGCGTACATGCGCGCCTCCTGGCTGTAACGCACCGCCATCGGCATGATTGCCATCAGCCATCCCGCTATCAGCGCCGCCCGCTCGTTGGCCAACCAACGGGTAAAGCGCATTGCCAGCGCCACCGTCACCACGCCGAACACCAGGCTCAGCGAACGGGCGGCCATGATGCCGTCGCCAAACAGAACCATCCAGCCATGCAGCAACAGATAATAAAGCGGCGGGTGAACGTCGAAGGAGGCGTGGTACAGCAAAGCGCCCACATCATAGCGGCTGGTCAGCACGCTGGAGGCCTCATCGCACCAAAAGTACCGATCCGTTAAGGAAATAAACCGCACGATCGCCGAAAACGCCACGATCGCCAACGCGTAATGTTTGTAACTGATACCCTTTAAGCCGTTGTTGCTCAAAGAGACATTCGAAACCTGTTGCAGTGACATAACCGCATTCCGCCCAAGAGAACCACACAGTGTGGAGACGCAGCGTCATCATTGCCGACGGCGGGTAAATGGCGGGTAAATCAGTGCGAAAAAGTCGGCGCAATCACCGCGGCGCCGCACGACTCTCAGCGGATTTCAACGCTGATATCCGGGTAGGCCTTCTCGCCGTCGCTGAGGTAATGCCCCAGCGCCCGGTAAGCCATCACGTACAGCACGGCGGCGGCGCACAGGCACAGCAAGGTCACGAGCAGGAATCTGGATTTGCGCACGATAGGCTCCATGGGGAAATTTTCGCCTATTGTAGCGCGGCAAAATAAACGAAGGTTCAATTGCCGGCGGGTCATGCGCCTCGCACCCACTCGGCGAGGCGGCTTCAGATCATTTCTTCAACATGTAGATAAACGAATCGACGGTTTCGCCGCCGGCGGTGGTGACGCTGACCGCTACCCGTTCATCCCCCTCGCCTGCGAACGCATCGAGAGTCGGCCAGTGGTTGACGAGATTAGCTGAACGGAACAGAAAACCATTCACCCGATTGCCGCTGTTATCCAACACGATGCCTGGGTAGCCCATCTCGGCGCCCCAGCCTTCGTTAAGCAGCGATCCGCCAACGCTGCCTTCTTCCCAGCTGCCGCCGATGGCTTCCATAATGTGCGCGTTGGGTCTGCCCGTCCCCAGGGTGCCGTATACGAATAAACTTTGCATTTTTCACTCTGCCACTGACTGAAAAAAAGTCTTTACTCAGAGTGCTGTACAGCCCCTGCCAGAAAGCAATGGCCTTTTACACGGCTCATTCCAGATCTAATTGATTCAACAAACCGGTACGCGTCAACGAGAATGAACCATAGTGTGCGTAGAGGTTTTCATTGAGCGCTGAAGTGCGCAATAAGCATAGAATAACTGCGCCATCATGTAAGACCAAGTAAGGAAGGCACAGGTCATAAAGACCATCTTCGTGCCATCTCCCAGGATCGGGAAGAAGTCATACTTCAGCGCAATCGTCCCCCCTGCGCCCCCCCCCAGCAGAGTCGCCAGCGCATGCAGGAATTCGCCGGCACGCACCAGACACCAAATGAAATACAGCAGATACAATGTGTACAGCGCCCACATCAGCACATAAAAATAGGGCAGCCACGGTTTGAATGCCGTCGACAGGAAGTAAATAGCCGTGACACTGAAAGCGGCCAAGAACAAGATGAAATCCTTCGCCGGCGACGGCTTGTAGCCATGCGTCACGGCCATCAAGCCAAGCGTTCCAACAATCGGCACACCGACACCTCGGGAAAAGGCATCAAGAAAAATGGCAACATCGTAGTTGGTTTGCCAGCCGGTAGCGATGAAGGTCGTAAAGTTTGTCGCGGAAATACCAACTATCAAAAATTCCACGCCAAGCAGGTAGTTTTTGCGCCTGACAAATGCCGCACCATAATACAAACCGCACACCACCAGGAGTACACACGAGAACAACGCGAATATATCTATTAATTCCACGATAACAGCCTCTGTCACTAGAGTTACGTCGTTGCTCCGCCGTCACGAACCAAGGGCAACGACATCAAATGCAATCAGCCTTTTATGGCAATATCTTTACGTACTTTCCTATCGATCCAGTCATCCATCAACTTAGCCGCCGCAAACGCGGACTGTATGGCGCACCACTGCAAGGGCTCAGGCAGCATGGATGGCGTCTTGTGGTGCAACGCAGCCAACAGCTCTGGCGTCCTGCCGTTGATTTGCTTGGCCAAAAGCAAGCCGATAAACGATTGGGTGCCGAGTCCATGGCCCGAGCAACCGGCGGTATAGAAAATATTTTGTTTTTCGCCCATTGCGCCGAGTACCGGCAGGAAGTCATAGGCGCCGCTGACATAACCACTCCAACAATGCTTGATACCTAGGTCGTGCAAGGCCGGATAGCGTGCGCGTAGTACCTGTTCCAATGCCACATAGGCACCTTGATCGGGGATGTTGGGCGTCTTTGAACCATAGGCATAGCCCAACTTCTTGACAGTCAATACCATGGTGCCGTGCGCCGTCAGGCGGTGACTCTCCATGGTATAGTGCGGCGTGATGATCCCCTCTCTTCCCTGCCATCCCAGAGCAGCAAGTTGTTGCGGCGAGAGCGGTTGCGTTTCTATCGCCGACACCCGAATCGCTGCAACCTTGTTGCGCAGCACGCCTAGCTGGGGGAGGTAAGCATTGGCCGCCAATACCATTACCGGAGCGGTCGCACTACCGTGCGCAGTCTTGCAGACAATGCTCGAACCCTCGCTGAAGGAGAGCAATGGCGTGCGCTCGTAAAATTTCACCCCCGCCTCGATAGCCGCACGGCGCAGACCGCCGACATACTTCCCAGGATTCAACGTGCCACCACACTGCTCGGCGGCGAAAAGAAAGGCCGGCGGAATTCCCCGCGCCCGCATTTCGGAACTGTCCACGAAGCGGGTCTTTGCCCCTAACTTTTGACCCAATGCCATGTTTTGCCGCAGGCGTTTTTCCTGGCTGAGATGAATACCTGCTCGCAACACACCGGACGGGTTGTAATCACAGTCAATACCTAACGTTTTCATTCGACCTTCCACGTAGGGCACTGCCTCGTCGTAGAACCTGACGAACTGCGTCGCCTGTGCCACACCTAACCGCTTGACGAACATCTCGTACTCGATTCCCATGCTGCCCAGCAGGTAGCCGGCATTGCGGCCACTGGCGCCGAAGCCGGCGAACTCCTGCTCCAGCAGGATGACCTGCGCCCCCAGCGCCCTCAACTCCAGCGCAGTCGATAGCCCGGCAAATCCGGCACCGACCACGATGACATCAGCCTTCACATCCCCTTCAAGCGAGGGCTGTAGGTCGGCAGGCGGCTCCACCCAGCCCCCCAGGCTGCGAAACTTCAATGGTGCAACGCCACCAAAAGATGCTTTGTTCCCTGCATTCATTATATAACCCCCAGCATATCGCTTATTGTTTCCATCCTGCGTCGCCTCAAGACAGCCCTGAGTGAGCCGCAAGAACGTGCCCTGCTCATCTCATCATCTGCTTTCCTCGTCATTCAGCGGGATATTCCAAATCAACAGTTCAAGGGCTGCTGCAACTTGAATACGGTGGTCGGCAAACTGGAGAGGCAGTAGATGCTGAGCGCGATCCAGGCGGCGCAGCAATGTATTGCGATGCGTACGCAGTGCTTCAGCGGTCTGGGTGACATTACAACCGTTGGCCAGGAAAGCATGCAGCGATCGTTGAAGTACCACAGAATCTGTCGCTAGGCGTCCGAGCGTTCTCAAGACAAACTGCCTAGCCGCACGGGCGTCGTGGGTCATCAGGGACACCATCCTCACCTGGTCTATCGTAGCAACGGCCGGCGCACCAGTTAATCGCCCTAATAATCTCTGGGTGGTCAAGGCTTCCAGATGAGATCGGCGGAAGCCGCCTATTCCTGCGATCGGTGAGCCGATGGCCGCTCGTAGTGTTGGGAAACGCCGAGCAATATCTTGCAGTTCGTTTAAATCCAATACTTTTGTCGTATGGCACCAAACCCATAAGGTCGCAGGGCCAGCGAAGACGATGAGGGGAGCTGTCGAACCCATGAGATGTGCCACCGCATACGCCATTGTCTCCAGTCGGCGAATATCCATATCCTCGATCTCGCTCCAGATTAGACAGGCACGGTGCCGCTGAAAAAGACTGTAACCCAGTTGCCTGCCTAATTGCTCAACATCCACGTTTCCACCATCAAGCAACCGGCTGACCAGGCTGCGTTTGTCGATAGAACCCTCATGGATCTGAGCTCTCTTTTCCTCCAGGAGAATTTGAGTCAATGTACACATGTTGCTGTCGATGAATGTCGAGATCGAGCGCAACGAAACTTCGAGGAATTCCTTTAGCTCTATGGGATCTTGCGTAAGGTTAAACGCAAGCGCCATCCAAAGCTCCCAAGCTGCGTTTTGCGTCGATCGGGCGATCTTCATCAGCAGCTCCCCTTCGCCCCTATGAACCAGCTCTCGGGCCGTGTCCAGAATGTCAGCAGACACGTAGGGTTGCACGGGTTCTCCGGGGCGCTGCAGATTCGCATTTGCCCAGTGCAACAATTCTGCCCGATTGGCGCGCCGGAACGCTGCCAGCATGACCGGGTCCTCCAGTATTCTCATACCTTCTTGAGAAGCGGCAAGCGACTGGTTCAAACGCTCGATCCACTCAGTTGGAAGTGTCTGAGCGAGTTCGGCGCCTTTGCGCATGAGTTCACAAACTGCTTCTGACGGACGTAGTGAAACAGACAACGTAATGGTCATGGACGATACCAATCACTCAAAAGGTACACGAATATAGCGGTGGTCTGATGGCAACAGAGCCCCCTCCGGCATGCACAGCAGAACAGTTTTCATTCTGAATGGGGCGTGCCACACACGGCCCGAAAACAACACAGCAGTCCCGTCGATCTTGAATAACGCAGCCTCTGCAAAACATCGTCCGTGAACTGCTTTACTGCAAACGTCATTTACCATCAGCCCGTCCGGTTCGACGACCAGCACTCACGGCCACGCTACCGCTATCGTGGTGACCGGGCCTTTACTTTAGTTGGAAGCCATTGCTCTCCCCATGGGTTACCCCATGGGGTTGTCTATGTCAGAACCCTTTTCCAGGTTCGGAGAAGTTCGACATGGTCAGAAGTTCCTGGGGATCGCGCATTTGGCCATCGATTTCCACCCACCCCTGCAGTGTCGAACTGGCACTCCAGCCCAGTAGACGCTGCATTTCAGCAGGAAGTTGACGAACGCGTTCAACGGGAATGGAAAGGAAGTGATTTTCTTCAAGACGCAGAAACGCCAAATCGTAGGCCATCGTCAGTCCAGTGCGAGGAGACGTGGAATTATTGGAGCCACCACAATGATACACAGAGCCCATCCATAACAGCGCGGAACCTGCTTTCATTTCTGCAGCGACAGTTTCTTCTTGAGTAGGCATACGCTCGTCATCCCATAGATGGCTCCCTGGAATGACACGCGTTGCCCCATTCTCTTCGGTGAATTCTGAAATGGCCAACATCATTTGCAGCCTTGCTTCACGGCCATACTGTGGATGGCGCCAGAGCGACGTGGCATCGTCACGATGCAGAGGCTGGCGGCCTTGGCCCGGGGCGATCTGAATAGCCTGAGTAATGCTGAGTTGAATATCAGGCTCGATCTCTGCACGGTCATTGCCGACCCAAACGTGGGTGGGTGTTTGTAGGATCTTTCTGGCGGCACCGATGAACAGCGGATTGAGTGCCACCTCCACGGCGGTATCACTTCGCCCGATTATGCGGGCGATACGGCGAGTCTGAGTACCCGCGAAGTAGGGATCCACGCCAAAAGGTGTGGCATTCAGGTAAGTGTCCAGCTCGTTGGCAAGAGACTTCAGCACTGTTGGTGAGACAAAGTCGGAAATTATGACCCCGCCGTCGCGCTTGATGACTTCTACCACCTGATCGATCGATGCATCACTACTGAGCGTCGAGAGTTTTCGTGTATTCATATGCTGTCTACCTTTATGGTTATTCAGTTAGCAACCTGTGCAACCAGACCCAGCGCATACATGGCCGGCCCAGGACGCCTTTTGTCCCCGCCCTATCACCCCCATTCGGCGATGACCAGCTGGAGAATTCAGCATTGTCGAACATGGTCAATTGATCAAGTTGAGTGATCTGATAATTTTCGCCTGTTTTTTCTCGCAGGTTTACAAAGGCACGCAGCATGCCTGTCAGCAAAGGGGTTTCATCGATTTATGGATTGGGGCTTGACCCTGCGATAGTATTCCTTATCCACGGAGCCAGAGCTTCGCTGGCGACAACATCAAAAAAGGAGAACATTTAATGGCTCGGATAAGTGCTAGAGAGCGGAGACAGGACTTTATTGAAGCCACCATCAAGGTGATTACGGAACATGGCGTGGCTAATGCCACTACGCGGCGTATTGCGGAGGCAGCAGGTTCTCCGTTAGCCTCCTTGCACTATGTCTTTCACACGAAGGACGAATTGTTCTGTGCAGTATACGAGTCTCTTATTAACATGCCTCAGAAGTCGTTGCAGAACATGCCGGAAAATTCGACAACAGCGGAAGCAGTGGGAGAGATACTACGCAGTCTGGTCAGGTGGTTCACTACCAACCCTGACTTGGCAACTACGCAATTCGAATTGTTCTTCTGGAATCTTCGTAACAACCCGGACGTAGCAAACAAAATTTACACCGCCTCTATCGAAGCGACCAAGCAAGCGATCGTGAGTATTACCGCTACAGAACTAAAACCGGCCACGTTAACCGCCATTAGCAATCTACTGATCAATCTGTTCGACGGCTTGTTGCTGAGTTGGTCAGCCCATGGCAACCTTGAACGTCTGGAAAAAGAGACCGAAACAGCTTGCCGAGCCGTCAAGCTGCTGATAGCCAGCTACCAGAACGCTCCTTGAATCAACCGTACTGCGCTGCCGCATGACTATTCGCGCCTCCCCCTTTCTATTCAAACCTTCGACGAGCATACTGACCTGCCCCCCGTTGATTAATACACCGTG